>DAOLCW010000124.1:0-8369 GCA_035327665.1 Kiritimatiellia bacterium
GCCGATAGAGACTTCGGTCTCGCGGAGCTCGACCCTCCAAATTTCGCAAAGAAACTTTGCTTTACACCCTATAGTTTTAGGGATTGGTAGAACAACCTAACGCTGGATCAGAGCGAGGTCAATGAACATGGGTTGAATGTGCATAGGGGTTGGATCAGGCAAATCCCCGATTTGTTGAATGATTTTTAAATCATGCCTGGAACCGGCGTCGCGGCACGCCGGCCTCCAGGGTCGGTGGATCCTGTGATCGCGGGAGGTTTAAGCCTCGGCGATTTTCAACGAGAGGTCGAGGGCGTGGACGGAGTGGGTAAGGGAACCGATGGAAATGGAGGTCACGCCGGTTTCGGCGATGGCGCGGACGCGTTCGAGGGTGACGTTGCCGGAGGCTTCGGTGGGAGCGCGTCCGCCGATTCGGCGGACGGCTTCGCGCATGTCGTCGAGGGACATGTTGTCGAGCATGATGATGTCAGCTCCGGCGGCGAGGGCTTCATCGACCTCGGCGAGGGTGGAGGTTTCGACTTCGATTTTCAGTCCGGGTCGGGCGTTTCGGATGAGGGAGACGGCCCGGGTGATTCCGCCAGCGCGGGCGAGGTGGTTGTCCTTGATCATCGCGAGGTCGTTGAGGGTCATGCGATGATTGGTTACGCCTCCGGCGGCGACGGCAACCTTATCGAGGAGGCGGAGTCCGGGGGCGGTCTTGCGGGTGTCGAGCAGGGTGACGGGTAGACCTTGCACGGCCTCGGCAAAACGGGCAGCGGCGGTGGCGATGCCACTCATCCGCTGGAGGAGATTCAGGGCGAGGCGCTCCCCGCTGAGGATGGCGCGGGCGGTACCGCGAAGTTCTACGATGAGATCGCCGGGCGCCACGGAGTCGCCGTCGCCCACGCGGGCGAGGAAGGTGAGGCTGGGATCAAGACGGTGAAAGACCCGCTCGGCGACAGGAAGGCCGGCGATTACGCCCGGCGCCTTGGCGAGGATTCGGGCTTCGGCGAGATCGTCGGGAGCGAACAGGGTTTCGGT
This sequence comes from Kiritimatiellia bacterium, assembly GCA_035327665.1. Lineage (GTDB taxonomy): Bacteria > Verrucomicrobiota > Kiritimatiellia > CAIVKH01 > CAIVKH01 > DAOLCW01. Next base: position 1,021 of record DAOLCW010000124.1, read on the forward strand.
GGTGATGTCGCCGCCGGCGAGATCTTCGCGGAGGGCGAGGTCGATCAGGGAGTCGATGACGTCCCAAGGGAGAGGGGGAAGAGGTGTAGACATGGGAGGGGGGATTAAGATTAAGATTAAGAGTAAGAGTAAGAGTAGGTGGGAGGGAGGGGGTCAGGTCCAGGGGACGATGGTGGGTTCGGTGCCACGTTGAAGGGTGATGTGGCCGGTGAATTGGGGGTTTTCTTCGGGGAAGTCTTCACGGATGTGGGCGCCTCGGGTTTCTTCACGGAGCAGGGCTCCCCGCACAGTTAGTTCGCAGACCCTGAGCATCTTGCGGAGGGAGCGTCCGCCCCAGCGGGCCATAAGGTCGCGCCGGCTTTCGCGGAGTCCGCGCAGTTCGGCGAGGGCGAACTCAAGGCCCTCCCGTTCCCGGATGATCCCGACATAACGGGTCATGAGGGCGGAAACATGCTCGCGAAGCCGGGCAACCTCTTCAAGATCGACCGGAGTGTTGTCGCGAACGGGGGGATTGCGGCGGATGTCTTCGGGGATGCCGGCGTCGTCGGTCATGGCAAACGCGCTTTGTACGGCCCGGCGGGCGAAGACAAGGCATTCAAGAAGGGAATTGCTGGCGAGGCGATTGGCGCCATGAACGCCGGTGCAGGCGCACTCGCCGCAGGCAAAGAGGCCGCGCACACTTGATCCGGCCATGCGCCCGGTGACAATGCCGCCGATCCAATAGTGTGCGGCGGGGGCGACCGGGATCAGATCCGTGCCGATGTCAATGCCATGCTCAAGGCAGGCGCGATAGACGTTGTTGAACCGTTCGCGGACCTTGACGGGATCGAGGTGGCGCATATCGAGGTAAACGTGGTCGAGCTTGCGGTCGATCATTTCCTTGAAGATGGCGCTCGCCACGACATCGCGGGGGGCGAGTTCGCGGCGTGGATGGTAAGTCGCCATAAAGGGTTCGCCGTCGGCATGAACCAGTCGCCCGCCCTCGCCGCGGAGGGCTTCGCTGATGAGAAAGGTTTTGCCGGATCGGGTGAACAAGGCGGTGGGATGGAACTGAACGAATTCCATGTCGCAGACCTGGGCCCCGGCCTGATACGCGAGGGCAATACCGTCTCCGGAGGAGGAGGGGGGATTGGTGGTGCGCTGGTAGTTGCCGGCGGCGCCGCCGGCGGCAAGAAGGGTGGCCCGGCCGGTAAACAGCAAGGGTTCCTCCCGGTTGGACTGAAACGCGACGAGGCCGCGGCATTGGTTGTCGCGAACGATCAGCTCGGCCACGGTGGTGTTTTCAAACAGGGTGATCTTGGGGTTGTCGACGACCCTTCGGTAAAGGAATTCGACCACGGCCTGTCCGGTGGCGTTGCCCTGGGCATGGAGAATGCGGCGATGGCTGTGGCCGCCTTCGAGCCCGAGAAGGGGACCTTTAGCTCCCGAGTCGAAACTCATCCCCATGCCGATCAATTCGCGTACCCGCTCGACCCCTTCCCCGACGAGAATTTCAACGGCGGCCCGGCGGCAGAGGCCGCGTCCTGCGGCGATCGTGTCGTCGAAATGGAAGTAGGCGGAGTCTTCGGGGTCAATGGCTGCGGCGATGCCGCCTTGGGCCCAGAAGGAATTGCTTTGCCCGAGGGTGGTCTTGGATAGTAGAGCGACGTTTCCGTGTTGGGCGGCCCAGAAGGCGGCGTATAGACCGGCGAGACCGCTGCCCACGATGAGAATGTCGAAATGCAGCGGCGATTCGGAGGGGTTGGTCATGGGGGAGGCCGTTCGGTCCGAGGCAGGGAGGTCATGACGAACCAACGTGCCACACAGGTGAAGGCACCGGGATTCCAGAGGGGGGGGCGATGTTCATAAAGGGGCAAGGAGGGCATGGGGATTAACTGCGAGCCCTCAAGGCATCCACGAGGGCCTTGGCGAACAGGTGCAGGTCGACGGGAGTGCGGGAGCTGATCAAATTGCGGTCGACGACGAGCGGTTCATTGACCCACTCGGCGCCGGCGTTGATCATATCGTCTTTGATGCCCACGGTGCTGGTCGCTTTGCGGCCGCGGAGGATGTCGGCGGAGATCAAGATCCAGCCGGCATGACAGATGAAGGCAATGGGTTTGCCTTGCTGGTTGAATTCACGGACGAGGCGGAGGACGTTGGCGTCGCGGCGAAGCTTGTCGGGGGCGAATCCTCCGGGAACGAGGAGGGCGTCGTAGTCGGTGGATTCCGCGTCCGCGATGTCGGTATTGGCCTGGCAAGGGTAGCCGTGTTTGCCTTTGTAGATACGGTTGGTTTCCGGCCCGGCCACAGTGACCGTCCATCCTTCCTCCTCAAGGCGGAGTTTGGGATACCAGAGTTCGAGGTCCTCATAGATGTCGTCGACGAAGGCGAGAATTTTCTTCACGTTAGGCTCCTGTTTCTATTGGTAAAAGCTTACGCGACAGGTGACGGGGATGCAAGAAGGCGATGGAGGATCAGCCGCTCCTGAGGGACATGGAATGTTGATGCGGCCGGTTCCGTATTTCAAGCTGGCGCCATTCGATGTTGAAAGGCGAGCGGCGAGCGATTTGCGAAAAACGTGAGGGGCAGGAGGGATCAGTCGACGGTTTCCATAAGGATGGTGTCGATCATGCGTCCGCCGATTTCGACTTCGGTGACGGAGACGACGTGCTGACCGGACTGGATGAGGCGGTGTTGTTTGAGGTGGTCGATGGCTTGATGGAAGTTGAGGGCGGGGTCGGCGTTGAATTCCATGAAGTAGGGCTTGATGCCCCAGTAGAGGGTGAGCTGGTTGAGGAGTTTGGGGTTGTTGGTGAAGGCGTAGACGGGGGTATGGCGGGGCCGGAGCCAGGCGGCGTTTCGGGCCATGCCGCCGGAGCGGGTGAAGACGATCATAGCGGAGGCGCGGACTTCCTCGGCGAGGACGTTGGCGGCTTTAACAAGTTTGGAGGCCTGGGTGACCATGACGGCGGCCTGGGAGTAGCCGGCCCCGCCGCTGCGTTCGACCCGGCGGGCGATGCGATCCATCATTTCGATGCATTGCACGGGGTATTTGCCCACGGAGGTTTCGCCGGAAAGCATGATGGCGTCGGCTTCCTCGAAGACGGCGTTGGAGACGTCGGTGATTTCGGCGCGGGTGGGGGAGGGGTTCTCGATCATGGATTCGAGCATGTGGGTGGCGACGATGACCGGCTTGCCGAGGGTGATGCAGCTCTTGACGATGCGGCGCTGGATGATGGGCAATTCCTCGAAGGGACATTCGATGCCGAGGTCGCCGCGGGCGACCATGATGCCGTCAGCTTCATCGATGATGGAGTCGAGATTGCGGATGGCTTCCTGGTCCTCGAGTTTGGCGATGACCTTCTGGCTGGCCTTGCGATATTCGAGGATGGCCTTGAGGCGGATGACGTCCTCGGCTTCGCGGCAGAAGGACATGGCGATGAAGTCGACGCCGAGGTTGATGCCGAGTTCGACATCGGCGATGTCTTTTTCGGTGAGGGCGGGGAGGTTGACGCGGACGCCGGGGAGGTTGATGTGGCGGCGGCTGCCGAGGGTGCCCTGGGTGAGGACTTCGCAGGTCAACTGGTTGCGTTTCTTTTCGAGAACTTTGAGTTGGATGTTGCCGTTGTCGACAAGGACGACATCGCCATTTTTGATGTCGTTGACGAGGTCGTCGTAATTGACGTCGACGGAGTGGAGTTCCTCGGAGACTTCGCCGCGGACGGTGAGGGCGATGCGTTCGCCGGGTTTGAGGTCGAGGGCAACGGGGAGGTCGCCGGTGCGAATGGCGGGGCCTTGGAGGTCCATAAGGATGCCGACGCGGCGTCCGACCTTGGCGCTGGCGGCGCGGACATGTTCAACGGTGTTTTTGACGTGGTCGGGGGAGGCGTGGCTCATGTTGATGCGGGCGATATCCATCCCGGCGGCAATGAGTTCCTCAAGTTTTTCCGGAGCCCAGGTGCTGGGTCCGATGGTGGCGATAATCTTGGTTTTACGTGTTTCTGGCATGGTTGATTCCCCGATGAAAGGCTCATACCAAGCCATAAAATGAGGGAAATGGCAAATGAGTTTCTGATTGAGGGGGGGAGGGCGTCTGGCGGCGACGTGGATGCATCGCGCAAGCGGATGGAGGTTCTCGAGGGTCTGTTGGTCCTCAAAGCAGATGATGCGGCGCTTTCACTCGCCCAACGGCTTGTTGTCGAGGACCTTGTTCCACAAGAATTTGCTGCTGACGCCCTGCATATTGCGATTGCTGCGGTAAACGGAATCGATTGCCTCCTGACGTGGAACTGCAAGCATCTTGCCAACGCAATGCTACGCGAGAAAATCGTGGGGTTGGTGAATCATGTGGGCTATGCCTGCCCGGTGATCTGCACGCCTGAAGAGCTGATGGAGGAGTAGTCATGCAAAACGATCCTGTGGTTGATGAGATTCGGAGAATCCGACAGGCTTATGCCAAGCGTTTCGGGTATGACCTTCGGGCCATGGTAGCTGATTTGCGGAGGAAGGAGCAGGAGCATCCGGATCGCCTTGTTTCCTATGCGCCAAAACCCGTCCGATCCGTAAAAACGGCGTAGAGGATGCATTACAGCCCCACTGAGAGTCCGTGCGGTCTATTGCTGCCCCGGTGAGAGGGTAGCCACCTTCGTTCCTTTTTCAAAGGACTTCGGCGCGCCGCTGCCGTGGCTCCATCTTGGGTTGCGGGTGTTGATAGGTGTGTACGAGTAGGTGTACGATTAAGGAGAGAACTTGAACTCGCACTCGTACACGTACTCTTACACTCAAATCTCTTGATTGGTTGCGGATGACATCTGCGTTAGGTAACGGTATTACAACTTCCTTGGGTTGGCTTGGAGGGGGGGGAGGTGGGTTTGGAAGAGGTTGCGGACGTGGGCGAGGGCGTTGCGGAGGGCTTGGCTGCCGGGGGTGAGGATGCGGACGGCGTAGACGTGGTCGTGGAGGCGGGTGAGGCCGGTCCAGGCGTCGGGAGAGGATGTGTGAAGGGCGGTTTGGAGGTCGCGGAGGGGCAGGTTGCGGGGGGTGACGATGTGGATGACGGCGTAGTAGGCGCCGGGGCGGTGGGAGGAGCCGGGGAGGCGGAGGCGGTCGCGGCATTGGGGACCGGTGAGGCTGGCGCGTTCGCACACGACGAGATGGCCGTCGTAGTGGAGGAGGGTTTCCCATTCGAGGCGGCGGAAGTCGAACCATTCGCCGTGGGCGGTGCGGCCGGGGGTGAGGGTTTCGACAAGGTAGGCTTCTCCACCCCCCGCAACATGGATATGGGTGGTTTGGCGGTGGTGGCAGTCGCGCTGGGGGATGAACCATTCAGGCCAGGTTTCGAGCCAACCCTCTGATTCGATGTGAAATTCCTGGGCGGTGGCGGCGATGCCAGCGGGCATGGTGTGGATGCGTTGGGCGCTGGGGGAGGTGAGGAGGAGGCGGGCTCGGGAGGGTACGCGGGCGCGGAGGGAGAGGGTGTCGCCGGCGAAGACGCCGGCGGCGACATGGACGGCCTGGACGATGAGGGCGTGGCCGTCCCAGTAGGGGCGGCTGAGGTGGAAGGGGGCGTTGATTTCGCGGTGGGTGAGGTGGGTTCGACCGTTGGGATCGACCCCGCAGGCGATATGGAAGTGACCCTGCATGGGGGGTGGGTCAAGGGGTGATGAAGAGGGCGTGGTGGCGAATCCAGGCGATGACGTGGTCGAGGCCCTTTTCGGTTTTGAGGTCGCAGAAGAGGAAGGGTTTTTCGCCGCGCATGGCGCGGGTGTCGCGGTCCATGACGGAGAGGTCGGCGCCGACGAGGGGAGCGAGGTCGGTTTTGTTGATGACGAGGAGGTCGCTGCCGCAGATGGCGGGTCCGCCTTTGCGGGGGATTTTGTCGCCTTCGGCGACGTCGATGACATAGATGAATTGATCGACGAGGTCGGGGGAGAAGGTGGCGGAGAGGTTGTCGCCGCCGCTTTCGACGAGGACGAGGTGGAGTCCGGGGTGGCGGGCTTCAAGGGTTTCGACGGCCTGGAGGTTCATGGCGATGTCGTCGCGGATGGCGGTGTGGGGGCATCCGCCGGTTTCGACGCCGAGGATGCGGTCGGGGGGGAGGGCGTTGTGGCGGATGAGGAATTGGGCGTCTTCGAGGGTGTAGATGTCGTTGGTGACGACGGCCATGCTGAGGTGGGAGCTGAGCTTCCGGCAAAGCTGGAGGACGAGCATGGTTTTGCCGGAGCCGACGGGGCCGCCGATGCCGATGCGGGAGGGACGGGGGGGAGGAGGGGGTGGGTTCATGAGATGAAGAGTCGGGTCCATTGGGTTTCGTGGCGGGCTTCGGCGAGGTCGAGGGAGGGGAAGAAGCCTCCGATGGCGTCGCGGGAAAGGGTTTGGGAGCGCTGGATGGTTTCGGGGAGGCGCTGGAGGAGGCGGAGGAGGATGGATTGGACGGCTCGCTGGCCGATGCGCATGAGTTTGGTGGAGGCGGCAAGAATGGCGGCGAGGGTTTGGTAGCCGTAGGCGAGCTGGGCGGAGGGGAGGGGGAGGGCGTAGGCGTGGGCTTCGATTCCGCTGACCACGGGGAGCATGCCGCGGAGGGTGCCGGCTTGGACGGACTGGTGCATCCACTGGATGGCGGGGGCGGGTTTGAGTTCGTGGAGGAGGCGGAGGCGCTGGCGGCCGATACGGGCGGAGGCGTCGCGGGCTTCGTGGCTGCCCCGGCAGGCCCAGGCGAGGCAGTCGAGGTCTTCGAGGCCGGCCCAGGCTTCGCGGGCGGCGTCGTCGTGGGCGTGGCGGAGGATGGGGAGGTCGATTTGTTCGAGGAGGGGAAGGTGGAAGTGGGTGAGGTAGGCTTCGAGGGACGCTTCGTCGGGGCAGAGTTTTTCGTGGATCCAGCCTTCAAGGCCCATGGAGTGGGAGAAGGCTCCGACGGGAAAGGCGGAGTCGGAGGTCTGAAGCCAATGGAGCAGGGCGGTGTCCATGGTCAGTGGTGATGATGGTGATGGTGGGCGGTGGCGCGGAGGGGCTCAAAGCGGGCGATGGTTTGGCGGGGGGGGCGGCCGAGGGATTGGAGGAGGGCGTGAAGGGCAGGGTCGTCGGGCATGCGGATGGCGGACGGGAGAGGTTGCATGGCCTGGTGGAGGTTGCCGATGGACCAGGCGAGGCGCATGGCGTCGTCGAGGTCGGTGACGTCGACTTCGAGGACGGGTTCTTCGGTTTGGTGGATGTGGTAGCGGGTGGGTCCGTCGGCGAAGAAGCATTGGCCGTGGCGGAGGGGGGTGTCGAGGTCGAAGCCGAAGTCGGCGCCGTCTTCGGCGGTGGCGCGCCAGCGTCGTTTGGCGAGGGTGAGGCGGTCGATACGGAGGGCAATGTTGCGGGGGGTG
>DAOLCW010000125.1:0-8365 GCA_035327665.1 Kiritimatiellia bacterium
CAAATTGCGGAAAGAAACGTTTCTTTATACCATAAAGTAGTAGGGATTGGTATAACTCGTAGCCGCGTTCGTGAGAACGGGGATGAAGCGCCACAGAAAATCAACGGTTTCCAAGGTTTGGAAATGCAGCGAGGGTGGTTTTCCAAGGTCTGGAAATGAAGTTGCGGGGGGTGAGAGAAAAAAAGGGCTCCGGACGGATCCGGAGCCCTTGGGGTTCAAGCTACTACTGGACAGGAGGCATTTAGTCTACGTAGTAGTGATGATTGTATCCGCCATTGTTGTCCCAGTACCAGTTGCCGTACTGGTCGGTGACGTAGAGGGCAAATTCGATGTTGAAGGGGACGAGGGACTGGCCCATGTATTGGCCGTTTTGGCCACGGGCGGAAATCCAGACCGACCAGGCTTCATCCCATCCGCCGAACGGACCCTGAACATTGGCCTGCCACTCGGCGGTTTGCCAGTAGACGGACTGCCAGCCGTCGTCGGTGAACACCGCGCCGGCGGTGTGACCGGGGGCTACCGGCCAGACGCCAAAATCGATTTTCAATTGGGTCATCAGCCAGGTTGCGTACTTGATGTAGTCATAGCGGTTCGCGACCTGCTTGAACCAAATGGATTCGCCAAACCCGCTGCCTGCGGTCAACAACAACCCGGCCACTGCGCTCAATAATGCTTTTTTCATATCGTATACCTCTTGTTTTGAGTTCCTGCCCTTGAACACCTGATCAGGTATTCATCTGCCCGCCACACTAGGAGGACCACGCCCGGATGTCAAACATTTTAATTAAGCGTTTAAGTTGGGGTGGATCGATCTTGATCTCAACGGGTTACGAAGGGTTTCCCAATGGTATTTAAACAAACGCGGGGATTTTTTTCGTCGGAAAACGGGACGTTTCGGCTTATTCTGGGGTGATCGATGAAGCCAACCTCGTTTTCTTATTCGCGTGTGCCGCTAGTTTTAATGGTGGTCCTGCTGGTTCTGTCGGGCGGGCTGCTGGTGTTGCTGGTGGGGGCGGAGCGGGAAAACCGTCGTCTGGGGGAGGAACTTGCCGGGTTGCGTAGCGAGGTTCGGACTCCGCCGACGCTCGCTCCTTCCACTCCGCCCCGGGAGCTTCGGACGCTTCCTCCGGGGGCGCAGATGTTGTCGGTTGACCTCGAGGATCTTTCCGAGGCGGACCGGCAGGAGGTGCCGGTGGTTTTGACCAATCCGGTGGCGCTCGCGATGAATGACCCGGAGCAAATGGCGAACCAGTCACTTGCCCGGTTTGACCGGTCGCTGGATCGGGAGTTTCAACGGCTGGAGTCGCGGGTGGCTCGATCGAATGATCCCGAGGAGTTGGCGATGATCGAGCGGATGAAGGAGGCGTTTACCGAGTTGGATGCGTTGTGGATTGCCGTGGATTCCGACCCTTCGCCGTCCGAGCTTCCCGGCCTGCGGAATCAGATCCAATCGACGATGAGCGAAGTGATTCGTCTGGGTCGGCAGGATCGCAATGACCGGTTGACCGCGTTGGCCCGGGAGATTGGCTACACCGAGGAGGCATCGATCCGGATGCTGATTGAGGAGGTCGACCGGATTTACCGGGAGACCCATCTGGATTGGACGCAGCTTTTCCATCGGTCGCCTCCCGGCGGGGTGGAGCCGAGGATGCCTGCGGATCAGCGTCCCGGCAGTCCGGCGCCTTGAGGGTAGGGAACGGTGTCGATCTTGTCTTGATCGACGACCACCTCGAATTCATTCATCCAGCGCTGGAGGTGGACCTTCAGTTTGTCTTCGACCTTTTCGCTCCGGATGCGCCCTTCGATTTGCTCGCGAACCTTGGGCGGAACCTCGCCGAGGGAAATGGGAAGCTGTTCTTCTTTCATGTCGTTTCGCAAGCGGTCGAGCACCTCCTGGTCGGAAACCGGGAGCTGATCAGGTTTCAAGCCGAGGGTTTCGAGGTACTGCTCGGCGACCAAGCCCCGTTCGAGCATGGCGAGTTGATAGGCCATGAAGGCCCGGGTGCCTTCGACCCGCTCGCGGATCCGGTCCATGACGGCGGGATCTTCGGTGAGGCCGGATTGTTTGGCGGCTTCGTAGAGCAAAGCGCGCTTGAGAAAGGTTTCCCATACGGCCTCGCGGGGATTGGCGGCTTCGCCATGGCGGAAAAAGGTCGAGCGGAACTCATGGACAAACCAATCGTAGGGGATGGGTTCGCCATGAATGACCGCCACGATGTCGGAGGCGAGCTGGGGTTGGGGAGGCGGGGTTTCCTCGCCGAAGGCGCCGAGGGGCAGGATGAATAATCCGATGGCTGCGATTCGTGGGAAGGAGATGGGTTTCATGGGAAAAGTTTGGCATGAGGGGAGGGGGAATACAAATGAATGTGAAATCCTTGACCCTCCTGTATTGAGCAGACCCCGGAACCCGAAAGGATTCGAAGTTTACCCAACGGCGACGTCTTGATTTTTAATTGGAAAAGCGGAATTGGAACCGCAGAAGACTCAGAAGAACACAGAAAAAAACAGACCCCAATTCCAGAGCCCATCCCCGCAGAGCCGCGATTTGCTCCCTATGGTTTTTGTGATCGCTTTTCGCAAGGCGTTAATCCCGCTCGCGTTTTGAGGGGACGGGGACTAGGATGGGGGGCATGAAGATTCGTATCCTTTTGGGTTGGCTGCCGTTGCTCGGCTTGCTGTTTCCGATCACCTCGTGGAGCGCTATGAAAACGTTAACGGTTACGGTTGTTTCATCGTCAGTGCCGGAGGGGCAGGGGGTGTACCTGACCGGCAATCACCCGGTTTTAGGGGATTGGCATCCATCGCATGTTCGGATGGAGAGGTCGGAGGAGGGGTGGATCTGGTCGGGTTCGTTTCCGGCGGGGTCGGAGGTGGCGTTTAAGGTAACGCGGGGGGATTGGGATACGGAGGCGCTCGCCGAGGATGGCGGGGTTCCTCCGGATATGCGGGTGGTATTGGACGAGGATATGGACATCACGTTGGGGGTTCCGGAGTGGAAGGACCAACGGCCTCCAGTGGCGGGGGGGATCACCGGGGAGGTTCGTTACCACCGGAACCTCGAAGGCGGCGGGGCTCCGGCCCGGGATGTGGTGGTGTGGTTGCCTCCGGGGTATGAGGGAGGGAATGGACATTACCCGGTGTTGTATATGCATGATGGACAGAATGTGTTCGATCCCGCGACGTCATTTCTGGGGATCGATTGGGGGGTGGATGAAACAGCGGACCGGTTGATCGGAGAGGGGTTGATCCGTCCGGTCATTGTGGTGGCGATGAACAATACGCCGTTGCGGCGGGAGGAGTACGGGGCGGATGCGGAGGCGAGCGGGGCATATATGTCGTTTGTGGTGGATACGGTGAAGCCGATGATTGATTCGACCTACCGGACGCTGCCGGGTCGGGACGATACGTTTGTGATGGGGTCGAGCATGGGGGGCTGCATCTCGTGGCTGCTGGCTTGGAACTATCCCCACATTTTTTCGGGGGCGGGGTGTCTTTCCCCGGCGTTTATGTTCGCGGAGATTCTTCCGAACCTTGAGGCCTACGAGGGGCCGCCGCTGAATCTGAAGGTCTATCTGGACAATGGCGGAGTGGGGATGGACAAGGACCGGATGCAGCCGGTGATCGACGCATTTCTGGAAATTCTCGACGGGAAGGCGAAGGCGGCGGGGATCGATTACGCGTGGTTCCTTGACGAGGAGGCGGAGCATAACGAGGCGGCGTGGGCGAAGCGGGTGTGGCGTCCGCTGGTGTATTTGCTGGGAACGGGCGACGATCAACCCTGATGAGCGGCGGGGCGGTCAGTCCCCGGTTCGGCGGGGTGGCCCGGCTTTTTTCGGAGCCGGAGGCGCTGCGGTTGTCGCGGTCGCATGCGGCGGTGATCGGGCTGGGCGGGGTGGGGTCGTGGGCGGCGGAGGCGCTGGCCCGGACGGGGGTGGGCCGGATGACGTTGATCGATCTGGACGACGTGTGCGAGACGAACATCAACCGGCAGATCCATGCGCTTTCGGAGACGGTGGGCCAGCCGAAGGGGGAGGTGCTGGCCCGGAGGTTGTCGGCGATCAATCCGCAGGGCCGGTTCGAGGTGGTGCATTCGTTTTTTAACCGGCACACGGCGGAGGGGCTGTTGGAGCAGGGGTATGATGTGGTGCTGGATGCGATCGACGGGGTGGGTAGCAAGGCGTGGCTGATCGGGTCGTGTGTGACCAAGGGGATTCCGGTGGTGACGTGCGGGGGGGCGGGGGGACGGGGGGATCCCCGGATGATCGAGACGGTGGATTTGGCGTGGACGCGGGATGATCCGTTGCTGGCGTTCGTTCGCAAGAAGCTGCGGCGCTGGTTCGATTTTCCCGGGGATCTCCGGACTCCGTTCGGGGTGCCCTGTGTGTATTCGCGGGAGCCGATCGTGTGGCCGGCGGGATGCGAGGTGGAGCCGTCGGATGATCCGTTTGCGTCGGCTCCGGCCCGGGGATGTGACAGCGGGTTGGGGGCGGTGGCGTATGTGACGGGAACGTTCGGATTCTTTGCCGCTCATGCGATGGTGGAGACGTTGCTGGGGGAGGGCGGAACGGTGGTTTATGGAAAGCCGTGGAAGAAGGGGGTGGAGGGATGAGTTTTTTCTGTCCGCATTTCGACGAGCCGAGCGAGGGCTGCGCGAAGCTGAAGACGGAATGTGTTCCCGGGCGCCCGGGATGCGTGCTGCGGGGGAAGGTGGCGTTTGCGGTGCCGGTGGAGCAGCGGTTGGCGAGCCGGGTTCCTCATAAAAACTTGGAGAAAAGGCCGGGTCGTAGATAATGTCGCGACGATCATGCGTTGGCGTTTTTCAAAGTCCGTCAGAGTGAGCCTTGCCGCGGGGATGCTTGCCCTGGGGGTTGCGGGGTGTTCCCCGCGCCGGGCGGCGGAGCCGGACCGGTTGTTCGTCGCGGCGTCGTCGGATTTGGCGGTGGCCCTCCCGGCGCTGATCGAGGGGTTCCGGGAAAAGCATCCGGAGTGGCCGGTGGATGTGATGTATGAGGCGGCGGGATTGTTGCATCGGCAATTGTTGAACCGGGCTCCGTTCGATTTGTTTTTGTCGTCGAACACGGAGTTTCCCTATCAGTTGGTGGCGGAGGGCAAGGGGGCGGAGGAGGATGTGTTCGTGTATGGGCGGGGGAGGTTGGTGGTGATGGCGCGGGTGGACTCGCCGTTGGATTTCGCGGAGCGGGGGATTCATGCTCTGGATGATCCGAGGGCGGTGCGGATCGCCGTGGCGGATCCGCGGGTTTCCCCCTATGGGGTGGCGGCGTTTGCGGCCTTGCTTACGGCGGAGTTGCTGGAGGCGGTGGAGGCGGATCTGGTGCTCGCGGACAATGTGGCGGAGGCGGCGGCCCGGGTGGCCGACGGGTCGATGTCGGCGGGACTGGTTGCGGGGTCGCTGGCGGGCTCGGGGTCGGCCCGGGATGCGGTGGTGACGGTGGAGATTTCCCCGGAAATCGGGCCGCCTCTGGAGCAGGCCGGGGTGATCTTGCGGTGGGCAAGAAACCGGGATGCGGCGGAAGCGTTCCGGGACTATTTACTCGGGCCGGAGGGCCAGAGGATTTTGAGTGAGCACGGGTATTGGGCGGCGGGCGAATAAGCGGGAGGGGATGATGGGGGAGGGTTTTTAACGCAAAGGCGCAAAGGAACGCGAAGAGCGGCTGGGCGGGTGAGCAGGAGTGACCCAGGCCTTCCTGCTTGGGGGGGGGATATAACAGCCTTCGGCCTTGACGCCGACCTCTCATTGCGCGATGTTACTTGTGGTAAGGGGCAAGAAAAGTAGAGGCGGCTCGTTGAGAGTGGCATCCCGTCAGGGTGGAGTTCTTGGGGCCCGTAAAAATTTTTAATTTTGGATCGGGGTGTCCCCGGTCGGCATTCAAGCTCGCTTCGGCGGGCTTGATGTTTTTCAGGGGAAGACCTTGAGCCCATAGCGCTTGCCTCCCTTTGCGTAAAACTTCCCGGCCAACACATCAAAGGCCGGATTGGCGCGGTCCGGGTCCATGACGTGGCGGGCGATGGGATAGGCGATCAGGTCGGCGAGTTGAAGACCGTTGACATCATCTCTCTTTGCCCTGAACTCGATGGATAGACGGTATTGCTGAAGACGCCCGGGCGATACGTAGCCCGTTCCTCTCGAACAAATTTGCTGGAAGTGTTCACGCAGCTTCGCGTCTTCTTTGCTTCCTCGTCGTTCAATGGTGAGATGCAGATGTTTGTCTTGGCCAGCTTGATCGTCCAAGTAAAAGATGGCTCGTTCTATGACAAAGGACAGTGCGATTTGATATACGTCATCGGCCAGCTTTCCGTATTTCTTGATGTGCGCCTCTTTGTCGATGGCGGCGGCAACAATGGCGTACCGGGAATCGACGACCAACCTGTTGATCGAGTCATAAAAACGCTTTTTGACATCCGGATCGAAGAGGATGACGAATTCTTTTTCGCATTTCCGAATATCGCGGGAATGCAGAATGGCTTTCCGGTCTCCCCAGAATCGTTTTTTCATGGTGATCATGCGGTCATTCATGACACGCCAATCCTCATCGGCCATAAGAATGCCGCATAGAACAAACACCGGGAAACCCGGGTTCACTTGCACCAACCCATGATCCCCGCTTTCATCAAGAAAGAGATGATACTTAACCGTCATCGCTTGCAGGTTCCCGTTGGCGCTTATACCCGGCCCTCGGCTTTGATGACGGCGAGAAGATCGGGGCTGTCGGCGGTGAGGCGGAGGAGGCGGTTCGCGGGATCAAATTGCTTGCTGAAGGCCTCGACCGAATCCACCTTCACCGTGCGGTCGGACGTATAGCCGAGGGTGGCGAGCAGGTTTCGCGCGGCCTGTTCCAGGGGTTGCGCGGTGAATTGCCGCAATGCGGCTTGAAGGCTGGATTTGAGGTCAGACATGGCGGTCATTACCGATTAAATTACCCAATTGCATTACCTATTACCTATTATCGCCAACAATTACACTGTTTATTGCGCCATTTGACAGTCATTGCGCTATTTTAACCCAACGCGCTGACCTTCCACGCTTTACACATTTTATTTCGCCGTCTCGTTGTACGTCTAGCAGCACTTTTCGGATCATATCCCGACTAACGCCCGGGCATGCCGCTTCCAGACCCGCCAGCGAAAAAGGTTCGGATTGCCGTGAAATAGCCGCCCGGATCAGCGCCGTTTTCTCCCCGCGCGGCGCGCCCATCTGCCCAACCCGCTCTTCGAATTCGGCGTAGGCGGTTTTCAGAATGAAGAGCAGATAGCCGATATAGGGCCAAGGGTCGTGTTGGCCCTCGTGCCAGCCTTGGGAGCTTTGGTGGAGCGTTTCGTAGTATCGTTCCTTGTTCTCCTCGATGATTCGTTCGAGGCTGATGTACCGGCCGACCTCGATCCCGGCGTGGTAGGCGGTGAGCAGCAAGAGAAGGCGTGAGACGCGTCCGTTGCCGTCGCGGAAAGGAATGATATTAAGTGCTTGGACGCCCCGAGGATGAGTGAGGTAGAGGAAGGCTTGAGGCTCGTTCTGAAGTTGTGACGGGTTAGTTCCAGTCCATGTGGCGGTAGTAGGCGAGGCCGACGATTTCGCGGAGGATTTTGGCCTGGAGGACAAGGTTGTCCCAGATGCGGTAACGGGCGAGGAGGTTGGCGCCGAGGTTGCGGAGGGGACGGGGTTTGGATGGGGGGACGTGGTAGTTTAGGTCGGCTTCGATGGCGACGCTCCAACCGGGGGAGGCGCGGAGGTTTTGGAAGCCGGCTTTTCGGAAGGAGAGGAGGGAGCGACGCATGTGTTCGGGGGAGGTGACGACGAGGACGACGGGTTGGCGGTCTGGGAGGCCGAGGAGGAGGGCGGTGTTGCGGGCTTGTTCCCAGGTGTTGCGACCTTCGGGTTCGAATTGGATGCGGTGGCGGCTGACCCCCCGCAAGTTGAGTTCGTCGGCCATGCGTTCGGCGGCGCGGTCTTTGCCGTCCTGGGGCATGGCGACGATGACGGAGGCTTCGGGGTATTGAGCGGCGAGGGCGGCGGCGTGGTAGGTGCGCATGAGTCCGGATTCGCTGGGGATACCACCGCCGCCGAGGACGACGATGTGGTCGGGGGGCTGGGAGGGCGAGCCGTCGAGGTCGGAGGCGAGCCAGCCGACGACTCGCCAGGGGAGGGGGGTCATGGCGCTGAGGACCCAGAGGATGGCGAGGAGGCCGGTGGCTTGGAGGGTCCAGCGGATGAGACGGCGGAAGATGATCCAGAGGAGGCGCTTCATAGGTTGTGGGTGTCGGAGGCGGGATCGGGCTGGGGGGCGAGGGTTGGGGCGGGGGGGGGGGGGAGGTCGTCGGAGCGGTCGGCGGGGATGCGGTAGGTTTGGAG
>DAOLCW010000126.1:0-8346 GCA_035327665.1 Kiritimatiellia bacterium
CAATTGGTTAGAGCGCTGCCCTGTCACGGCAGAGGTTGCGGGTTCGAGCCCCGTCATCCCCGCCACTTTTTCCGCAGGCATTCGATCATCCCATGAACTTTTCGGCTTGGTCGAGCTTCGCGAGCCCGTGGCCACCATGATCGAGCCTGACTTCTCCTCACGCGGTCGCGGCGTCGCGGAGCTCCGCCCTCCTCAAGGACACGTGTCCGCACCAGCCAGCCGCTGGAGCTCGTCCCTTGTGGGATGAGTCCGGGCACGTTGCGGGGGGTCAATATTTGCGGACGATGGATTGCAATTCTTTTAGCCGCTGGGCGGGGGTGGTTTCGGTGAGGCGGGGGAATTTGCCGTTGGTCATGAGGTAGTCGCCGCGGCGCTGCATCATGACTTTGTCGCCCTGGACTTCGATGATGTTGATGCGGCGGGCGGCGGCTTCGATGCGGATGCGGGCGATGTCGAGGAGGAGGAGGACGCCGGAGGGGGGGCGGCCAAAGCGGTCGCGGAGTTCGCGTTCGAGGGTCTCGACGTCGGCGGGGGTGGCGGTGGCGGCGATGCGCCGGTAGAGGAGGACGCGCTGGGTTTCCTCTTCCATGTAGTCGAAGGGGATGGCGGCGGTATGGGGGAGGTGGGCATGGCCGGGGGAGGTGTCGATGAAGTCGAGTTTG
This sequence comes from Kiritimatiellia bacterium, assembly GCA_035327665.1. Classification (GTDB taxonomy): domain Bacteria; phylum Verrucomicrobiota; class Kiritimatiellia; order CAIVKH01; family CAIVKH01; genus DAOLCW01. Next base: position 663 of record DAOLCW010000126.1, read on the forward strand.
ACTTCGACGTCGACGATGGGCGGGGGTTTTTCGCCTTTCATGGCGGCGACGCTGCGGCGAAGGAGCTGGCAATAGAGGTCGAAGCCGACGGCGGCGATGTGGCCGCTTTGCTCGGCGCCGAGGATGTTGCCGGCCCCGCGGATTTCCATGTCGCGCATGGCGAGGCGGAAGCCGGCTCCGAGCTGGGAGTGGCGCTTGATGGCGGTCAGGCGTTTGCGGGCGATTTCGAAGAGGGAGGCGTGTTTGGGGAGCAGGAGGTAGGCGTAGGCGCGGCGCTTGTAGCGTCCGACGCGGCCGCGAAGCTGGTACAATTCGGCGAGTCCGAAGCGGTCGGCCCGCTCGATGAGGATGGTATTGACGTTGGGGATGTCGAGGCCGCTTTCGATGATGGTGGTGCAGAGGAGGAGGTCGAATTCGCCGGCGACGAAGGCGCGCATGATGCGGGCGAGGTGGTCTTCATCCATCTGGCCGTGGGCGATGGCGATGCGGGCTTCAGGGACGAGGTTGAGGAGGCGCTTTCGGGCGGTCTCGATGCTTTGGACGCGGTTGTGAAGCATGTAGATCTGGCCTTCGCGGTTGAGTTCACGGAGGACGGCTTCGCGGACGATGTCGTCGGTATTTTCGGCGACGATGGTTTCGATGGGGAGGCGCTCGACGGGCGGGGTTTCGATGACGCTGAGGTCGCGGGCGCCGGTGAGGCTCATGTAGAGGGTGCGGGGGATGGGGGTGGCGGTGAGGGTAAGGACATCGACGAGTTTGCGGAGGTTCTTGAGATGTTCCTTGTGGGCGACGCCGAATTTTTGTTCTTCGTCGATGATGACGAGGCCGAGGTCCTTGAAGGCGACGTCGGTTTGAACGAGGCGATGGGTGCCGATGACGATGTCGACGCCGCCGGAGGCGAGGCGTTCGAGGGTGGCTTTTTGCTCGGCGCGGGTCTGGAAGCGGCTGAGCATTTCGATGCGGACGGGGAAGGCGGCCATACGGGAGACGAAGGTGTCGTAATGCTGTTGGGCGAGGATGGTGGTGGGGACGAGAAGGGCGACCTGCTTTCCATCCATGACGGCTTTGAAGGAGGCGCGCATGGCGACTTCGGTTTTGCCGTAGCCGACATCGCCGCAGATGAGGCGGTCCATGGGGCGGGAGGCTTCCATGTCGCGTTTGACGTCGAGGATGGCCTGATGCTGGTCGGGGGTTTCCTGAAAGGGGAAGGAGGCTTCGAATTCGTGCTGCCATACGGAATCGGGGGAAAAGGCGTGGCCGGGGAGGGCGTCGCGGGTGGCGTGGGTTTCGAGGAGGGACCCGGCGAGGTCGCGGACGGCGCGTTCGGCGTCGGCTTTGGCTTTGGTCCAGGATTTTCCGCCGATGCGATGGAGTTTAGGGCGGAGTTTTCCGGCTCCGATGTAGCGGCTGAGGAGGTGGCTTTGGGATACGGGGAGGTGGAGTTTGACCTCGTCGGCGAATTCGAGGGTGAGGGCTTCCTGGCGTTTGCCGTTGAATTCGATTTCGAAGAGTCCCCGGTAGCGTCCGATGCCGTGGTCGAGATGGACGATGTAGTCGCCGGGCTGGATGTCGGTCCAGGAGGAGATGCGTTCGCCGATTTGTTGTCGGGCTCCGTCGGAGCGGTGTTGGAAGTCGTAGCGTCGGCGGAGGGTTTTGCCGCGACCGTAGACATCTTTTTCGGCGAGGTGGAGGATGCGGGCGGAGGAGTCGGCGAAGGAGTCGGAGAGGGGGCGGTCGAAGGCGTTCCACGGGCCGGGCGCTTCGCGGAATTCTTCCATGAACCGGTCGCGGGTTCCGGCGGTATCGAAGTAGAAGCGGACCTTCCAGCCGGTGCGAATACGGTCCTTGATGGCTTCGAAGAGGGTATGGCGGAAGTGTTCGATCTGGTCGGGGGTGAGGGCGCCGGCGAGGGGAACGGGGAGGTTTGGGTCTTCGATGCCGGGGACGACTTGACCGGGATGGTCGGCGAGGCTGAAGCGAAGTTGAGGGTTTGCCCGGGCTTCGATGCGGGCGAGGATCTCATCATAGGACCAGGTTACGTCTTCGGCGTTCGCTTCGGCGATGGTCTGATCATAGAGGGCGCCGTGGGTGGCGATGGCCTCGGCATCCACCCAGGCCCAGGCGAGGTGATCCGGGAGTCCGTCGAGGACGCATCCGGTGAGGGCTTCGGCCTCGGCGGCCTCGCGGGCGGGGGTGAGGTCGAAGCGCCCGATCCGTTCGACGGAGCGTTGTTCGACCGGCTCGAAGGTACGGATCGACTCGATCTCGTTGCCGAAGAACTCGATGCGGAAGGGCCAGGCGGCGGTGGGGGGCCATACATCGACAATTCCGCCCCGCCGGGCGGACTGGCCTTTGGCCTGGACTTCGGGTCCGGCGTCGTAGCCGAGGGCATCGAGCCGGAGCATAAGGGCTTCGGGGTCGATGGTCTGACCTTCGGCGAGGATGTGGTTGCCGGGAGGGGATGAAGGGGAGATTGCAAGGGCCCGGGTGCGTTGCATGAGGGCTTGGATGCAGGTGACGGCCCAGCGGGGAGGGTGGTCCGACCGCAGGAGGGAAAGGGCTTTGAGCCGGTCGCCGATGAGATCGGCATGGGGAGGGGCTCCGTGGCCGGGGAGGGATTCCCAGGCGGGGTAGTAGGCGATGTCCTCTTCCTTGAGAATGTCAGGACGGAGGGCGAGAAGGTCGGACATGAACCGGTCCATGGACTCGGGGCCGTCGGTGACACAAAGAAGGGTGCCCTTCCACGCGGTTTGGGCATGAACGACAAGGTGAGCGGCAGCGGGGAAGGACAGGAGCGGGACACAAAAGATCCCCCCCTCGCGGAGCAAGTCCGCCAGTCGTGTTCCGTCCGGATGGGCCGGTTTCCCGGCGTTTTTCTTCATCGCGGTTCACGATAAACCGGGGGAGGCTTGGGGTCAACGGATACACACAGAGCCGGTTTCCGTATACGCTCAACTCGTTGTCCGGCAATGACGAATGACGAAAGACCCAAGCCGGAATCAAATCCGAAGCCCTACGTCAGAAGCCAGCCATCTTGGCTGCCTCGCTTTTCGGCATTCGGCTTTCGAGCTTCTTTCGTGCTTCCGCCTTCGCCGAAACGGCTACGGCGGACAAGTGGGTACTTGGGCGCTTCGTGATTTTTCCTAATGGGCTATACAACTAGACGAATATGCGCTGACGCTCTCAAGCATTTGCGTAGATGCACTTGAACTAGGGATTCAGGCTTCGTATTCTTTCGGAAGAAGGAAAGCCATGATACGAAAATCTGAGATCCTTAAATATGCACACGAGCTTGGCCGGAAATTTTCGCCAGAAAAGATTGTTCTTTTTGGTTCACATGCCCGTGGGGTGGCAACAAGGGATAGCGATGTGGATTTGTTGGTGATCATGGATCATGATAAGCCGCGGAATGTGGAACAGGCGGTTTCCATTCGTTTGCAAAGCGATGCTCCTTTCCCGCTTGATCTGCTTGTCAGGCGCCCATCCGAAGTTGCCAAGCGATTGGCAGAAAAGGACGGCTTCATCACTGAGGTGATCACCCGGGGGCAGGTCTTGTATGGATAAAGGCGTCCAAGAATGGATATCCAAAGCGGAGGAAGACTATCATTCCGCGCTTGCCTTGAGACGTGTGCGTACCTTTGCCAGTCATAACTCGGTTTGTTTTCATGCCCAGCAGTGCGTTGAGAAATTACTAAAGGCATTGTTGGAAAAGAACAAGGTTGTACCACGAAAGATTCATGCTTTGCCGATTCTTTTGGATCAGTGTTCCGTTTATTATCCCCTGTTGAGTGCCTTTCGCCCGGACATGATTCGCTTGTCGATTTATGCTGTGGAGTTTCGATATCCCGGTGAATCTGCGACTCTTGAGGATGCAAAAGCATCCATAACGATTATGAAGGCAGCTCGTAGCGAATTGTTGAGTCTGCTTCAGGGTCATTCCGCATAGTTCTTGAGGGATTTTTCGGGGGGACGGGGGAGGTCGGGGAGGGTGCGGAAGTGGCGGGTCATCATGGGGTCGAGGGTGGAGGCGCGGGCATAAGCGCGTTGGGCTTCGGGGAGGTTGCCGTTGTGTTCGCGGGCGAGGGCGAGCCAGAGCCAACCGACGGCGGTGTGGCCGCTCCATTGGGTGTAGCGTTCGAGGCAGGTTTCGGCGAGGCGGGGACGTCCGAGGTGGAGGGCGGCGACGCCGAGGCGGAACCAGGCGTCTTTCATGCGGGGGGCATCGCGGATGAGGAGGCGGTGGAGGTCGTAGGAGCTTTGGTAATGACCGAGGTGGTGGAAGACGGCTCCGGCTCCGATGAGGGAGGCGGGAAGAGGGGAACGGATGGGGGGGAAGGGATGGTGGCGGGTGTGGTGATGGTAGGCTTGCTCGATGGCGGCGCGGCCGTCGTAGGTGGCTTGGATTTCCCGGATGAGGGGCAGGTCGGAGGCGGTGGAGCGGAGGAGGAGGGCGGAGATGCCGTCGAAGGCGGCGAGGGTCCAGCGGCCACTGGCTTGGAGGCGGTCGATGGCGAGTCCGGCGTTGATCCAGGTGGCGTTGAGAAGGATGGCGTCAGGGGAGTAGGCTTCGAGCCATTCGGCGGCGGGGGCGTCGCCGAGGAGAGCGTTGTGGAGTTTGTCGTAGCGTTCGCGGCGATGGAGGTGGGCGCGGGAGTCGATGAAGCGGGGGAGGCCGGGGCGAGCCCAGAGGAGGTAATCGCCGTCGGGGGCGGTGTGGATAAGGACACGTTGCGGGCCAAGCCGGTCGAGGTGCTGGAGGATGGTTGGGGCGGGATGGATGTGGGGATGGATGGAAAAGCCGAAGGAGGAGGCAAGGCCGGTTTGGAGGTAGTAGAGGTTGGTGACGGTGAGGCCGATGGTGAGGAGGACGCCAAAACCGGTGGCGGCGGGGGCAAGGAGGGGAAGAAGGGGGAGTTTGGAGGAGAGGGCGCGGAGGGCGTCGTCGATGCGTTGGAGGCCAAGGATGACGAGGGGCATGGCGAGGGCGGCGGCGAGGGCGGGGTAGGGTGCGGCGGTGGCGATGATGAAGGTGGCAAGGACGGCGGGGACGGTGTGGACAAGTTCGAGGCGTCGGGTCCAGGTGATGACGGGGATGGCGAGGGCCATGAGGAGGAGGGAGGAGGCAAATCGAAAGGGGTGGGGACGGAACTCTTCGTAGAAGGGGGAGATCCATTCGACGACGAGGTTTCGGTTTTCGCCGAGGAGGAGATGGAAGGTGTGGAGGATCGCACGGGGGCCCCAGCCGATAAGAAGGGGGAGGAGGGTGAGGATACAGATGAGGAGGACGAGGAGGCTTCCCCGGAGGATGGGGACGGGGAAGGGTGAGGTGAATTTTTCGTCGAGGAGGCGGAGGGCGGCGAGGATGGGGGCGAGGAGGTAGGAGGGGTGGACGAGGGACCAGAGGGCGGCGGTAGCGGCGAGGGCAAGGATACGGGCGGGGGGGGCGGAGGTTAGCCGGGGGCGCAAAAGATGGAGGAATCCCCCGAAAAAAAGGACGGCGGCGAGTTCGGGCCGGGGGGTAAAGGTGGGGGCGATGGCCCACGCGGCAAGGAGGAGTGCGGCGCCGGTGGCCCAGGTTGGCGGGGTGATTCGGGCGGAGCGGATGGCGAGGAGAAGTCCGGTGGCGACGGCGGCGATGTGGGCGAGGATGAGAAGGGGAACTCCAAGGGAGGCCAGAAGGTGGACGGCGAGGTCGTAGAGGGGGGATGGGTTATACCAGGGGGTGTCGGGGGGGAGTCCGAAGGAGAAGGGGTCGTAACGGGTGATGCCGTGTTCGAGGAGGTGGCGACCCTGGGCGAGGTGGCGGAAGATGGCGGAGCCGGAGAGGGTGCGGGAGCCGAGGGCGGCGAGGGCAATGAGTCCGGCAAGGGTCCAGAACCGGGCGGCGAAGATGGAGCTGACCCTCTCCGGGGAGCCGGGTTTCGGTTGGCCGGAGGAGGCTGCTTCCGGGGTTATGGATTGAGGCGATTCCAAAATGGTATTCCTGGATTTCCGCGAGAGATCGGGCGGGTATTTGCGATGGTTGATGGAAGAGATGTGTGTGTACGAGTAGGTGTACGAGTACGAGGTGACATGTACTAATTCTCCTCCAGACTGCGTTCCCACGCGATAAGCATGCTCACAAGATCGGTGAGTTGCTGCTTCCCCGGGATGAAAGCTGACATGCTCTTTACCTGTCGAACTGCGTGAACATCAAGGGTGGCCGCCGCCTGCAGCGCAGCGGTTCGGGCGTGTCCGATGAAACGACAGCGATCCTTCGTGGAGAACTTGCCGTTTCCCTCGGCGATATTCAGGGCTACTCCAGTTGATGCCCGGTCCAGGGCGGTCATCATTGAACGGGGCATGTCGATTTTACTTCGCAATCGGCTACTCCAGACAACAAATCCCAGGGCCTTTTTGTAGACATCAAGTCTTTCATGGTCAAACCACACCTTGGCGCCATCTTGGTCTACGGTGACGTATGCGGCCCTTTCCTCGCGCGCCTCTCTGCCGGTTGCCCTTCGAAAGCCGATCAGCATGGACACAAGCGCTGAGAGCTGTGTCTTGCCGGCCTGAACCGTCGCCACCTGCAGGTTCCCAAGAAGGCGGAGCACGTCGAGACAGGCGGCACATTCCAGCGCGGAACCATAGGCGGTGTCGATAAACTGGCGACGATCGCTCGTCGAACGTTTTCCGCTGGCTTGGGCGATGTTCACTGGAACCCCGGCAGAAGCCCGGCGCATATGATCATAGGCCGATACCTTGTTAGCGTCCCCTAGATCAACTTCTTCAAGCCACGCCACAAACTCAATAGCCGCCTGATATACTCTAAGATCCTCGTGGTCGAATGCCGATCTCATTTTGCAGTCCCGTACTCGTACACCTACTCGTACACGCCTATCTCTTCATATCTCAGAATCGAAATCAATGGGATATCCCACGCAACTCTACGAAATCTCTCATTCGTAGACCCGTGGTTCGTGGTGACTACGGGGCGTATTTTTGGATCATGTCGAGGGCGCGTTGGTGGCTTTGTTCGCGGTCGCGGCCGGGGAGTCGGCCCATGCGGAGGTCGCCGGAGAGGTTGAGGGGGAGGAGGCGTCCGTCGGCGAAAAGGAGGTCGAGGGTGACCTCGTTGGCGAGGTTGAGGCGATTTTGTTCGGCGCGCTTGATGCGGAGGGAGGCGATGAAGATCGCGCGGTCGAGGAGGAGGGTATGTTCGACGTCGAGGTCGATGCCTTCGATGCGGGCGAGGGTTTGACCGTCGGAGCCGACCCAGGTGAGGGTGAGGGAGCGGAGGGTGAGGACGTGAGGGAGGGTTGCGGCGAGTTCCTGGAGGGCGACTTCGGGAGAGGGCGACGTTGCGGGGGGTGAGGTGGAGAGATGGGGTTCGGAGGAGGCGGACGGGGGCGTGGGCGAGGGTTGGAGGTTGAGGCCGAAGGCGTGGTCGAGGGTGGTGGCGAGGGGGGAGAGGGAGGTGGGGAACCAGCCACCGGCGGGATTGGCGTGGAAGGTGATGTCACCCCCGGCAAGTTGAATGCCGCGAATCCACCCGCGGCGTTGGAGGGCCTGGCGGGGGGAGAGGTCGAAGGTGAGGGTTTGGATGAGGAGGTTTCCGGCGGGGTGGGGGGGATCGGAGGGGGGGAGGGATAGGTGGTGAAAGGGGAAGCGGCCATCGGGGCTGAGGGAGGGGGCGTCGATGGCG
>DAOLCW010000127.1:0-8280 GCA_035327665.1 Kiritimatiellia bacterium
CGACGCACACACTTCAGGACCGAGCGTGGGTGGGGGTCATGGGGGGGGGGGGGGGGGGCCGGGGGGGGGGGGGGGGGGGGGGGGGGGGGGGGGAATCATTATGCGCGGACGTGCGGAGGGGGAAGGTGATAGTTATTTAACCGGAGAGTTGGTTTGCGATGAATGATCAGAAGGCGATGTCGAACGGGTTTCCGCTGTGCGAGTTTATTTTCAGGAATTACCACAATTTCAATGCGCGGGCGTTGAGGAATGCTCTGGTGGGGTATTGGGAGCTGCTGGAGCAGGGGGGGAAGATGTTTTGGACGCTGGCGGGGGCGATGTCGTCGGCGCAGTTGGGGATTTCGCTGGCCCCGGCGATCCGGGCGGGGTTGATCCACGGGATTTCGACGACGGGGGCGAATCTGGAGGAGTCGCTATTCCGGTTGGTGGCGCACAAGAGCTACAAGGATTTTCCGGAGTACCGGTATTTTACGAAGGAGAAGGATACGGAGTTGCTGGAGGCGGGGCTGCGGCGGGTGACGGATACGAGCATTCCGGAGGATGAGGCGTTCCGGGCGGTGGAGTCGGTGATGGTTCCGTTGTGGGAGGCGGCGGAGCGGGAGGGGCGGCGGCAGTTTTGGCATGAGTATTTTTATGAGCTGGTAGGGAAGCTGGACGGGAAGGTGTTCGAGGGGAATCCGGAGGAGTGCTGGTTGCTGGCGGCGGCGGAGAGGAAGTTGCCGCTGGTGGTGCCGGGGTATGAGGATTCGACGTTCGGAAACATTTTTGCTTCGTATGTGAAGGAGGGGAAGGTTTCGCCGGGAATCGCGCGGTCGGGGATTGAGTACATGGTGGAATTGTACGAGGTGTATCAACGGCTTTCGGGAGGTCCGGGGTTGGGCTTTTTCCAGATCGGAGGAGGGATCGCGGGAGATTTTCCGATTTGCGTGGTGCCGTCGTTGCGGATGGATCTGGAGGTGGAGGCGAAGCCGTGGGCGTATTTCTGCCAGATTTCGGATTCGACGACGTCGTATGGGTCGTATTCGGGGGCAACGCCGAATGAGAAGATTACATGGGACAAGCTGACGAAGGACACGCCGATGTTCGTGATTGAGTCGGATGCGACGATTGTGGCGCCGTTGCTATTGGGGGCGTTGCTGGAATGCAAGCGGGACCCTGAGGGGGCGAAGATGTTTTTGGGGGGAGGGTGAGGGTTCGGGGCGCCGGATTTGCCTTTAAGGTTAGAGTCGTCCCAAGCGAGTTGCTCCGAAATCTGGATTAGGCGATGGGGTCGATGGTGTCTGTCGCCTTCGTGCTGAAGACTAGAGGTGTTCACCCATCATCTACTTCTTCCGATCATTGTTGAGGGGTGAGTTTTGGTTTGAGGCTTGATGTGGTGGATACATCAAATTGACATCTTAACGTGATGATGGTATTTTGCCATCATGATCAAGACTCAAGTCCAGTTTCCAGATGAGCTTTACTGGCAACTGAAGCGTGTCGCCGAGGAGCGGGAAATCAGCCTTGCTGAAGTCATTCGACGCGGCGCGGAATACATTACCCGGGCCTATCCTCCATTGGAAAAATCTTCAACGAAAGACCCTCTTCCCGGACCGTTTCATCTCGGGCTCAAAGGCGACCCCTTTTCCGATCCGGATTGGCGCTATGATTTAAACGAGCGAGGCACGGCGCAGGTCGTGCGCGAAAGACCTCCCCAGAAAAAACGGAATTCTTCTCGCAGGGCGCGATGATCTCTTTCGATACGAACATTGTTTTTGCGGCGCTCGAAACCTCGGCTCCTGGACACAAGCAAGCGCGCACGATGCTTGTCGAGGAGGCCCGGAATCACCGGGTTCTATTGTGTGAACTCGTCTTGACGGAGGTTTATTGTCTTCTCCGCAATCCCGCGGTGGCTCGCCATCCGTTGTCCGCAGTGGATGCGGTCGAAGCGATCGAGGCCTTGAGAAGGCATAAAGCATGGCGAATCGTTGATTATGTTCCCGAGGTTGCGGATGCAATGTGGAAGGCTGCGGCGACGCCGGGGTTTGCGTTTCGCAACATCTATGATGTTCGTATTGCCCTCACGCTCAGGCATCATGGAGTTACGGAGTTTGCCACCCGCAATGTGAAGGATTTTCAGATCTTCGGGTTTAAACGTGTGTGGGATCCGCTGGTAAGCGATGGTAGACGTTGAGCGCGTTGCCACGGATCACCCTCGGTCATGTTGGGTGATTTGCGGAGGACATCTGCTTTAGGCGGGAGAGGAGGGATCGATTTTGGCGGGGGGGTCGGCTGGGTCGGGCTCGACGCCGGGCCGGGGCCATTCGTTGACGACGGCGGTCCTGGCAAGGGGAATGCCGGACATGTAGGCGGAGCGGCCGATCATGTGGGCGGCAACGGGGGCGGTGAGGAGGAAGAAGAGGATGACGAGGAGGGCGCGGGTGGTGATGCCGAGATCACCGAAGTGAAAGGCGACAGCGAGCATGGCGCAGGTGAGGCCCATGGCCCCGACTTTGGTGGCGGCATGCATACGGGTGAAGAGGCTGGGCATGCGGATGATGCCGATGGCGGCGAGCATCATAAAGATTCCACTGGTGTACATGAATACGAGGGTGAGGATTTCGCTCATGGGGGACCTCCGCGTCGGATGTAAAGGGCAAGGGCAACGGTGCCAAGGAAGGCGAGGAGGGCGAGGGCAATGGCGGCGGTGATGAAGGCGCCCTGGCCGGTTTTGATGGAGTAGACGGCGATGATGCCGACGGCGAGGGTGGTGATGAGGTCGATGGCGACGACGCGATCGGGGAGGCTGGGGCCGCGAAGGACGCGGACCATGGCAAGTAGCATGGCGAGGAACATCATGGCCATGACGATCTGGGAGGAAAGCTGGATGGTGTCGGTCATCGCATGAGATCCAGGAGGGGCTTTTCGAGGGTGGCCTTGATGTCGGCGCGGAGGCGGTCGGGGTCGGCGGCGAACATGGCGTGGATGTAAAGTTTGGAGCGGTCGGGGGAGAGGTCGAGGCTGAGGGTGCCGGGGGTGAGGGAGATGAGGTTGGCAAGGAGGGTGATTTCGATGTCGGTGCGGGCGTCGAGGGGGATGGCGATGATGCCGGGTTTGCTGTAGTGGGTGGGGGTGATGACGTCGTAGCCGACGCGGAGGCTGGAGAGGAGCATCTCACGAATGAAGTACCCGGTGAAGACGATGGTTTGGGGAAGTTTGCGGAAGTAGTCGCTGGGGCCGAGGATGGGGCGGAGGATGAGGAGGACAAGGTAGCCGATAACGGCTCCGACGAGGAGGTTGGCGAGGGACATTTCGCCGGTCATGGAGGCCCAAACGAGGGCAAGGAGGATGTTGGCGAAGAAGAGTTTCACGGGGCGTCTCCGAGGACGGCGCGGATGTAGAGGGAGGGATCCATGAGTTGATGTCCGGCTTCCATCATGATGCGGAAGACAGGTCCGAAGGCGAGGCCGAGGCCGAGGGCAAAAGCGGTGAAGAGGGCGACGGGGATCATCATGGTGAAGGTGCGGACGGGGGTGGCGCGAGGTTGGTCGATTTCGGGTTCAGGTGAATCTTTCCAGAAGGCTTCGCTCCAGATTTTGGTCATGGAGAAGAGGGTAAGGAGTCCGGCGCCAAGGGCGACGCCGACGAGGAGGTAGGATTCGGCGCGGACGGCGGCGAGGACGAGGACGAGTTTACCGAAGAAGCCGGAGAAGGGGGGGAGCCCGGCGAGGGCCATGGCGGAGATGAGGAACATGATGGCCATGGCGGGGCGGGAGCGGTAGAAGCCGCCGATGCGTTTGAGTTCCCCGGTGCCGCGGAGGTAGTGGATGATGCCGCCGATGAGGAAGAGGTTGGATTTGACGATCATGTTGTGGACGATGAAGAAGACGGCACCGGCAAGGGCGAGGGGGGTGTAGATGCCAAGCCCCATGATCATGTAGCCGATCTGGCTGATGATGTGAAAGGAGAGGATGCGTCGGATTTCGAATTGGGCGGCGGCGCCGAGGACGCCGACGAGCATGGTGATGCCGCCAAGGATGAGGAGAAGTTGCTGGGGCGCACCATAGCCAAGAGCGAAGATGAGGGTGAAGACGCGGATGAGGGCATAGACGCCGACTTTGGAAAGGAGCCCGGAGAAGAGGGCGGAAACGGCGGGGGGAGGAGTGGGGTAGGAGGCGGGCAGCCAGAAGAACATGGGAAAGACGGCGGCTTTGATGCCGAAGGCGGTGAGGAAAAGGAGGGCAATGACGGAGAGGAGGGGGAGGTTGCCGGCGTCGCGGATTTTGACGGCGAGGTCGGCCATGTTGAGGGTTCCGACGGTTCCATAGAGGAGGCCGACGGCGGCGAGGAAGATGGCGGAGGCGAGGAAGTTGAGGGCGACGTATTTGACGCCGCCTTCGATCTGGGCCTTTTCGCCGCCGAGGGTGAGGAGGACGAAGGAGGCCATGAGCATGACTTCGAACCAGACGTAAAGGTTGAAAATGTCACCGGTGAGGAAGGCGCCGTTGACGCCCATGATGAGGGCGGCAAGGAGGGGGTAGTAGCCGAATTTTTCGCGTTCGAGTTCGTTGGCTCCAAGGGAGTAGATGGCGATGCCAAGGGCGACGAGGGAGGAGAAGACGAGCATGATGGCGCTGAGGAGGTCGACGACGAAGGAGATGCCGAAGGGGGCGGGCCAGTTGCCGAGCTGAAGAACGAGGATCCCCTGCTCACGGGTGGCGGAGAGCAGGCGGAGGGAGGCGAGGAAAAGAAGAAGCATGCCAAGGATGGCAATGGCGCGTTGGCCGTTGCGCCAGCGCCAGAAAAGCAGGGCAAGGATGGCGGTGAGGAGGGGGATGAGCACCGGACTGATGACGAGGGCGTTCATGTGTCGGTGCTCCTCAGGTCGTCGAGGTCGTCGGTGCCGGTGGTCTGATAGGCGCGGAGGAAGAGGATGAGGGCGAAGGCAAGGACGGCGAAGCTGATGACGATGGCGGTGAGGATGAGAGCCTGGGGAAGGGGGTCGGCGTGGATGGGGGGAGGTACGGAGGCGTCTTCGGCGATGAGGGGAGGCTGGCCGCGGACGAGGCCGCCGGCGGTGAAGATCATGAGGTTGGCCCCGTGGCTAAGGAGGGCAAGGCCGAGAATGAATTTGACAAGGTTTCGCCGCTGCATGAGGAAGAGCCCGGCGGCGTAAAGGCACCCGACAACAATGGCCATGAGGACTTCCATTAGTCTTCCTCCTCGGCGAGGGAAAAGAGGATGGCCATGGCCACACCAAGAACGACGAGGTAGACCCCGAGGTCGAAAAGGATGGGCGTGCCTATTTTCGTGGGACCGAGTCCGGGAATGGGGAGTTCGGTCCAGAGTCCGGTGAGGAAAGGTTTGCCGGCGAAGACGGCGAGAAGGCCGGCAAGGGTGGCGGCGAGTAAGCCTAGGGCGGAGACGGTAATGGGGGAGAGGCGGAGGAGGCGGCGGGCGGCGGGGACGTCGAAGGCGATGGCGTAGAGGGCGAAGGCAGAGGAGGCGGATAGTCCACCGACGAATCCGCCGCCGGGATAGTTGTGGCCGACGATGAGCAGGTAGATGGAAAAGAGGAGAAGCAGGGGGACGACAAAGCGGGTGGCGGTTTGAAGGATGAGGGAGATCATAGGACCTCCTCCTCGGTGTGAGGAGCCGCTTCGGTTTTACGGATTTCGGCGATGTTGGGGGCGGAGCCGGATTTACCCATTTTGAGGGAAAGGAGGGCGACGGCACCAATGCCGGCGAGGACGAGGACGGCGATTTCGCCGAGGGTGTCGATGGCCCGGAAGTCGACGAGGATGACGTTGACGACGTTCTTGCCGTAGGCACTGGCCCAGCTTTGTTCGGAGAAGTAGCGGGAGATGGGCGGGGAGAGGTTGGTGACGTTGGCGAGGAGGGTGAGGGCGGCAAAGAAGACGCCGACGGCTCCGGCGACAAGAATGTCGCGGATCTGGGCCCGGCCGGTGGTACGGCTTCGGAAGGGAGGGAGATGGTAGAAGGCGAGGACGATGAGGATGACGGTAAGGGTCTCGATGACGAGCTGGGTCATGGCGAGATCGGGAGCGCTATAAAGAACGAAAAGGAGAGCGACGGCGTAACCGGTGACGCCGAGGGAGGCGATGGCAGCCATGCGGGAACGGGAACCGACGGCGCCGATGATGGAGAGGATAATGATGAGGACGATGACGGCGTCGTTGAAGCGAACGGGGGTCAGTGCGGGAAGGGATACGGCGGTGAAGGTGTGGAGAAAGTGGAGTCCGGCGGTGAGGAGGATAAAGGCGAGGATGACTTCGATGTAAATGCGAAGGTAGCCGTTTTGGAAGAAGCGGGTTTGGGTCTTGGCGACGAGGTTGAGAAGGTCGAGGGCGCCTTGATAACCGCGTTCGGGGCCGAAGCGAGCGAGGGGGGCGAGACGGGGGAGGTAGGGTCGGGCGAAGGTGGCGGCGGCGAGGGCACCGAGGCCCAAGGCGAGGGTGAGGAGGCTGAGCAGGAGCTCGCGGTTGATGCCGTGCCAGAGGGTAAGCTTAACCTGAATTTCCTCGCCGAGGATGGCGCTGGAGGCGGGGGCTACGAGGGCATGGCCAACGAGGGGGGAGGCAAGGCCAAACAGCAAGCCGAGTGCAGCAAGGGTCATGGGGCCGGACCACATGGCGAGAGGGGCTTCGTGGGGATGCCGGGGAGTGGGGCGAAGGACGCCAACGAAGGGCTTGATGCCGGTACGGTAGGCGACAACGAAGAAAAAGATGCCACCAAGTAGCGCGGCGAGGGTGATGGGGAGGGAGGTGTCGGCGGCGTAGAGGAGCTCCTTGCCGAGGAACCCGAAGAAGGGAGGAAGGCCCATCATGGAGAGGGCGACGAGAAGGCCGGCGATGGCGGTCCGGGGCATGGCGGACCGGAGGCCCCCAAGTTTCTCGATGTTCTTTTCCCCGGTTTCGTGGTCGATGATGCCGGCGATGAGAAAGAGGGAGGCTTTGTAGAGGGCGTGGGCGAGAAGGAAGACAACGGCGGCCTTGACGGCGGCAGGATGGCCGAAGCCAAGGAGCATGGTAATGCCGCCGAGAGCGGCGACGGTGGTATAGGCGAGGAGGGATTTGAGATAGGTCTGGCCGTAGGCCATCACGGCCCCGGTAACCAGTGTCAAGGCGCCAACAGTGGTGACGACGGGGGTCCAAATATCGGACTCGGCACCGACGGGATGAAGGCGGGCGAGGAGGAAGACGCCTGCTTTGACCATGGTGGAGGAGTGGAGGTAGGCGCTGGCTGGGGTGGGTGCCTGCATGGCGTTGGGAAGCCAGAAGTGAAAGGGCACTTGAGCGGATTTGGTGAAGACGCCGATGAAGATGAGGAGAAGGGCGGGGGTGAAGAGAGGGTGGTCGGCCAGGCCGGTCTGAGTGGTAAGGATCGACAAGCTGTAGGTCCCGGCGGCTTCGCCGAGGAGAAGGAGGCCAGCGAGGAGGACGAGCCCGCCCATGCCGGTGACGAGGAGGGCTTGGAGAGCGGCTTTGCGGGCTTTTTCCTCGCGGTGGTTGTGGCCGATGAGAAGGTAGGAGGTGAAGCTGGTAAGCTCCCAGAACACAAACAGGGTGATGAGATTATCGGAAAGCACGACCCCGAGCATGGACGCCATAAACAGGAGGAGGGCGCAGAGAAAGCGGTGGCGGGCGGGGTCGTCGTGAAGGTAGGCTCCAGCATACCAGACGACGAACGCACCGATTCCGGTTATAAGCAGTGCGAAGAGCAGGCCCAGGCCATCGAGGTAGAGGGAGAATTCGAGGCCGAGGTCGGGAATCCATGGCAGGGAGGCGACGGGTGTGTGTCCCTCGTGAAGGGTGAAGCCGAGGAAAAGAAAGTAAGCGAAGGCAGCAGCGGGAAGAAAGGCGAGTCGGGCGGCGGTTCGTTCTCCCCAAGCCCGATGAAACCAGGGGGTGGCGAGCCCGGCAAGGAAGAGAAGGGCAAGCAGACCCATCATACAGGGCCTCGCCGGGTATCAGAGTTATGGTTGAGGTCGTTCATGTAAGCAAATCGAGTCGTAGTCTCGGCGCAAACGGTAGGTCCGAGCGTTCGATTCGGTTCGGGATGATAGGCGAGGGAATTCGAGAGGCAAGCAGAACCGAAATGCGGGGCGGAATTCTTGTGTTTCGTGCGCCATCGTTTTGAGGGGCGCTTGACAAGGGTGGGGAGTTGGTTTAGGAGGATGGCCATCGAAATTGTTCTGGCAAGAAGGGCGATTAGCTCAGTTGGTTAGAGCGCGTGCCTCACATGCACGAGGTCACTGGTTCGAGCCCAGTATCGCCCACC
>DAOLCW010000128.1:0-8208 GCA_035327665.1 Kiritimatiellia bacterium
GATCTGCGCTCTGCGGGCGGTTACCAAGGGGGGGGGGGGGTTGGGGGGGGGGGGGGGGGGGGTTGGGGGGGGGGGGGGGGGGGGAAAGGTTCAGGGATCAAGAACCCTGAACTCCGAACTCTGAACCCCTCTTTTGGGTTTTCCAGCTTGGTTTCCGGGGTGACAAGCCGATGAGATCGATGGAGCGGGCGAGGCCGTAGGCGCCGTACAAGATCATCAAGGCGGGAATGAGGTGAGGGGTTTTGGCGCGGATGGCGGTGCGGGTGGCGAGGGCAGCGAGGAGGAGGGGGAGGGGAAGCAACCCGATGGTGGTGATGGGTAGTAACCAAAGCAGGAAGAAGGCGAGGAGAAACAGGATCAGGGAGGCGAGGAACAGAGCCGAAAACAGAGGGGCATTGCCGCCGGTTTTCATGCCGCTTTTTTCGAGGATGGTTTTGTAGGCTTTTCGATTGGCGTGCCAGACCTGTTGTTTGAAGAAGGCGCGAAGAGTGGCGGGTTCGCCAAGATGAACTGAAGCAAGAGCGGGAAGTCCCCAGGCGGGTATTCCGGCCATGGTGGCCCGGAAGACGAAGTCGGTATCTTCCCCGGTTGAGAGGTTTTCGTCGAAGCCACCGATCTGGTCGGCGATGCGGCGATGGAAAATCATGTTCCGGGTAGTGATCATGCGGAAGCCTTGATGTTTCAAGACCGTTTCACCGTGGTCCTCGACGAGGGGGGGAGTTTTGTTCATCCAGTGGGCGTGCCACGCCCGCTGGACCCAGGTTCCGGGGACGGGGGGAGCGGCTGGCCAGCCGAGAATGAGCGGGGAGTGGGCGCGCAGGAGGCGGGCCGCATGCTCGAGCCAGTGGGGGTCGAGAAGGCAGTCCCCATCGACAAAGGCAATCCATTGGCCCCGGGCTTCACGCAGGCCGGCGTTCCGGCAGGTTGGGATGTTTTCACCTGGCCGTTCGAGAATCCGCGAATAACCGGCTTGCCGGGCCACATCAACGGTTCCGTCCTTGCTGCCCCCGTCGATGAGGATGGTTTCCACGTCGATGTTTTCCGGTCGTTGGAGGCGGTCGATGGCCTCCTTGACCCGGGCAACGGTGCGGGATTCATTGAAGGCGACGATGAGAAAGGATACAACAACGGTCGAGTCAGGAGAAACCATGTCGCATGATTAACGTAATGATGGTGGAAAAACAATGCAGGAGTCGGGGTGGTCGCAGGTGAAGGTGGTTTTTTTCATGCAGGATACCGGGGCGATCTACGGGGCGGAACGGGCGACCCTGGATCTCGCATGGGGATTGCGATCCACGGGGGTCGACCCGGTGTTTTACCTGATCGAGGAACAGCGGTTAAGCCAAACAAAGAGCGACTTGGTGGGGGCGATACAAAGGGAGGGCTTTCCTTATCGGAGCTTCCCGGTGTCGGGTCGGATCTCTCCCTCTCTCCTTCAAGCGATCCGCAAGGCGTGGCGGGAGGACGCAGGCGATGTGCTTCACGTGATTGGCTACAAGGCCAACCTTCATGCTTTTTTGTCAGGAATTCGGCCCCGGGTCGCGACGGTTCATGGATGGTTGTTCCGGGCGGATCGAAAGGAGCGGATGTACGATGCGATAGACCGATGGTGTTTACTCCGGTGCGACCGGGTGATTTGCCTCTCCACGCATTATCAAGAGCTGCTATTACGGTGTGGGGTGGCGGAGAACCGTGTCGTTCGAATTCCATCAGGGTTGCGGGAAATCCCTTCCACCGGGCAACTACCCGAGCGGTATCCCGCAAAGGGAGCCTTGGTGTTTGGGATGATGGGACGCTTCAGCGAGGAGAAGAATCACCGGATGTTTCTCGAGGCCATCCTTGCGATCCATGCCGACTACCCGGAGGCCAGGTTTCGAATTGCCGGTACCGGTCACTTGGAGCCTCAGCTTTGGCGATGGATTGACGCGTGGGGGCTTGGGGATGTGGTGGATGTTCAGGGCTATGTTTCTGCCGGAGATTTTATGGCATCCATCGATGTGTATGTGATGTGTTCCACAATGGAAAACTTGCCCTACAGTATTCTCGAGGCCATGGCATGGGCCCGCCCGGTGGTGGCAACGAGGGTGGGGGGGATCCCCGATTTGGTGGAGGACGGTCAAACTGGTTGGTTGGTGGCTGCCGACGATTCGAGTGGCCTGGCCAAGGCGATGGAAGCGTGTGCGGGTGATCCGGCCGAGAGTTTGCACCGTGGCCGCCGCGGCCGTGAGCGGTTAGAGCAAGCGTTTACCCTGGAGGCGTCGGTGGCGGCTCACCGAAGTCTGTACTCGATGCTGGCATAAAAAACGGGCTGACCGGAGGGTGTCCGATCAGCCCGTGAATGGTTAGGTTTTGCCAGAGGTTAGAAGACCGGGGGGAAAAAAGGAGGTTCTTCTTCTTCTTCTTCTTCTTCTTCTTCTTCTTCGCATTCTTCAACGTCGTACGTGAAGTACATCGACCAGCCGATGCCGAGCCGGGGACCTTCGCCCCAAGCGGTCTCGCATTGCCAGGAAGACTTGTAGGATTTTTTCTTCACGACCGCATGGGCGGCCAAGTAGACGGTCTGAGCGGATTCAAGGCTGTCCAAGGGGATCGAATAGACAACCATGGATTCGAAGTTATGCACCCCCTTGTAGGGCATTTGGCCAGGTACACCGTTCTTGAGGTCATGAATAGAGGTGCCCACGGCCAAGTGAGTTTCCGTAAGAAGCCAGCCATTGTCGGTGAGGTAGGTGACAAAAAGGTGACTGTCACTGACGGATACCACGACCACCCCGGCATCGATATGCTTGCCAGCGAGGAGGCGGTAGGTTTGGGGTTCACCGCAGAGGAAAGGCTTATCTTCGGGCTCGTCGCCGGGTTCTTCACCGGGTTCATCGCAATCGAAGCTACCACCTTTGACGCTGGCACCGGCAACGACGATGAAGGGACCGATTTCGCTGCCAATGCCAATGGGCACCGAGCAACTGACATGAGCGCGGGCCTCAAATTGGCCGTCCACATAGAAGGTCAGGTCGTTTTTCTCGAAGCGTCCATTGCTCTGGGTGCCTTGAATGGTGAATTCCTGTCCGGGAGCAACCACGTCCTTGTAGTAGATCTTGACGGAGTCGAACACCTTTACTTCAACGTTCTGATTTCCAGTGTAGATCAGGGTCAAGTAGGTGACGCCGCCTTTGCATTCGCCACAAACGTCCTCGGGGGTAGGCTTGGGAGGCTTGGGAGGTTTGGGAGGCTTGGAGGGCTTGCAGTGCTTCGAGGATTTGGGTTTTTTCTTTGATTTGCTGCATTTGGGCTTGGAAGACTTGCAGGAAACCGTGTTTGGCTTCACCGACACCTTCGTGGGCTTGCATGAGAATACCTTAAATTTTGAGGAGAGACTCTTGGCTTCGGTTTGACTTACCAAAAGTCCGGACATTCCCAGAATGGCTACGAGAGCCCAAATGATGCTTAATTTCGCGTACTTCATGACGACTTCCTTTCCTGTTTTCCGATCCTGATGTTGACGTTTCTGACGACCGAACTTGTTTCCAAATCAAGTATCGATAAACCGATTAAGCCATTCATCGACGAAATTGTCAATACTTCTCCTTGAAAAAGGAAGAAATAATCATAACGCCTTGATGCTTAGGGGGTGATAGGCATGATTAATCGATTCATCGCATGGTTTATAGGTCCGAATCTCGACAGACTTTGCACACCCTTGTCGAGCCGTGAGATCAAAGCGGATGTTTTCCGTTTCGTTCATTCATCGAAGGCCGAGAAGTCTACTGGCGGTTGTCGATCGCCGGTTGGTGATGGACCTTAGGTCAGAATCACGCATTGAGTCGGCGGGAAAGGAGAGCCACCTCTTCAACGGGTATTGCAGAGGGTAGAAGATGGTGATTGTTTCTCCCTGGCGATGCTTCCGCATCGATAAAGCAAGAAGACTTTGTGGGATTAATTGCTTGATCGATACACTCCTTTATGTCCTACTGGCAAAACGGCTAAATCGTGCAATCAGCAAACCATTCAAACCGGATGGTCTTGTGGGTATAGTCATGTTTTTGGCTGGCTCGAGCGCGAGTGGATAGATGGTTCTTGTGACGGATAGGGTAGGCTTCACGGAGATGAAAATGAAATGTAGATCATTCGGTTATTCACTGTTTGCCTTTTGGTTGGTTCTCGGGCTATCAAGCCACGCCCAGACGGTGACCAATCTCTTTTTGACGGATGGTACGTTCATTCCTCCCTCGGGGGTCACCTCGATAACGGTGCAGGCATGGGGTGGCGGTGGTTCAGCCCGAAACGATGGGACGACGCGTTATGCGGGCGGGGGGGGAGGGGCCTTTGCTCAATCGACCCTCCTTGTGATACCTCAGAGCAACTACGTGGTAACCGTAGGCCAGGGAGGGCAATTGAGCACAGGCACGCTAGGATTACCGGGTGGCGGCTCCTGGTTCGGTAGCGTGACGCAATTGCTCGCGGTAGGGGGGGCTGGAGGTACGACAACCGGCGGTGCGGGTGGGCAGGATACGGCCTCAATTGGAACGATCAGGTTCTCCGGTGGTCAAGGCGGAGCGCGGAGTACCCAAGCCGGGGGTGGTGGTGGTGGATCGGGTACCCCGACCGCCCCGGGCGGAACCGGTGGAGCAGCATCCGGCACCACCGGTGGCGTGGGAGGCACGGGTACGGGTGCGGGCGGCGCCGGGGGGAATGAGAATGAACCGGGCAACGCAGGAAATGTTCCGGGTGGCGGTGGCGGTGGCCGGGGATTAAACGGGGGCAATAGCGGTGTTGGCGCCGATGGACAAGTGAGGGTGAGCTTTACCTTGACCGGAGGAACACCGGCCGCGTTGGCGATCGTGACCGATCCTCAAACCACTCTGTCGAACGGGGTCTCCCGCTTGATCCGGGTCGAAATTCTGGGCACGAATGGAAGCGCGGTGGCCAGTGTTGGCAACACGGTTATCAATTTAAGCAGTAGTTTGTCGGGAGTTTTCCGTGATTCCGATGATCTTGTGGATATCACCTCGATTACCTTGAGTAATGGACAATGGACCGGGGGCTTCCGCTTCCGCGGTGATGAACTTGGGACCAATGTCATCGCGGTAACCGATAACGCGAGTGTCTTGACTCAAGATTCCCAAAGTCTGGTCGTGAACGAACGTCCGCCGAATCCGTTTCCCGTCCAATTATTCTATTTTCCCCTGCCGGAGAGTCAGGTGCTGGAGGCTCTCTTGACCATCGAGAATGGTTCCATTCCCTCTGCGAGGCCCCGCGAGCCGGTTCAGTCGTATAATGCGATTGCCATCTCGGCAAGCAACACGGTGATCTATTATGACCAATGGGAATCCGGGTATGAGCCGGACATCGGGAATCCCGTCAATTTATTCCATCCGATTACCAATATAGCCGGGACCCAAATCTGGGGTGATGGTGATCCGTCCAATGGTTTCCCTCCCGGGTATCCTGATGACCTCCTTAACGCCGGGGATGTCATTATTCTGAACAATTCCGTGGTTACTACGAATTTGACGGATGTGACCTTTGGCGGACGGGATCGTTTTGCGGCCAGTAAAAACATTGCGGTGTCCCGAGCGGTGTGGGCGGCGGGGTCGGCTACGCTATTTGCCGGGGCTAACGAGCTGTTTGACACCACGTTTTGGGGGACGGAGTTTCTGACTCCGGTCGGCGTCAACATTCCTACCAATGAGAGCTTTCAATTGTTCGAGTATACCGGTGTTTCGATTATGGCGGGAGACGCGGGGGCGGTCATTCAGGTGGATATCGATGCGGATGGTACCTTCGATGTGACAGAGACACTTGCTCAGGGCGAGGCCTATTTAGTCAACGGAGGGATGAATTTTGGAGCGAGGATCGTCTCGGACCGCCCGGTTCAGGTCGATCTGATTACCGGGGATATTAACGAAGGGTATGAAAGCCGCTTTATGCGTCTACTTCCCACGGATCTTTGGTCGGAGTCCTATTTTTCCCCCGTTTCGACTCCTGAAACATCCGGTTCAACCACGGGTACGGCGACAACAATTTGGTTGTACAATCCGAATGCGGCCTCGATTGATGTTGAGTACACGACTCGAACCGGAGCCGGGGGCAGCAATTTGACCACCACGGTTCTAACGGTTCCCGGCGGGTCGGCCGGAGGTTACCTTAAGCAGGTTCTTCCCGATGGATATGGAGCGCGTTTCTTCAATAGCCAGACGCAAAATTTCTATGCGATCGCCACGATTGACTCGACGAGTGCTCTGTTGTCTTCGCCCAGCAACTTTGGGGGCAACCGGACATGGGACTGGGGGTTCACCCTCGTCCCGGAAGCGTCGCTCACGCCTCAAGTACTGGTCGGATTAGGCTTCGGACGCGATCCGACATCCTCCGTCAATCCCTCGGAAAACGGAAATCCGGCCTGGGTAACCCCCGTCGGGAACGGGGATACTCCGGTAACGGTATACATCGATTACGATGCCGATCCGACCACCGGTCCCTTGACCGATCCGAATGGCAATCGTTACGACACCTCGATCACCTTGCGTGAATTGGATCTCGGCAAGATTTTCAACCCCGCAGGAGATCAGTCGGGCATGCTCGTGTACGTTCTTGATCTTGGCGTGAAGCTGGCGGCTGCGTGGGGGCAGGATACCTTGGTCGCGTCACCTGGGCAGCCGGGATTGGACATGGGAACGGCGATTCCTCCCTTGCCCTTGTTCAATGCGGTCAAAACGGTTGCTCGGACTGCGGATGTGGATGGCGATGGCTTTACGAGTCCGGGTGATGAGTTAACCTACACCATCATCATCAACAATACCAGCCGCTCCCCGGTGCCGGACGTCCTCTTGGAGGATTTTCTTCCCACGAATACCGTGTATGTTCCCAACAGCACAATCTTCGTCAATGCAAGCGGGGTGACCTCGCCGATTCCCGACAATGTGATCGGTACACCTTTTCCCTTGGATGAGGGGGGGCTGATCCTCGATCCGGTTACCGCCTTGCCGGTCGGAGGTTCTTACCGGGTCCAATTCCGGGTGAACATCGAAGCTTTTGATGATCTGGTCCCCGGTTCGGATCGGATCGTGAATTTTGGCTCGGCCACCGCCATTGATAAGACGGTACCCTTCGAAGCGATTGCGCCCCTTTTCGGGAAAATTGGCGATTTCGTGTGGGAAGATTTGGATGGAAACGGTTTGCAGGATGCCGGGGAGCCCGGAATTTCCAATGTCACGGTCCGGCTGTTTGACGACCAGACCAACTTGCTTGCCACCACGACGACGGATGCAACCGGTTTTTACCTGTTTTCCGGACTGGTGGCCGGAGATTACTTCGTCGAGTTCGACGATTTGCCTGCCGGATATCAATTTACCCTTCAAGATGCGGATGGCGCAGGATTGAACGGAGATCTGAACTCAGATCCGGATCGTACCACCGGTCGAACCCCGTTGTTTTCCCTCGCCCCGGGTGAGCCACAAGTGAATGTGGATGCCGGATTGTTCGGTCCGGCTTCGATTGAATTGACCAAGCAGGTCAATGGGCAGGATATTCTGGTGGGAACCAATGGACAGGTGGTTACCTACAGTTTCCTGATTACCAACAATGGCTCGGTTGCCCTGACCAATGTCACCCTGATTGACACCGATATTTCCCCCGCCTTCACCAACGTTGTGGGCACGGTTCTGGTCGGACAAACCGTTACGGTCACGGTGGAAAACGCGCTTAGCGGGAATCTGGTTAATACTGCGGTGGTGACGGGCGAGAATCCGAATGGGGAAAGTGTTCAGGATGACGACGACGCGGAGGTTCAAGTGATTACCCCGTCGATCAGCCTGACCAAACTGGTGGATGGCGAAAACCTGATCACCGGCACGAACGGCCAACCCGTGGTATACAGCTTCCTCGTGCTCAACGATGGTGACGTGGCGCTGACCAACGTAACCCTGGTCGACAACGACCTGACTCCTCCAATTAGCCAGAGCCTTCCTGACCTCGCGGTCGGCCAGTCGGTGACGGTTGAGGTCAACAGCGTGATCAGTGGGAGCCTGACCAACGTGGCCACTGCGACCGGTGAAGATCCGCTCGGCAACCCGCACGACGATCAAGATGATGCAGTGGTCATCCAGCTTCAATCCGTCAGCGGTTCGGTGTTCCTCGATGTGAACGGCAATGGGCTGTTCGATCCTGAAGACCTGACCAACGGGATCGCCGGGGTGACCGTCGAGCTGTTCG
>DAOLCW010000129.1:0-8206 GCA_035327665.1 Kiritimatiellia bacterium
AGTGAAGCGGGCGCCGCCGGGCTATCCCTATTGGGCGGGGAGGGCGGCAATGCCCCAACGTTTACGACCGGGGGGACAGGGGGCGCGGGAGTTATGCCGGGGGGGGGGATCGGCGGCTACGGCTCGACCAGTTCACTGCGTCCTGGTGGTGGCGGCGGCGGCGGCGGGCTTTTCGGTGGCGGCGGTGGCGGCGGCGGAAATGCCTCTGAGACGTCCGGCGCGGGAGGTGGCGGCGGTTCCGGCTTCGTTGGTTCCGGCACATTGACGGCGGGAAGCGGGCGCAATCCGGGTATGGACATTTCTTCGGAGTATCCCACAGGGTTAGCGGGTCTCGGGGGACTAGCGGGAAGCACTAGTGGCTCAGGAAGTTCCGGCGCTTCCGGTGCGGTCATCGTTCGCTATCCCGCGCAAGCGCCTCAGAGGGTGGCCGAGGTCTTTGATACCACATCCACATTTACGGTTCCGCCCGGCGTGACCAGTCTGGTGGTGGAGGCATGGGGTGGCGGTGGTGGACCACGCAATGATGGCACGACCCGGCGCGGAGGCGGTGGTGGCGGCGCGTATGCGCGTTCAGCCATCGCGGTGACCCCGGGTCAAACCTATAACGTGATCGTTGGATTGGGAGGCGCGGTCAACCACGGAGGAACGGTGGGGAATTCTGGTGGGGACTCCTATTTCGGCGATGGCACGCACGTGTTGGCCCGCGGGGGATCCGGGGGCGTGAATGTCGGTGGAGCAGGAGGGTCAGCGGCAGCCAGCGTGGGTGACGTGCGTTTCTCGGGCGGCTCGGGAGGCGATCGGAGTGGATCTACGAGTGGCGGTGGGGGCGGCGGCGGTGGTTCCGCGTTTCCCTATGCAAATGGTGAGAATGGCGTTGCCGGTTCCGGAGCTACGGGCGGGCCTGGCGGCGACGGAGCAGGTCGGGGCGGCGACGGTGGAAACAATGGTCAGCCGGGTCAACCGGGTACGGTCCCGGGCGGGGGTGGCGGGGCTCGTGGAACCAATGGCGGAAACGGTGGCGCGGGTGCGGACGGACGAGTAATCATCCGCTATCAGCTTCCCTCTGAAAATCCGGGGGTTCCCGGTGATCCTCCGGCGCTGGCCACCGGCTATACCCTGTATGGTCAGCAATCCTTGGTCGTCACCTTCGATGTGGTGGTCGATTCTCCGGTGTACTTGTCAGAGATCGTGAACATCGTCAGCGCGGAGAGCAGTCTGCAACAATTCCCGATCATCGAGGGCGTGACCAACGCGTTGAGGAATGCCGATGTGTCGATCCTCAAGGAGGTGGATGATTCGACGCCGGATGCGGGGGCGGAGGTGACGTATACGTTGGTGGTGAGCAATGCCGGCCCCTACCTTGCCACGGGGATTGTTGTCGAAGAGCCCTTGGCGGATGGATTGACCTATCTTTCCCATGTTGCTTCCACCGGCGTCTACACTCCGGGAACCGGATTGTGGGAGGTGGGGGATCTGGCGATCGGCGGCAGTGCGACCCTTCAGATCACTGTGCGGGTCGGTTTGGACCGGGCGGGCGCGGTTATTGTGAACACGGCAACGATTACGGTTTTGGAACAAGCCGATCCTGATCCCGACAACAACAGCGCTACGGTGGAGATCGTGGTTCAAGGCGCGGATCTTGCGATCACCAAGACCGTGGATTCGCCCACACCTTTTGTGGGTACACCGGTGGTGTTTACGGTGGTCGCGGCGAATCAGGGTCCGAACGATGCCTCGGGTGTTTCCGTGCTCGATGTTCTTCCTTCGGGCCTCACCCTGTTGAGCGCCTCGGCTTCCACGGGTTCCTATCATGGTGGAACCGGTGTGTGGACGATCGGAGAGTTGGCTTCAGGATCGAATGCGACCCTCACGGTGACGGCACGGGTCGAACCCGCGGCACTCGGCAATGTCGTGACGAATACCGCGAGCCTCTTGACGTCCACGCCGGTCGATCCGGAGTCGGCGAACAACTCGGACTCGGTTACGGTCACTGCGGTGGAAGGGTCTGAGCTGGGGATTGCCAAAGCATCCGCGCTTCCCGGCGGGGCGACCAACGTGGTGCCGGGCATGTTGATCACGTACACCGTGACGGTGACCAACCAGAGTGATGAGGTCCACTCGAACGTGGTCCTTACCGACCCGACCCCGACCGGGACCCTCTATGTCGCCAACAGCGCGGTGCTTACCTATCCGGGAACCGTTGAGACCACTTGGCGGGATGAGTTTTCGGCTCAGGCCTATACCGGGAATGACGGGACCGCATTGTGGACGGGTCCGTGGGTGGAAACGGGGGAGACCAATGGCCCGGCCGGTGGGCGGATTCAAGTGGCCAGCGATGCGGTTCGAGGCGAAGCCTATTCACTCCGGTTTCAGGGTGGTGATGGTTTCCGCAGTGTGCACCGGCTGGCCAATCTCACCGGAGCAGTTAGCGCCACGCTTCGATTCGACCATCGCCGGGTCGGTATGCTTGCGGGTGAAGTGGCCGCGGTGGAAGTTTCGGCCAACGGCGTGCTCGGACCATGGACGGCGGTTTCGGTCTTGCCGGGACCGGGTACGGACATTGCTTATGTCCCGGTCACCGTGGATATCACGAGTTGGATCAGCACCAACACGGCGGTTCGCTTTTCGGTGGGCTCCCCGATGGATCCCGCGAGTGCGATTTGGTTCGACGATGTGCAGATCACCGCCCAGGGCCCGGGTCTGGTGGTCGCGGCGGGCCTTGACCCCCCGGTGATGGCCACAGGGATTTCCCTCGCTCCGGGAGCGACCCTGACCCTGACGTTTGAGGCCGAGGTCATTCCTGCACCCACCGGCACCAATATCCTGAATGCCGCATGGGTCTCCAGTGATCGTCAGCTCATCCCGCTTTCTGCTTCCGTGTCCGACAGCATTGAGTTTGCCGATGTCGGGATTGCCAAGTCGGTCAGCGATCCTGTTCCGGAAGTGGGATCGCCCTTCGATTACCTTCTGGTCGTGACCAATGTCGGACCCTTTTCGGCGACCGGAGTACAGATCCTCGATGTGCTGCATCCCCAGCTTCAGGTGCTCGACATTCAAGCCAGCCACGGCACCTATTCCCCGACCAGCGGGATTTGGACGATCGGAACCCTTTCCCTCGAGGATACCGCCACCTTGTTGATCACCGTGGAGGCGGGACTCGATTTGGCTCTGATGACGATTACCAACACCGCCTCCATCCTGAAGTCCGACCAGGTCGACCTCGACCTCGACAACAATACCGCGTCGGCGATGGTGAGGATTGCCCCGATCTTCCGCATTCTCGACGCCTTCTTCAACGCCGAGGAAGGGCGTGCGGAAATTCATCATCTCCGGGAGAGCGAAGCTCTTTATGACCTGCTTTATGTGGATGCCGCCTCGTTCCATGACAGCCTGAAAACCCAATGGAAGCTGGCCGGGCGAAGCAACGGGGAGTTTTTTGTGGATGCGGGAGGTGAAGGTCGGCTGGCTCCCAACCAGTTGCCCAATCACCTTGTGCGCTTTTACCGGGTATCCGCGCCGGGCTTCTGGGAGCAGCCCCCTCGCCGCGCGAGTTCGGATATTGCCGCTCTCAACAATGTCCATCTCTATCCGGGGCAGAACTGGGTGAGGGCCTGGGGCGAGCCGTTCACCAATCAGGTGGGCAAGATCATGAACCACATGCTGCCATCGGGAGGAGGGTTGATCGATTCGGTGAAGGTGGCGTGGCGGCATCGTGCGCCTGCCCCGATCAACGTCGCGAAAGAGATCTGGCTGACCGAAGGGCAACGGAAAGAGTGGGTCTATTCCATTCCGGAGGAGATGACCGACCAACTTGCCGAAGACGATCCGCTTCCTCTCGACAATGGCTTCACCGTGCAATTGCCGACGAACAGCCCGGTGGTTTCGTGGGTCATGGTGTATCGGGTTCCGACCAACGAGGTGGTGCAGGTTCTGCCTGCCGGCAACTCGTATAGCTTGATCAGTCCCTTCACGCCAGAGTCCTTGCATCCCGCGCAACTCGGCTTGATCGAGGCGGGATTTGTGGGAGGGGGCAATCCGGTTCAATCCGATTGGATGTGGAAATTCGACCGCTATGGCCAGAAGGTGCCTGATGTGATCTGGTATCGGACAACGGATCAAAGTTGGCGGTTTAACCGGGATGGATTCCCTGAGGTGCCGACCAATTATTTTTCACCCAACGATGCCATCGTCATCCAGACTCGCCGTTCGACCAGTGACATCGTGTGGACGAACCGCCCCATGTACAATCCGCCGACCCGGGATATGAATCCCTGACCTGATAAAATTTGGGCCGCTTTTGGCGAAAGTGACAAGGCCGGATTCACTCTGGCGGGAGATTTGCCCGGCAACGTTGGCCTTGGCCGTGGGAAATTCTGGTTTCAATTCTCCGCTTTTCCCCGATAAAACGTTAAAAACCGTGCAAATCCCGGTGAGGGGGCGGCTGACCACGGGTTGGGCACGATTATTGCTTTTCTAGGGAGGCATGTATGGTGACGACCACATTTTCGCAAAGACATTTGCTCGCGTGTTCCTCGCGGGTTTATACGTTGCCCTTTCCTTGGTGGTTGCAGTTCCCGCATTTGGGCAGCAGCTCACGGCCCCGCTCCATATCGGAACCACCACCCCCATCCTCAACGAGTTCGGGTTGCCGTTGCCGGGCAATTATCTTCACAACGGCGCTTTGGTCGTGGTGTACACGGCGCCTGGGCATGTGATCTATCCCCCGGATGTGCGAGGGAATCCCCACCCGAACAATCTTCCTGTCGCGGGAGGGGAGTCCCGTATCGGTCGGTTAACCCGGCGGAACCTCGAAACGCCGGCGATGTTCGGGCTCGCCCTTTCGAGTTCATCCCGCCCGCCCAACGGTACGCCCTTGTTTGTACGGGTGTTTAATGGCCAAACCCCGGAAACCAGTTCGTTTTATGGAGATTCCGAGGTTTTTGTCGTTTCGGGCAACCAGTCCTTCAATGTGACGATACCCTCCACCTCGCTTCCCCTCGATCCTGCGGATGACGATGGCGATGGGTTGAACAACTCGTGGGAGCGATCCTATGGAACGGATCCGTTTCATCCTGACACCAGCGGCAATGGGATGACCGACTACGAGGCGGTGATGGCTGGTCTCAACCCGTTGGATCCGGATGATGTGCTTACCCTGACGATACCCGAAGTTGATCAGAGCCGGATCATCTTCCGTTGGCCCTCCCGTGCCGGGGGGCTTTATCAGGTTGAATACACCGACTCCCTCGCGAACGATGCGGAGTTCCATGGCGCGGGGGAACCGTTTGTGGCCGACGATGCGTTCACAGAATATGATGTGTCACCCTGGTTCGGGAGCGATGGCGCCCGGATTTTCCGGTTGCGCCTGATTTTGCCCCCTTCCAATTGAGCGGCGAGGGAGAGGATGAGCTAAGCTCGAGCGGTCCACGTTCGAGGTCAACCGGGGGGACAAGAGCGTTTCCGGTTCCCGGCTTCTCCAGATAAACCGATCTCCTTACCGTAACGGCACGATATCTGCTTCATTATCTTGGGTGAATGGCGACCCAACCATCCGAATCGTGTGCCGTGGTCTCGTTACCGCTGCGGTGATTTGCCTGTTGGGGCTGGTGTGGGTTCCCTCCACATCGGCCGCACTCATCAACTTAAACGCTTACGTCAGTTTTTCGTTGCTTCAGGAAGATGAGGCCACTCCCCTCGCCGATGGGTCGATTGTCCAGATTATCGGAAGCTTCGACGACATCATTGACCCCATGGAAACCTTCGGGGGAACCAACGTGACCGGCGGAACCACGGGGGATGACATCATTTTGGCCACGGTGGTGATCAATTCCAGTCAGCTTGGCAGCAATGGGACCTTCTTTGTCTCGAACATCTTTTTTGAAACCGACGACATAAATTTCATGTATCTCCGGTTTTACAACAGTGTAGGTCCTCTGACCGGTCTGATTTACTGGGGTCAAACCGTGATGACCAATATCAACCATGATGAGTTTGGGGTGGTGGAAGTGGATTTTGTCGGGAACTATTCCACCACTAACGTGAATAACTTCGTGATCATTCCTGAACCAAGCGTGTTCAAATATGTTCTGATTGGGTGTGTCGGATTCTGGTTTGTCCGGAGGCGGCAACGTGAGGCCGCTTCTCCGCAGACCGGTTGGCGGATCGGTCCGTGGAGTGGAGGCAGGATGAACTGACGCGATGGTTCGTTATGCCCGAGGTTGGGTCATCGGGCCGCCGCGAACCGGAGTAGGCATTACAAATCCCGTGCGCAACGGAAGCCGATGGTGGGCGTTTCCGGTCCGCGTTGAGCGGGTTGGCGCTGGCTCCGGGCGTCCGGAGAGGTGCGATGGGTGGTGGTCAGTTCGTTGTCCGGGCTGCGGAAATGACCGCCCCGGATGACCCGGAATGCTCCCTCGTCCGGACCGGCGGGATTGCGGATGGGGGCGTGGAAATAGTAACCGGACTGGTAACGGTCGGCGACCCACTCGGCGGCGTTGCCGGAGAGATGAAGGTGGCCATAGGGTCCGGCGGTGGGGATGTCCATGGGGACGAAGGCTTCCTCGGCTTCAGGAGGCAGGATGATGCCCACCGGCCAGGTTGCTTCGGTCAGGCGTCCGAGGCCCTGGGCGTGGGAGATTTCCCGGTTGATGAAGTTTCGCCCGGAGGGAGCATTTACCATCACGCGATCCGGGGCCTGGTTGCCCCAAGGGTAGATGCGCTGGTCGTTGCCGCGGGCGGCCCGTTCCCATTCGGCCTCGGTCGGCAAGCGCTTGCCCGCCCATGTCGCATAGGCATAGGCATCAAACCAATCAATGCCGACCACCGGCTGGTCATCGCCGCGCAAGTGCTCATGCGCCCATCCTTGCGGCGTGTGATCCTTAAGGGGTGGGGCGTCGGGGTGGGCCATGGAATAGTCGCCGCTGCTCTGAACGTACTCGACGAAGGATCGATACTCGGCATTCGACACTTCGCGCTCATCGAGAAGGAAGGGTGTGACATAGACAAGCTGGGGCGGGAAGGTGGAGTCAGAGGGGGAGGCGGTGGCATCGCCGCGAAGAAAATAGCCGCCGGGAACGAGAAGCATGCCCTCGACCTCGGGAGCGCGGCGGGGGCGTTCCTCGCCATCGTTATGGGCGGTGTAGGCTTCGATAAAACGGGTGTGGAGGCGGGAGATGTAATTGAGGTCCATGGCTTCGAAGCGCTGGGCGTCTTCGCGCTGGCCGGGCCGGCGGGGTCCGTCCTCGGCGCCGGCGACCCGGTTGAGCATGAGTTTTTGAAAGGCGTCGATTTCCTCGGCGGCTTCATCCCATTGGCGGGATTCGAGAAGAGCGGGAAGGCGTTCGTTGAGGGTTTGGGGAAGGGAGCGAATGAGGTCACGGCGGGAGCCGAGAAGGTTCTGGTACATGTCGCGGGCGCGGGAGTCGCCGGTGAAGCCGGGCTGGTCCACCCCCCGGAATCGTTCCTGAAGTTCGAGCAGCCTCGCTTCGATCTGGTCGAAGCGGCGGACGGCAAGCTGGACCGGCGGCATCCATTGGCCCTCGAACTTTTCCCAACCGCGGGCGGCCTGGCTTTGTTCGCGGGCGATGGCGTCGCGCAGTTGGGTGATCGCATCGTAACGTGGGTGAGCCGGGGCTTTTTCGAGGAACTCGTTGGCGACCGCGAGCATGTCGTCGAAGCGGGTGGTCGCGGTGGCGGTGGGGAGGACTTCGCGGAACCGGAGCAGGGCGTCGGCGAAGGCGTCGGCCACATTCGGTTCGACAATCCGGGCCACGTCGGATTTGGGGAAACTGCGTTCGAACTGGATGGATCCTCGTTGCACGTCCATCACGTAGTCGGTTTCGGTTTCGCGGCGCAGGGTGCCGGGATAGGAGGTTCCATCCTTGGTGATGAGGGTGACCTTGTCGGAGGGGGGAACCAGCCGCTGGGCGAGTTCGGAGAGGTCATCCCGGGAAAGGGCATACCCACTGAGGGTGGAAAGGAACCATACGACAATGCTCAACCGAACCATGATGTGTTTCATGAACGCATATCCTTATCAATAACAGGACGGAGGATTCCGCGCGAATCCGTTGCCAGCCACGACCGTAGCATGGCGTTTTCTGCCCGGACAAGCCGGAAGGATGGACGATGGTCGCTTCGCTTCAAGAAGCGAAGGTTGGAGTTTGGCCTTTTGATCGGCGGTAGCGGATCTTTTGGAGTGCGGCGG
>DAOLCW010000130.1:0-8106 GCA_035327665.1 Kiritimatiellia bacterium
GGGGGGGTGTTTTTTTTGGTGGTGGTGGGGGGGGGGGGGGGGGGGGGGGGGGGGGGGTATGGGGCATGGGCCTTGGGGGGGGGTGAGCCGGAGCCGCATGTGGGGGAGCGGCAGCCGAGGGAGGTGAAGCGGCGGTTTCTGCATGCGGCGTGGGTGGCGAATAGTCTGGCGTATTTTATGCAGGGGGCGTTTGCGACGCTGGCGCCGTTTGTGGGGGTGCGACTGGGGTTGTCGGCGACGGAGACGATCTGGCTGGTGAGCAGTTTGCTGTTTGCGCGGGCGGTTTCGTTCTGGGTGTTCTGGAAGTGGGAGGGGTGGCACTATCATAAGGGGTGGAGTCTGGCGGCGCTGGGTTTGGGTCCGGTGTTTTTGACGGGGATGTTTTTCGGGCCGTCGGCGTGGGTGGTGCTGGGATGTTGCGGGGGGTTCGGTTTGGTGATCGGGCTGGGGTATTATATGTCGATTTTTTATTCGATGGATTACGGGCCGGATAAGGGGGAGGGGGGAGGGTTGCATGAGTCGTTGATCGGGTGCGGCTTCCTGGCGGGGCCGTTGTCGGGAGCGGTGGGGCTGGCGGCGCTGGGTTCTTCGGCGGGGGCGCAGGTGTCGGTGTTGGCGGTGGGGTTGGGAATTACGGCGTTTGGGGCGTGGCGGCTGCGGAGGGTGTGAGGGGAAGGACGTGGTGGGGGAGGAGTAAGGAGGAAGGGGGAGGGGAGGAGGATGCGGTGAGGGGAGTTGTGCTTGTGGGTGTGTGGCGATGTGCCTGATAAGGCATCATCTGAGTCTTGTTCCTGGTTTTGGGGATCGATGTGGTTGGAACATGAGGGGTGGGGATGGTGTGTTGAGCCTTCGTTTCGAGAAGCGAAGGAGAAAGCGGCATCAAGCTGCCGCACTCCAAAACGTCCGGAAGTCTCCGGGTGTGTTGAATCGCTCTTGGCGTTGGGGTTTAGTTGGATGGGGGGCGGTAAAGTTGGGGGCAGTTGCGGCAGGGGATTGGGAGGCGGCAGGAGCTATCCCAGCAGGTGATGGTGCGGAGGCGATGGTGCATGAGGCGCTGGAGGTGGTCCTGCCGGTTGGTGCCTTTGAGGAGGATGAGGGAACCGGGGAGGATCCATTGGTCGAGCTGGTCGGCGGCTTGTTGGAGGTCGGGGATGATGTGGACGCGGTCGGGGGGGAGGGTTTGGTGAAGGGATTGGATTTCGTGGCTATGGGGTCCGGTGATGAGGATGTAATCGATGAGGGGGAGGGCTTTCTGGATGACTTGGTGATAGGTTTTTGAGCGGGAATTTGAGGAGTCGGATATGGTGCCGAGGACGAGGATCTTGCGGGGGGCGCGGGCGTCTTGAAAGATGCGGAGGGCGTGGGGAATGGACCAGAAGGGGGCTTTCCAGTCGTCGAGGATGAAGGTGGAGGTGTCGGGGAGGGTGACGGAGGTCATGCGCTGGTAGGAGCCGGGGAAGGTGGAGATGGCGCGGCTGATTTGGTGGGGGGTCATGCCAAGGTGAAGGGCGACGGCGGCGGAGGCGAGGATGGAGGGGAGGAATAGGTCGCTGGGGAAGGTGGTTTGAATGGGGATGCGCTGGTTTTGGTGGATGAGGTCGAAGGTGAGGGGTTGAGGCCATGCGAAGTGAATGTTTTCGGCCCGGAGTTGGGCGTGGGGTTGGGTGCCGAAGGTGAGGACGGGGGCGGAGGTGATGTGAGCCATGGGGGGGATGAGTTCGTCGTCGGTGTTGAGGATGGCGAGGCCTTGAGGGGGAAGGTGTTGAAGGATGGGTTGTTTTTCGTTGGCGACGGCTTGGCGGGTGCGGAAGGTTTTGTGATGGTCGCGTCCGATGGTGAGGACGATGCCGATGTGGGGCAGGGCGGCGCGGGAGAAGAGGTCGATACGTCCGGGTTCGCCGGCGCCGAATTCGAGGACGACGAAGCGGTGGCGGAAGGGGATGGTTTTGAGAAGGGTGGCGGCGATGGTGTAGAAGCCGTTGAAGGTGCCGGGGGATTTGGTTCCGGGGTAGCGGGTGGAGAGGATGTGATGGGTGAGGTCTTTGGCGGTGGTTTTGCCGCAGCTTCCGGTAATGGCGATGACGGTGGCGGGGCGAAGGAAGCGGGCGTGGATGCGGAGGAGGCGAAAGAGGATGTGTCGCCAGGCTTGCTGGATGCGGGTGCGGAGGGGCGAGAGGGTGATCATGGGTGGGGCTGGGTTTGGCGGAGCCAGGCTTCGACGGAGATCCAGGCCCAGAGGAGGATGTGGCGAGGGACGTTGTGGAAGGTTTCGTGGGTGGCGAGGTGGTGGAGGGCGGATTGGAGGGCGTGAGGGTCGAAGATTCGGGCGCTTGCGGCGTGGCCGTTGAGGAGGTAGTCGCGGGCGAGGGTGAGGTTTTTGGGTTCGGCGAACCAGTTGTGGAGGGGGGAAGGGAAGCCAAGTTTGTGGCGGCGCTGGAGGACGTCGGGAGGGAGGAGGGGTTGGGCGGCGCGGCGGAGGAGATGTTTGGTGAGGCCGTGGCGGATTTTTTCGTAGTAGGGGAGGGAGAAGCAGAATTCGACGATGCGGTGATCGAGGAATGGGGACCGTATTTCGAGGGTGTGGGCCATGGTGACGGCGTCGAAGGCTTTCATCATTTCGGGGAGTCCGCGCCATGTGAATTCGCGCCAGAGGGAGTTGTTGAGGAGGCTGCGGAAGGGTTTTTGGCCGCAGTAGCTGGCCCAGGCGGCGTAATGGTGGTGAGGGTTGGCAGGGCCATAGGTGCGGGTGAAGCCGGGAGGGGTGATCATGGGGAGGGCGCCGCATAGGATGCCGAGGCGGGCTTTGAGGCCGCGAAGCATGACGTCGCGGGCGGAGAGTCCGGGTTGGGCGATGGTAACGAGTTGGTCATATTCGCGGCGGATGTGGCGTGGGTTGCGGGTGAGGCCGGGTCCGGAGAGGAGGAGGCGGTCGAGGGCGTAGGGGGCGGCGAAGGTTTGGTATCCGCCGAGGAGTTCGTCGGCGCCATCGCCGGAAAGGACGACGTTGACGTGGCGGGCGGTTTCCCGGGCGAGGGTCCAGGAGGCGTAGCGTCCGCGGACGACGGTGGGGGCGTCGTGGGCGTGGACGATGTCGGCGATGGTTTCGATGATGGAGGTGGGGGGTGGGGTGACCCAGTGGATGTGAAGGTTGGGGATGTGGCGGGCAACGGAGCGGATGTAGTGGCTTTCGTCGAAGCGGGGATGGTGGGGGTAATGCATGGAGAAGCAGGTGAGGGGGCGGTCGGACTGGGTGGCGGCGAGGGCGGCGATGGTGGAGGAGTCGAGTCCGCCGCTGAGCCAGATGCCGAGGGGGGCGTCGCTGCGGAGGCGGAGGTTGACGGCGTCGGAGAGGAGTTCGTGGAAGGTTTCGACGGGTTGGGGATGGGGTGTTTCGGGGCGGGGTTGAAAGGTCCAGTGGGGGATGGATTGAATGTTGCGGGGGGTGATGCGGAGGGTGTGGCCGGAGGGGATGGCGTGGATATGACGGAAGAAGGTGTCGGGGCCGATGTCGGTGACCATGGCGCGAAGGTAGTGGTGGAGGGTTTGGTAGTTGGGTTCGCGGAGGCGGGGGTCGGCGGCGAGGAGGGCTTTGGGTTCGGAGGCGAAGTAGAGGGTGTGGTCGAGGATGGCGTAGACGAGGGGTTTGATGCCGAAGCGGTCGCGGGAGAGGATGAGTTCCTGGTTGGCTTCGTCCCAAAGGGCGAGGGCCCACATGCCGTTGAAGCGTGGGAAGCAGGCTTGGCCCCATTGGGCGTAGGCGTGAAGGATGACTTCGGTGTCGGTGCAGGTGTGGAAGGTGTGACCGAGGGAGGTGAGTTGGTCGCGGAGTTCGAGGTAGTTGTGGATTTCGCCGTTGAAGGTGAGGTGGAGGGGGTGGGTTCCGGCGTGCATGGGTTGATGGCCGCGGGTGGAAAGGTCGATGATGCTGAGGCGGCGATGGGCGAGGCCGAGGCTGTGTTGGCACCAGATGCCGTGATCGTCGCGGCCACGGTGGTGGAGGGTATCGATCATGGTGTGGAGCTGATGCTCGTCGACGGGTTGTCCGTCGCGATGCCAGATGCCGGCGATGCCGCACATATCAAGTTGCGGGGGGTGGAGGGGTGAGGTTCATGGCGGGAGAGTGTTGATGGTGGGACTAAAGATGGAAAGATTTATTCGCGGGATGGGAGAGGTGGGATGGAATTGGAGTGTGGTCGTGGGTGTATCATTCGATGTAAGGTTGGGCGAGGGGGAGGCGTGGGGGGAATGGAGTTTTGAATGGGAGTTGGATGATGAAAGAACGATCGGTGGATGTGGCGGTGGTGGGGGCGGGAACGACGGGGTTGGTGGCGTTGAGTGAGATCCGGAGGGTGACGGATTCGTTTGTGTTGATTGATCCGGGTCCGCTGGGGACGACGTGTGCGCGGGTGGGTTGTATGCCGTCGAAGGCGTTGATCCATATTGCGGAGGATTTTCATCGTCGCAGGGTGTTTGAGGGGGAGGGGATTCGTGGCGGGGAGGGGTTGAGGGTGGATGGGGAGGCGGTGATGAGGCGGGTGCGGGAGCTTCGGGACGGGTTTGCGGGGGGGATGGTGAGGAAGACGGAGAGGTTCGGGGAGAGGTTGATCCGGGCGAAGGCGCGTTTTGTTGAGGAGGGGGTGATTGAGGCGGGGGATGTTTTGGTCCGGGCGAAGGCGGTGGTGGTGGGAACGGGGTCGCATCCGTTTGTGCCAAAGGAGTGGGAGGCGTTGGGGGCAGGGATGTTGACGAGTGATACGATTTTCGAGCTGGAGGGCTTGCCGAAGTCGATGGCGGTGTTTGGGTTGGGGGTGATCGGGTGCGAGCTGGGGCAGGCGTTTGCGAGGCTGGGGGTGGAGGTGGTGGGGATTTCGCGGTCGATGCGGCTGGGGGGAGCGCATGATCCGGAGATCGTGGAGGCGGCGGCGGAGGCGCTGGGGAAGGAGATGACGTTGTGGCGGGGAGAGGCGGGAAGTGTGGAGCGGGGGGATGAAGGGTTCCGGGTGAGGGCGGGGTCGCATTCGCGGGAGGTGGAGGTGGTGTTGGTGGCGATGGGGAGGCGTCCGAATGTGGAGGGGTTGGGATTGGAGAGGCTGGGGGTGAGGTTGGATGGGCGAGGGGTGCCGGAGTTTGATGGCAAGACGCTTCAGGTGAGGGGGACGCGGGTGTTTATCGGGGGGGATGTTCACGGGGAATGGCCGATCATGCATGAGGCATGGGATGATGGCCGGGTGGCGGGGTATAATGCGGTGCGGGAGGATCCGGCCTGTTTTGCGCGGAGGACGCGGTTGGCGATTACGTTTACCGCGCCGCAGATTGCCCGGGCGGGGTTGAGCTGGGATGATGTTGCGGGGGGTGAGGTGGCGGTGGTTTCGGTGGGGATGGAGTCGCAGGGCCGGGCGATGATGATGGGGGAGGCGGAGGGGAGATTTCGGATTTACGCGGATCGAAGGAATGGAAGGGTGCTGGGTGCGGAGTTTTGCGCGCCGCGAGCGGAGCATCTTGCCCATTTGCTGGCGTGGGCGATTCAAGGGGGGGCGACGGTGTATGACTTGTTGAAGATGCCGTTTTATCATCCGACGCTGGAGGAGGCGGTGCGAGGCGGGTTGCAGGAGTTGGCGAGGGACTTGCCGCATGGGGAGGGGAGTTTGGGGATGACGTTCTGCCATGAGAGCGCACCGGACGGGATGAGTTGATGCGCCCCTTGCAGGGGGGGGGCGCATGGTCGTTCTGCGGGGTTATCCTCGACCCGGGCGACCTTGTGTCGCCGGTGAGATCGTTGAAAGCAAGAAGTCGCATGAAGAATATAGTATGAGCGAATTAGGACGATCTTCTTCTATCGCTCCTTTTGAAACACGATCCTTTCTCGTCTCAACAACGTTCACTCCGGCGACACAAGATCGCCGGGGGTGAGTTTTGCCACGATCTTCGCCCTTGAAGTTAAAGCATGCGCGCAGAGCTGATCGGCTCCTTGCAGGGTCGAGGGGGGGGTTGACAGGAGCGTAGTTTTATGAGACAAGATGCGGAGTTGGCTTAATCAAAGTTGGTGGGACTTGGGTAGGGCAACGGTTGGGAGACGAATGATGCGGATGAAGGGTTTCTTGAGTTTGATGTTGGTCGGGATGGTTGGGGTGATGGCGGGACCGGTTCCGGTTCTGGGGGAGCGTCCGATTCGGGTGGTGGCGACGGTGGGGATGATCGGGGATTTGGTGGAGCAGGTGGCGGGGGACCGGGCGGAGGTGGTGACGTTGATCGGGGCGGGGATGGATCCTCATTCGTATAAGGTGACGCGGCGGGATGTGGCGCGGCTTTCGGAGGCGGATGTGGTTTTTTATAACGGGTTGCTTTTGGAGGGGCGGATGGGGGATGTTCTGGCGCGGATTGGCAGGTCGGGGAAGCCGGTGATCGCGGTGGCGGAGCGGCTGGATGCGAGCCTTCGTCTGGAGGATCCGGAGGCGAAGGGTAAGGATGACCCGCATCTGTGGATGGATGTGGGATTGTGGAGCGGGGCGCTGGAGGTGATTGCGGAGGCGTTGGGGGCGTTTGATCCGGTTGATGCGGAGAGGTATCGGGCGCGGGCGAGGGAGGCGCGGGCGACGTTGCTGGAGCTGGATGAGGCGGTAAGGCGGGCGATGCAAACGATCCCTGAGGCGCGGCGGGTTTTGGTGACGGCGCACGATGCGTTTCAGTATTTTGGTCGGGCGTATGGGATGGAGGTGATGGGGATTCAGGGGATTTCGACGGAGTCGGAGGCGGGGCTGCGGGATATCAACCGGTTGGTGGGGGTGTTGGTGGAGCGGGGGATCGGAGCGGTGTTTGTGGAGACGAGTGTGGCGGACAAGAATGTGCGGGCGCTGGTGGAGGGAGCGCGGGCGAGGGGTCACACAGTAAAAATTGGGGGGGAGTTGTTTTCGGATGCGATGGGGCTTCCGGGGACGTATGAGGGGACGTATGTGGGGATGATGGATCACAATGCGACGACGGTGACGCGGGCGCTGGGGGGAACGGTGGGGGAGAGCGGATGGGTGTTCAAGGGGACGGATGGAGGGTCGCGGTGACGCGTGGCGGGGTGACATGGCGGGGGCCGCGGGTGAGCTCGATGCCGCCGGGTCATGAGCATTCGCCGGATGCGCCGGTTTCGATTCATGATGTGACGGTGGCGTATCACCGGCGTCCGGTGTTGTGGGATGTGGATCTGGATCTTCCGGAGGGGAAGTTGATCGGGGTGGTGGGGCCGAACGGGGCGGGGAAGAGCACGCTGATCAAGGCGGTGTTGGGGTTGGTGCCGATTGCGTCGGGGCGGATTGCGATTTATGGGCGGGGGTTCGAGGAGCAGCGTCACCGGGTGGCGTATGTGCCGCAACGGGAAAGCGTGGATTGGGATTTTCCGGTGAATGCACTGGAGGTGGTGGCGATGGGTCGTTACCGGAGTTTGGGGTGGTTTCGTCCGGTGACGTCGGGGACGCGGAAGCAGGCGCTGGAGGCGCTGGCGCGGGTGGGGATGGCGGATTATGCGAAGCGGCAGATTAGCCAGCTTTCGGGAGGGCAGCAGCAGCGGGTGTTTTTGGCGCGGGCGCTGGTGCAGGAGGCGGATTTGTATTTTATGGATGAGCCGTTTGCGGGGGTGGATGCGGCGACGGAGCGGGCGATTGTGGAGTTGTTGCGGGAGATCAAAGGGTCGGGGCGGACGGTGGTAGCGGTGCATCATGATTTGCAGACGGTGCCGCAGTACTTTGATGAGGTGATTTTGCTGAACATGCGGGTGGTGGCGGCGGGGGAGGTGTCGGCGGTGTTTACTCCGGAGAACCTGCACAAGACGTTTGGGGGGCGGTTGACGCTGCTGGACCAGGCGGCGCAGGCGATCGCATTGAGCCGGTCATGACGACGGGGGATCCTGCGTGGTGGACGGAGGGGGTTCGTTTGCTGACGCTGACGGACTACAATACGCGGGTGGTGTTGCTGGGGGCGACGATGCTGGGGTTGGCCTCAGGGGTGGTGGGTTCGTTCATGCTGTTGCGGAAGCGTGCGCTGTTCGGGGATGCGATCAGCCATGCGACGCTGCCGGGAATCGCGATCGCGTTTATGGTGATGACGATGGGGGGCGGGGAT
>DAOLCW010000131.1:0-8095 GCA_035327665.1 Kiritimatiellia bacterium
GGGGGGGGGGGGGGGTTTGGTTTCGGGGGGGGGGGGGGGGGGGTGGGGGGGGTGGGGTCGGTGTGGAGGGAGGGTTCGAGGGTCCAGGGTTCGGGGAGGCGGGAGGGGAGGTCGGTGGTTGGGTCGAGGAGGTAGGTGGTATGAAGGGTTTCGGCGAGAAGGTAGGCTTGCCGGTGTTGGATGAGTTGGCGCTCGGTGTTGAGGAGGAGGGTGACGCTCTGGCTGACCACGGTAAGGGTGAGGCCGAGGACGAGGAGGGCGACGAGGACTTCGATGAGGGTGAAGCCGGCGGAGTCGGGGGAGAAGGGGTTAGAGGTCGGCGCTGGAGATGTCGGCGGCATCGCCTTCTCCTCCGGGTTGGCCGTCGCGTCCGTAGCTGATGATCTCGAAGGGTTGTCCGTGGGAGCCGGGGACGAGGTAGATGTAGGGGTTGTTCCAGGGGTCGAGGGGGAGGCGGCGGCTGTCGAGGTAGCCGCCGGCGCGGAAGTTGCGGGGGGTGGGGGGAGTGGTGGGGGCGGTGACAAGGGCTTCGAGGCCCTGATTCATGGTGGGGAGGTATCCGTTGTCGGTTTTGTACATCTGGACGGCCATTTTGAGGGTTCGGATCTGGGCTTTGGCGGCGGCGACTTTGGCCTCGGAGGGCTGATTGAGGACGTTGACGGCGACGATGCCGACGAGGATGGAGAGGATGGCGATGGCGACAAGAAGTTCGACGAGGGTGAAGCCAGCCCGCTTGGAAGGGCGGAAGTGGGAAGGTTTCTTGTGCATGAGGTCGGTGATCCTGCCCGCAGGAGATGGATGGTTGTGAAAAAAGTTGGTGAGCCGGGTGGGGCTCGAACCCACGACCACAAGATTAAAAGTCTCGTGCTCTACCGACTGAGCTACCGGCCCGCCAAGGTCTGAAGAACATAGGGGATGAGGGGGAGGTTGGCAAGTAGAAGGTGTGATGAGGGATGAAAGGATGAAAGCTGAAGGTTGCTGAGAACACTCATGGGAAGGGGGAATAGGGGAGAGATAAGGGTGTAGGTGTAGGTGTGCGAGTACGAAGGAGGTCGGGAGAGGAACCGCAGAAGGCGCAGAAGACACAGAAGGTTGGAGGAGGTGGGGAATGAATGTTTGGTTGGGTAGGAAGATTTTTTAACCACGGATGGACGCGGATAACACGGATGGGAAGGGGGAAAGAGGGATGAGGGATGAAACTTGAAAGCTGAGGGGAATTGTGGGGTCTGCGAAGGGAAAAAGTGTTTTGTGTGGATAAGTGTACGAGTATGGAGTTTTCCTTCGTGGGCTTTCTTGAATCGATTTTGGGGGAGTGAGTTGATGAAGGGTGTGGATCAGGAGGGGGGAGTGGTGAGGTGGGAGAGGGTGGATTGGATTTGGGCGAGGGTGGATTTGAGGACTTCTACTTCTTGGCGGAGTTGGTCGAGTTCTTGACGAAGGGAAGGGGGGGCGGAGGTGAGGGGGGGAGTGGGGTCGGGGTCGGCGGTGAGGTCGGGAACGCCGGCGAGGACATGCATCCACCGGGATTCGCGACGGCCGGGTTCGCGAGGGAGTTTGACGACGAGGGGGGCGGGGTGGAGTCCGGCGAGGGCGTCGAGGGTTTGCTGAACATGATTGAGGTCGGGGAAGGCGAACATGCGGCTGGCCCGGGTTTTGAGTTCGCCGGGGGTCTGGGGGCCGCGAAGAAACAATTCGCAAAGGATGGCGGCTTGAGGTGGATCGACGGGGAAGAGGGAGGAGAGGGTGTGTTTGTATTTTTCGACCCGGCTGCCCGCGGTATGGACGATGGCGGCGAGGCGATGTTTGATGCGGAGGTCATCGAGGGCGAGGGATACCTCGGAGTCGTCGAGGTTCATTTCGGGGTCGCGATTGGATTTCTGGTTGCAGGCGTTGGTGAGGGCGTTGAGGGTGAGGGGATAGTATTCTGGGGTGGTGATGGCTTTTTCGATGAGGCAGCCAAGGACGCGGAGGCTGGGGGGGGCGAGGATGGGCCACGCGGGGGAGGGTTCGGGAGGGGTGTCAGAGAGGGGAGGGGTGGGATTATCTGAGGAGGGGTCGATCATGGGGGTGACCTCGGGGTGAAGGATTGAAGGTGGTTGACGGCGATGGGTAGAAGGTAATGGATGGGGAGGTGAGAGTCAAAGGGGGGCGTTTTTCTGGTGGCGAATACGGGAGGGCTTTGCTAGGTTCACCGCTTCACGCAGGCCGATGTACTTTCCTGGACGAGACCCCATGTATTTGATCCGAATCTTTGCTTTTTCGCTTGTTGTCTATCTCTTTGCCGCACCGCCCGCACCCGGTCAAGGAGCGGGGGAGGGGGCGATCCCGATCGATATCACGGCGGATGCGTTGGAGTATCTGGCTGACCGCACGACGTTGATCGGGGCGGGGAATGTGTTGATTACGGATGGGGACACGACGCTGCGTGCGGATTACATGACGGTGAATACGACGACGTATGATGTGTATGCGCGGGGGAATGTGTTTTATGATCGGGCGGGCCGGATGTGGCGGGGGGAGGAGTTTTCGTATAACCTGAAGACGCGGACGGGGGATTTTGGGTCGTTCGATGCGTACATGGAGCCGTTTTACATTACGGCGGAGGAGTCGCGGCGGCTGGGTACGAACCGGATGATTTTGACGCGGGTACGGGTCAGCACGTGCGAGGGGGAGAATCCACCGGTGTATGTGCGGGCGCGGGAGGGCCGGTTGGAGGACCGGCGGGTGCATATGAAGGGGGCGACGTTTTATTTGGGTTGGGTGCCGGTGATGTATTTGCCTGCGTATTCGCGTTCGCTGGATCCGCATACGCGGTTTTTTCAGGTTCTGCCGGGGTACAGTTCGCGGCTGGGGGCGTTTATGCTGGTGGGCTACAATTATCCGCTGGCGGAGAACTTGCGGGGGGTGACGCATTTGGATTACCGGAGTCGGCGGGGGTTCGGGTACGGGCAGGATTTTCTGTGGCGGGACCGGGAACACCGGGATTGGGAGGGGGGACTGAGGTTGTATTACAC
The DNA here is from genome assembly GCA_035327665.1 of Kiritimatiellia bacterium. GTDB lineage: Bacteria > Verrucomicrobiota > Kiritimatiellia > CAIVKH01 > CAIVKH01 > DAOLCW01. The sequence goes on from DAOLCW010000131.1 coordinate 3,015, forward strand.
GGATGACAAGGATCCATTGCGGGGGCCGAGGTCGGAGGAGCGGACGGAGGATCTGATCGACAGCGAGCGGTACCGGATCCGGTTGAGTCATGTTCACCGGTTCACGGACCGTGACAGCCTGTTCGTGGAGGCGAATTATGTAAGCGATCCGTTTTTTCTGGATGACTTTTTCAAGCGGGAGTTCAGGAACAATGTGCAACCGGAGAACCGGGTGACGCTGACTCACCGGGCGGATCATTACACGGCGGCGTTGTTGCTGAACAAGCGGCTGAACGATTTTTACGAGAATGTGGACCGGTTGCCGGAGTTGTCGTTGGATTTTAGGCGGCAGCCGTTGTTCGAGACGGATTTGTTTTACGAGAGCCGGAGCACGGTGGGGTATTTGGAGCGGGTGTTCCCGAAGGGATCGGACCGGGAGGATTACGATACATTCCGGTTTGATTCGGGTCATACGGTGTTGTATCCGACCCGGCATTTCGGGTTTTTGAACGTGGTTCCCCGTGCGGGGTACCGGGGGACGTATTACACGGATACGTTCCGGACGGTGACGACGACGAATCAGGTGATCGAGACGGACGAGGATGGGTTTTCGTTTGCGCGGGACGAGGTGGTGGCGCGGGATGAGGATACGGGGGGCGGGTTGCGGAATGTGTTTGAGTTGGGGTGGGAGGGATCGTTCAAGGCGTTCCGGACATGGGACAATTATATGTTTTTGGACGGGGACGGCATCCGGCATGTTGCGGAGCCGTATTTGAATCACACGTATATTCCGGAGCCGAATCTTCGTCCGGATCGTCTTCGGCAGTTTGATGCGGTGGATCAGTTGGACCGGCGCCATGACATTCAACTGGGGATGCGGCACAAGTTGCAGACGCGGCGGGACGGGGTGCCTTCGGATGTGGTTTACCTGAATGTGTTCACGTTTTACCGGGTGGAAACGGTGGGCGAACAGAACGATTTTTCGGATGTGTTTTTCGATTCGGAGATGCGGTTGCTGCCTCAGTTGGGGATTCGTTTGGATGGCGCGTACGATACCTATGAGGGTCAGTTGAATCAGTTCAATGGCCGGGTTTCATACTTGCTGGATGATTTGTCGGAGTTTGGTTTGGAGTATTTTTTCCGCCGGGATTCGGCGGAGTTGGTGTCGGCGCGGATGGAGTTGTTCCCGAACAACCGGTGGTCGTTCGAGGTGGCGGCGCGGTATGATTTGGAGGATAGCGAGTTGGAGGAGCATTCGTATTTTGTGAAGCGCACGGGGCCGTGTACGGGGATCGGGGTGGGGTACCGGAACATTGATGACGATCATCAGGTGTGGATGCAATTTTGGCTGACCGCGTTTCCGGGAACTGCGGTTGAATTTGGAAATTAAGGAGTTCGGATGAGTGCGATGTATTTGGTGACGGGCGGGGCGGGATTTATTGGCGGCAATTTGGTGCGCAAGCTCGTGGAGATGGGGGAAGGGGTGCGGGTGTTGGATAATTTTGCGACGGGCCGCCGGAAGAATCTGGAGGGGTTGGAAGGTTCGGTGGAGTTGGTGGAGGGGGATCTTCGGGATGAAGGGGCGGTTGCGAAGGCGGTGAACGGGGTGAGGTATGTGATCCATTTCGGGGCGCTTCCCTCGGTGGCGCGTTCGGTGGAAGATCCGATGACGACGAATGAGGTGAATATCCGGGGGACGTTGAATTTGTATCTGGCGTCGCGGGATGCGGGGGTGGAGCGGGTGGTGTTTTCGTCGTCGTCGTCGGTGTATGGGGATACGCCGACGCTTCCGAAGGAGGAGTCGATGCTTCCTCAGCCGCTGTCGCCGTATGCGTTGTCGAAGCTGGCGGGGGAGCATTACGGGCGGATGTTTACGAATTTGTATGGGTTGAAGGTGTTTTCGCTGCGTTATTTTAATGTGTTTGGTCCACGTCAGGATCCGGCGTCGGATTATGCGGCGGTGATTCCGTTGTTTATCCGTGCGTTGATTGAGGACCGGGCGCCGTGTTTGCACGGGGATGGATTGCAGACGCGGGATTTTACGTATGTGGATGATATTGTGGCGGCGAACCTGGCGTGTTGCACGGCTCCGGCCTCGGCGGCGGGCGGGGTGTATAATGTGGCATGGGGGAACCGGATTTCGGTGAAGGAACTTGCGGTGACGATTGCGCGGCTGCTGGGCAAGGCGATTGAACCGGTGCATGGCGCGGCGCGGGCGGGGGATGTGCGGGATTCGCAGGCGGATGCGACGCGGGCGAAGGAGCAGTTGGGGTGGACGCCTCAGGTTCCCTTTGAAGAGGGATTGCGGCGGACGATCGACTGGTTCAGTACGAATCCGAAGGGGTGAGCGGGATGCGGGAAGCGGGGTGGTTGGAGGTTGCGGAGGCGGCGGCACGAGGGGCGGGGGATCATGCATTGAGCCGGCGAGGCGGGGTGAAGGCGGTGGCGGGGAGGACGGCGCACGATATCAAGCTGGTGTTGGACCGTGAGTGTCAGGACCGGGCGGAGGGAGTGATCCGGGAGGCGTTTCCGGAGGCGGTGTTTTTGGGGGAGGAGGGGGGCGTGGGAACGACGGCGAAGGATGAGCCGGAGTGGATTATTGATCCTTTGGATGGGACGGTGAATTATTTTCGAGGGGTGCCGTGGTGGTGTTCGGCGGTGGCGGTGCGGGTGAACGGGAGGATGGAGGCGGGGGCGATTTATGCGCCGGAGTTGGGGAGGATGTATGGGGCAGAGCGGGGGAAGGGGGCGACGTGCAATGGGGTGCGGATTGAGGTTTCGCAGGTGGACGCGTTGAAGGACGCGTTTCTGATGACGGGGATGTCGAAGTCGGGGGAGGATGTGAACCGGGGGGCGAGGATGGTGGAACGGTTCAAGGAGAGGGTGTTGAAGATCCGGCTGATGGGGGCGGCAGCGTTGGATTTGTGCATGGTGGCGGATGGGTCGGCGGATATTTTTTGCGAGACGGGGATTTATATCTGGGACGTGGGAGCGGGGATGTTGTTGATTGAGGAAGCGGGGGGGCGGGCGGAGATTTTGAAGGCGTTTCCGGATGGGCGGTTGACGTGTTTTGCCGCGAGCCCGGGGGTTTATGAGGTGGCGAGGGCGTTGGCGGAAGGGGAATCGAAATGACGAATGACGCAGTACCCGCGTGTCGCGGCGTAGCGGGAAGACGGGAATCCGAGGGAAGTCCGAATGTTGAAGTTTGAACCCGAAAACCGGAATTGGAACCGCAGAAGACTCAGAAGAGCACAGAAGAAATAGAAGAGGGGAACGACTTGGGGGCGTAAGTCGATTTCGGAGGTGCTGATAACGTCACCGGACTCGCGGGAGCGAGTTTTTCCCGTTTTGCCCTTGAACGCGTGGTCGGAGAGAGTTCAGGCGGGGACGACCTGGGCGGGAGGGGCTTTGTCGAAGACGCCCATGGCCCGGAATTTTTGGTAGCGTTTTTCGATGCGCTGTTCGGGGGTCCAGGCGGAGACGAGGTCGAGGTTTTTGAGGATGGCGTCTTTGAGGGTCTGGGCGACGGCGGTGTGATCGTTGTGAGCGCCTCCGGAGGGTTCGGGGACGACTTCGTCGGCGAGTTTGGTGGCGATGAGATCTTTGGAGGTGATTTTGAGGGCTTCGGCGGCTTTGTCGGCGAAGGCGCGGTTTTTCCAGAGGATGGCGGCGCAGCCTTCGGGGGAGATGACGGAGTAGTAGGCGTTTTCGAGGACGAGGACGCGGTCGCCGACGCCGATGCCGAGGGCGCCGCCGCTGCCGCCTTCCCCGATGATGGTGACGATGATGGGGACGGGGAAGGTGAACATTTCGCGGATGTTGACGGCGATGGCTTCGGCGATGTGGCGTTCTTCGGATTCGATGCCGGGATAGGCTCCGGGGGTGTCGATGAGGGTGATGATGGGGAGGTTGAATTTGACGGCAAGGCGCATGAGGCGGAGGGCTTTGCGGTAGCCTTCAGGGTAGGCGCAGCCGAAGTTGCATTGGAGGTTGCTTTTGGTGTCGCGGCCTTTCTGGGTGCCGATGATCATGACGTTGCGTCCGCCGATGGTGGCGAAGCCGCCGATGATGGCGCGGTCGTCGCGGTGGATGCGGTCGCCGTGTAGTTCGGTGAACTTGTCGGTCATGTGTTGGAGGTAGTCGCGGGTGTAGGGGCGAAGGGGATGGCGGGCGACTTGGACTTTTTGCCAGGGGGTGAGGTTTTTGTAGATGTCGCGGCGGGTTTCATCGATTCGGGCCTTCATGCGCTCGATTTCGTCGGACATGTCGATGGCCTGGCTCTGGCTGAACTGGGAGAGTTCTTTGAGTTTGGTTTCGAGTTCGGCAATGGGTTTTTCAAAGGGCAGGGTATAAGCGGCCATGGTGGGGTACCTCCTTAATCGACGATGGTGACGGGGGTTCCGGTGGTGACGAGGGTAAAGAGTTCCTCGACTTCCTCGTTGAGCATGCGGACGCATCCGGCGCTGAGCTGGTGGCCGATGGTGTCGGGTTCCCAGGTTCCGTGGATGCCGTAGCCGCGGATGTTGAATCCGAGCCAGTGGGTGCCGAGGAGGTTTTCGGGGTGACCGAAGGGGAAGGAGCGTCCGTCGGGTCGCCACCAGGTGGGTTCGGCGATGCGGTCGGTGATGACGAAGTCGCCGACGGGGGTGCGGTTGAATTCACCGGTGCCGACGCGGTAGCGTTTGAAGAAGTCGTCGTTCATGTAGAGGACGAGTTCGTTGGCGGATTTGCTGACATGGATGGAGAATTTGCCGGTGAAGATGCGCATGCGGTCGCCGGCGCGGATGAGGGAGCCGCGGACGTTGTTGCTGCGGCGGACGAGTTCGATGGTGGTGCCATGGTTGCGGGCGATGCGTTCGAGGGAGTCGCCGGGGCGGACGGTGTAGTCGACTTTTTCGGGCATTTGCCGGGGGGTGAGGACGAGCTGAACGTTGACGTGGTTGAGGACTTCTTCGGCGCGGCGCTGGAGGGGGGAGTTGGGAGGTGCGCGGCGATGGGCTTCGAGGGCTTTGATGCGGGCTTCGAGGTAGTTGTTGTCGCGTTGGGCGGCCTGGGCTTCGCGGATGAGGGCGATGACTTGGGGGTCGCTGGGGTCAGTGGAG
>DAOLCW010000132.1:0-8038 GCA_035327665.1 Kiritimatiellia bacterium
AAGGAGGAGGAGGGCGGCGGCGGCGAGGGGGAGGGGGGATCTGCGGGGGGGCAATTCTTCGAGGACGGTGGGGGGCGGGGGATTGACTTCGGCTTTGACGACGGCCTGGACGAGGAAGCGGGTGCGGCCGATTTCAAGGGTGTCGCCATGTTTGATGCGGGCGGAGCTGACTTCGCGTTTGTTGACGATGATTTTATGCATGGAGCCGAGGTCGCGGATGAAGAGGCCGTCGTCGCGGTGTTCGATGACGGCATGCTTGAGGGCGGCCTCGTCGTCGGGGAGGACAAGGGTGGACTCGGGGTCGCGGCCGATGGTCATCGGCTCGGGGTCGATGGTGACGCGCTGACCTTTGAGCGGACCGGTGATGATGATCAGCCGATAGATCATGGGGGTGGTTTACCGGGCGGTGGGTTGGACGCGCCAGGCTTTGACCTTGGACCCGGCGAATTCCCAGGTGAAGGGTTTGAGCTTGGCGGGCTTTCCGTTGAGGGTGACGTGGGGGAAGGGGGAGTAGATGACGAAGTCGGTTTTGATTTTGCCGTAGCCGGAGAGGAGTTTTTCGGTGTGGATGGCGAGGGTTTCGCGTTTGCGGACGGAGGCGGTGAGGAGGAGGCTGCTGCGTTTGCCTTGTTGGTAGTCGAGGGTGAGGCCGTCGTCGGCGGTGTATTCGTAGACGCAGGGTTTGTCGGAGCCGGGATGGAGGAAGAGGTGGAATTCGACGGCGCGGCTGTCGAAGGTGTTTTGGGTGGGGAGGGGACCGGGGGTCATGGGGAGGACGGCGGCGTCGCGGAGGAAGAGGGCGGTTTGGCGGGGTTTGGGGGCGATGGGGAGGGTTTGGCCGGGTTTGATCCATTCGCCGTGGAGGGTGGAGAACCAGGGTTGCTGGCCGGGGAGGACGACGTCGCGGTCGCGGCGGTGTTCGTCGATGACGGGGGCTTGCATGATGCCGGAACCGATCATGAATTGGTCGGCGATGCGGGTGAGGGGTTGTTTGGGGGTGTCGGGGAAGTGGTAGAAGAGGGGGCGGAGGATGGCTTCGCCTTCACGTTCCTGCTGGATGAAGAGGTTGTAGAGGTAGGGCCGGAGCTTGTAGCGGAGCTGGATGTAGTGTTTGAGGGTGTCGCGGGTGGCGGGGTCGAAGGCCCAGGGTTCCTGGTCGCGGGTGCCGATCATGGAATGGTTTCGGCAGAAGGGGAAGAGGAAGCAGGTTTTCATCCAGTCGGTGATGAGCTGGGGGGTGGTGTCGCCGGCGAAGCCGCCGATGTCGGGTCCGTTGAAGGGGACGCCGGAGAGGGCGAGGTTGATGCTGACGGGGATGGAGTTGCGGAGGTAATGGTAGTTGGCCATGTTGTCGCCGGTCCAGAGGGCGGCATATTTGCTGATGCCGGTGAAGCCGGAGCGGCTGAGGAGGAAGGGTCGGAGTCCGGGGTGGGCGGCGGCGAAGCCGTCGCGGCTGGCCTGGGCCATGCCGAGGGCGTATTGGTTGTGGTAGGTGTAGTGGCTTTCTTTGCCCTGGTTGAAGCGCATGTCGGTGCAGAGGACGCTGCCGGTGGAGGGGTCGTTCATGTCGAGCCAGGCGCCGGGGAAGCCGTGGGCGGCGAATTCTTTGACGTGTTTGGCCCACCAGGCGCGGCCTTTGAGGGTGGAGAAGTCGGGGAAGACGGTTTCGCCGGGCCAGACGAGGCCGATGAATTCCTTGCCCTGGGGATTGAGGCAGAAGGCTTTGGCTTTGCGTCCGCTTTCGTAGACGGAGTAGCCGCGTTCGCGCTTGACCCCGGGGTCGATGATGGGAATGACTTTGCGGCCTTTGCGGGCGAGGGCGGCCATGCGTTTTTTGACGTTGGGGAAGTAGGTTTTGTTAAAGGTGAAGACTTTGAAGGAGTCCATGTAGTCGATGTCGAGCCAGAGGCCGTCGCAGGGGATGCCGTGGGAGGTGAAGCCGTCGTCGAGGAGCTTGAGGCAGGCTTCGGATTTGTAGCCCCATCGGCATTGGTGGTAGCCGAGGGCCCAGGCGGGGGGGAGGGGGGTGGTGCCGACGAGGCGCTGGAGTTTGCGGGTAAGTTCGGCGAGGGTGGGGCCGACGAGGATGTAGAGGTCGGGCTGGCCGTGTTCGGCGCCGATGGTGATGTAGCGCTCCTTGATGTTGCTGAGCTTCATCTGCCCGCCGCCGATTTCGGGAGGGGCGGAGGTGGTCATGAAGGTGGCGTAGGGGTTGTCGAGGAGGAGGCCGATGTATTGGTTGTCGCGCTTGACGATGAGGTAGGGGATGGAAGCGTACATGGGATCGGGGCGGTCGTTCTCGATTTCCTTCCAGTGGAAGTCGGCGAAGATGTCGGTGTTCCAGAATTTGGTCTGGATGCCGCTGAGTTCGAGGCCGCGCATTTTTTCGCCCATGCCGAAGAACTGGTGTTCGGGCTCCTGATTGAAGACGAAGACGGAGCGGGTGCCGCTGATGCCGAAGGTTTGGCGGGGGGGAGAGGAGAGCAGGATACGGTTGCCGGGGCCGGTGAGTTTTAGGCCGAAGCGGCTGTCGACATGGAGGGAGGCGAATTCGTCGCGGGGGTTGGCGACTTTGGGGGGAAGGGATAGTCCAGCCTGAGAGTAATTCTTTTTCCAGCGGGGGTTTTTGACGCGAAGTCTGAAGATGCTTCCTTTGTAGGCGGTGAGCTCGATGTCGAAGCGGTCTTTTTCAATCTTGTTGGCGCCTTTGGCTTTGTAGGAGGCGAGGAAGTCGAAGTTGGCGATGTGGGGTAACTTGCGGAAATACATGATGAGGGCTCCAACGAAATGTCATGATGTCCCGGCCGGGGCCGGGGACTGGAGGCTGGTCCACAACCCGGCTCACCGGGAGGGTTCGCCGTACCCTCCTTCGCGTCTGCGTTTTTCGTTGGTGGGTCGAGGCGTTTCGCCGAAACGGAGCCGGGTTTTTGGATAAGCTCTAGTCCTTTACACCCTAGCCATAAAACGGGGGGGAGCGCTATGCTTTTTTGCAGAGTAATCCGGGGTTGGCTGAGAGTTGACTATCGTATCAATCGGATGGAAACAGGAAGCTTTAGATCGGCCCAGATGGGGTCTGCGGTAAGTACGGGTACACCCCTTGCGAGGGCAAGGGCCAGACAGGCCCGATCACCCAGAGATAACCCCAGGGGATCGGTCTGAGGGCGCAAGTTTGCCGCGAGTAAGGCGTCTTCTGCGTCAAAGGGCGCGACTTCCAAGCCGGTTTCACGAAGGCGCCGACCCACGATGACAGGATCATGACCGTCGCGGGCGAAACCGCCCAGCACTTCGGAAAAATTAATCGATGACATGCATCCCGAGGCAAGTTCCGGAGCGACCTTTTGGTGGCCGGTTTCTTGAAACAAGAAGGCCAGTAGGGCGGAGGCATCCAAAATGATCATTCCCTCGCGGCCTCCCGGCGGCGTTCGGCAATCAGAGTGTCAACTGCGGACGCGGGAGGATTGCCGCCATAAAGCGAGCAAATCCAACGTTGGAGGGATTCTGGCTCTGCCTTCGCGCCAGCGCCTAAACAGGTGTCCTGAAGAATGGTTCGGGCTTCCCGTTCCATGCTCCGCCCATTGCGAGCGGCCCGGATTCGGAGTTCACGATGAATAGAATCGGGCAAATTCCGAAGATTTAGTGTGGCCATAAGAACTCCAAGGTTTGAATGCATTGTATGCACTGTTATCATTGATGTCAATTTCGTGACGTTTTTCATGCTGGATTTGGTTTTTAAGGGCTGACCCCGGGTCTGAGATTGACCGGGATGGGATCTCGTGGAAGCGTAGGGGGATGAATATCTCGGCGCGTCCTTCGACTCTTCGGTGCTGGTGGCTGGCGGCTCGTCCCAAGACCTTGTGGGCGGGGGTGGGGCCGATTTTTTTGGGGATGGGATTGGCGGCGTCGGTGGGGGGGATGGATGTCGGGGTGGGATTGCTTTGTCTGGCAGGGGCGCTGTTGTTGCAGGTCGGGACGAACTTTTGCAATGACTGGGCGGATTTTGTTAAGGGGGCGGACACGGAGGAGCGGAAGGGTCCGAAGCGGATGACCCAGGCGGGGTGGATTTCGCCGGGGGCGATGCTGGCGGCGACGGTGATCACGTTTGCGGCGGCGGCGGTGGTGTGCGGTCTGCTGGTGGCGAGGGCGGGGTGGCCGCTGGCGGTGGTGGGGGTGGTTTCGATTCTGGCCGGGGTGTTGTATACGGCGGGGCCGTATCCGTTGGCGTATCTGGGATTGGGCGATGTTTTTGTGTTGGTGTTTTTTGGTCCGGTGGCGGTGGCGGGGACGTTCTATGTGCAGGTGTTGGAGTTATCGTGGCTGCCGGTGTGGATGGGGCTGGGGCCGGGCCTGCTTTCGGTGGCGATTCTGGTGGTGAATAATTTGCGGGACATCGAAGGGGATGCGAAGGCGGGGAAGAAAACGCTGGCGGTGCGGTTTGGTCCGACGTTTGCCCGGGTGGAGTACACGGTGTGTGTGGCGGGGGCGGCGGGGATCGGGTGGGCGTTGGTGATGGGAACTGGCTCAGTGGACGGAGTCACATTGTTCTATATGGTGGTAGCGACGATGCCCGGACTTTCTCTTTTGCCGCAGGTATGGACGGAAAAGGGGGAAGGGCTGAATCCTTTGCTGGGGAAGACGGCGGTTGGTTTGTTGATGTATTGCATGTGGTTCGCGGTGGTGTGGGCGAGATGAGCGGGTGGTTGTCGAAGGCGGCCAAGGAGGTTCAGGCCGGGCGCTATGTGTTGCGGTTGGGCGAACCGTTGCGGGTGGGGGGGTGTGAACTGACCCATCGAACCGGATTGTTGATCCGATGGACGGAGGATGGGGGCGGGGTGGGGTGGGGGGAGGCTTCGCCGTTGCCGGGGTATCACCGGGAGTCGCTGGAGGAGGTGATTCAGGCCTTTGGGGTGTGGAAACGCGATCCGGAGGCGTGGGGTCTTGCCGGGGATTTTCCCTCCTTGAGGTTTGGGCTGGAGCAGGCGGCGGAGTCGGCGGGAGGCCGGTTTGCGGGGCTTTCGGCGCGGCGGATCGGGATCAATGCGTTGGTCGATTTGAGCCGGCCCGGGGAGGCGATCGCCCGCATCGCGGAGGGGTACCATAGGTTAAAAATTAAGGTGGGCCGGATGGATGTGGAGGTGGAGCGCGAGGGGCTTCGGCGGATCATGGGGGAGCTTCCGGAGGGTGTCCGGTTGCGCCTGGATGCCAACGGGAGCTTGTCGCTGGAGGCTGCGCTGCATTTGGCGGAGGGATTGGAAGGGGACGGGATTGATTATTTCGAGGAGCCGGTGGCGGAGGCGGGGGATCTGGAGCGTTTCCGGAGGGAGACGGGATGGCCGGTGGCATTGGATGAGTCGATGGCGGACGAGGAGCCTTCGGCGGACAAGTTGCGGGGGGTGGATGCGCTGGTGTGCAAGCCGATGCGGGCAGGCGGTTTTTCGCGGGCGCGGGGGTGGAAGGCGTGTTGCGAGGCGGCGGGGACAAGGTTCGTGTTGAGTTCGTGCTTCGAGTCGGGGGTGGGGTTGGGAGGGTTGCTGGATCTCGCGGCGGAGGTGGAGGTGTCGGAGCCTTGCGGGTTTGATACGTGGCGAATCTTCGGGCAGGATGTTGTGACTCCCCGCTTGGAGTTGGATGGGCCGGAGGTGATGTGGCCGAGGGCGGGGGATGGCATGAGGATTGATGAATCGATGGTGGAGTGGTTGGATGACTGAGTTGATATGTCCGTTGCATGAGGCGGCGCAAATTTCGCGGGATCAGCCGGCGATTTTGTCGCCGGACCGCGATTTGATTTTTTCCGAGGTGGATGAGATGGCGAGCTGGGTGGCGTACAACCTGTACCAGCGGGGGGTGAGAAGCGGGGACCGGGTGGGGTTGTATGTGGCTCAGGACTGGAGGTATCCGGTGTTGTTGCTGGGGATTCTGCGGGCGGGGGGGGTGGCGTGCCTGGTGTCGACGCGGATTCCCCGGGAGGCGGTGGTGCGGCAGTTGGGGTCGATCGGTTGCGACAAGGTGATCGCGCGGGTGCGGGATCCGGAGCAGGTGGCGAAGGAGGGGTTGACGGCGTTCGAGCCCGGAGAGATCATGATGGCGCCGCTGGAGCCGTTGCCGCCGGTGGCGCATCGTTATGTGGGACTGGACCAGGCGGCGACGATTCTTTTTACCTCGGGAAGCTCGGGGATGCCGAAGGCGGTTTTGCATACGTTCGGGAATCATTACTACAGCGCCCGGGGGGCGAATGAAAACCTGCGGTTGCGCTCGCGGGACCGGTGGTTGGTCAATCTGCCGATGTATCATGTGGGGGGGCTGGGGATCTTGTTCCGGTGTTTGTTGAGCGGGGCGACGATGGTGTTTCCCGCGCCGGGGGATACGCTGGAGGAAGGGCAAGCCGCTTATGCCGTGACGCATCTTTCACTGGTGCCGACGCAGCTCAAGCGGTTGGTGGACCGGCCGGATCCCCCGGATGGGTTTGCGAAGCTGAAAGCGATTCTGCTGGGAGGGAGCCCTTGCGATCCGGCGACGTTGAGCGCGGCGCTGCGGCGCAACTGGCCGGTGTTCACGACGTATGGGTTGACAGAAATGGCCTCGCAGGTGACGACGATGCCGCCGGATGCGCCCCGGACGAAGCGGATGACCTCGGGGCTGCTGCTGCATCACCGGGAGCTGGCGATCGACGAGCGGGGGGAACTTCTGGTGAAGGGCCCCTGTTTGTTTTCGGGCTATGTGGAGGGGGAGGATGTGGTTCCGGCGGTGGACGGAGAGGGCTGGTTCCACACCAATGATCGAGGCTCGGTGGACGAGGAGGGTTACCTGACGGTGACGGGTCGTTTCGACAGCATGTTCATTTCGGGGGGGGAGAACATTCATCCGGAAATGATCGAGGCGGTTCTGGGGTCGATTCCGGGGATTCGCCGGGCGGTGGTGGCGTCGATTCCCGACGAGGAGTTTGGGCGGCGTCCGGTGGCGTTTGTTTCGCGGGAGGAGGTGCCGGATGATGTGATCGACGGGGCGCTGGGCCGGGCGTTGCCTTCGTTTATGCGCCCGCTGGCTTATTATGAGTGGCCGGAAGGGGAGGAGTGGAATGAGGACAAGATTGAGCGGGACAAGTGGAATTTGCTGGCGGAGGCTTTGTATCATGCGAACGGCTAGTTTGGGGTTGATTGCGGGATTGATGCTGGGATTGGGATGCGCCCGCCCGGAGGTGGAGGTGGGCGAGATGGCGCAGGTGTTGGTGCTTCCGCTGGGGGATTCGATTACCCAGGGCGACCGGGGCCACAACAGTTATCGCCGCCCGTTGTGGCATGCGTTGAACGAGGGGGAGTGCCGGGTGGGGTTTGTAGGCAGTCAGCGGCGGAACCATTGGGGGGGACCGCCAGATAAGGATTTCGACCTGGCTCATGAAGGCCATTGGGGATGGCAGGTCGATGAGGTGCTGGCGGAGCTGCCGCATTGGCTGACGCTGTATCCGGCTCCGGATATCGCTCTGATCCACCTTGGGAGCAACGACCTGTTCAGAGGGCGGAGGGTTCCGGATATCCTGGCGGACTTTGAGGCGATGATCGGGGTGTTGCGGCAGCGGAATCCGTCGATGGTGTTGCTGGTGGCGCAGTTGATTCCGGCGTCGGGGATGGAGGCGCAGGTCGCCGCGTTCAACGAGGCGTTGGTGCGGTTGGAGGGGTTGAGCACGGAGGCGTCGCCGGTGGTGATGGTGGATCAGTTCAGCGGATTCGACGTCCGGCGGATGACGTACGACGGGGTGCATCCGAACCGGGAGGGGGAAGAGCGGATCGCCGGACGGTGGCTGGAGGTGATGGCGCCGTTTGTGGAGGCGGTTTGTAGAGGCAGGTAGAGGCGTGGTGGGGGATGGAGGGGGGGGACATGTTTTCGGTTACGACGCCTTTGGCAATTCTTCTCGGAACACGTTGCGAATCATCTTTTCCAGCGGCTGATCCTGGTGTTCAAGGCGGGCTCGAAGCGCGTCATTGATCAACGTCTGATACCATTACCTATAACTTTTCGGTATGGAGCAACGGTCGAGCTCCGCGAG
>DAOLCW010000133.1:0-8024 GCA_035327665.1 Kiritimatiellia bacterium
GGGGGGGGGGTCAATAATTCGGCGTTTCCCGGGGGAACGGCAACCCAGCCGGGTTCGGCCTCGGGCGGGTTTGGTAATCGCGGCGGGCAAAGTGGGCCGTTTCAGGTGGGGGCGGGCGGCGGCGGTGGCGGCGGCGCGGGTGGCGTAGGTGGAAATGGAACAGCATCAGCGGGCGGGGTGGGCGGTCCGGGATTGCAGTTTACGCAGTTTGCTCCGTTGGCGGGATCGCCAGCGGGTTGGTTTGCGGGGGGCGGAGGATCGTCGGCGGGAACAACCGGTGGGTCGGGAGGCAATGGCGGTGGCGGTACGGGAAGCACGGATGCGGTCAACCCGACGAGCGGTTTGCCGAATACGGGGGGCGGTGGCGGCGGGTCTCAAGCCAGCTCGGCGGGTGGCTCGGGTGGATCGGGAATCGTAATTGTCCGGTATGCGGCGGGGGGGATCGGAGAGACGGCGGGTTCGGGCCAGACCAAGGCGGGCGGGAACAGTGTGAATTTATCGTGGAGCGGAACGTTTGCTCCGTGGGCGGCGGCGGGGGTTTCGCTGCTTCCGGTGACCTTGACCAATCGCACGACGTTCACCCAGACCGAAGCGCTATGCTCCGACCTGATCATCCGGGCGGGCGAACAGGTTTCGGTTCTGGCATATGTGACAATCGACAGCGGAAGTCTTCCCGCGAACCCTTCGGTTACAGCGACGATCCGGGCGGGGGCGACGACATTGCTTACGCTTTCTTCACCCTCGTTCAACGCGGGGACGGGCTTGCTGACATGGACGGGAACGTTGGGTTCGGATGTGACGGTTTCAGCGGGATCCTCTCTCGCCCTTGACGTGATTTCGGGGGAAGGGGGAGCGGTGTTCCGGATCGACTATGACAGCGCTTCGCGGCCTTCGCGAATCGTGCTCCCGGTTACCACCTATATTTCGATCGATTCATTTGCCATGTATGACGCGCCGTTTCCCGGTGGTTCGATCATCGAAAATGGCGTACCGGGAGAAATCGTGTATGCGCGGGCGGTGGTCAGCGATCCGTTCGGCTATGCGGATATTACCGGGTTGGACCTTCAGATTGTTCCCACGGGAGCGGTGGTGGCGGCGACCTCGGTTGCGGCGAGCGGTTGCACGCGTACCTATGAATATGCATGGGATACCACGGGACTGAGCGGAGCCTATACGTTGGAGGCGACGGCGCGAGAAGGTCTGGAGGGCACGGTCACGTATGTCACGAATGCGGCGTTTAGCTTTTGCTCTCCGCTGATCGGGGAGCCGGTTTTTTCGTTGGGCGAATCGTCCACCCGATGTCAGGGAGCGGGGTCGGTGACCTACGGGGCTACGTCCACCAACGCGGTGGGTATCCTGTACCGTCTCGATGCGGACAGTTTGGCGGGAGGGAACACCATTGATCCTGATACCGGGGAAGTCACGTTTGCGGGAGGGTGGGCGGGCACCTCGATCATTACTGCGGAAGCGATGGGTTGCGGGGGGCCGAGGACAGCTTCGCATACGGTGACGATTTCGCCTGCGGTTGGCGTGCCGGTGTTTGCGGCAGGAGCCACTTCTCGACGATGTCGGGGGGCGGAGTCGCTGGTTTATGGGGCGACGGCCGACCACGCGACGGGAATCACTTATTCCCTGGATGCGTTGAGTTTGGCGGCGGGGAATACCATTCATCCGGCGACGGGAGAAGTGACGTTCACTGCGGGATGGTCGGGGACCTCAATTATCACCGCGAGCGCGGCGGGGTGTGGAGGTCCGGCGGCCTCGACCCACACCGTGGTGTCGAGCGAACTGGTGGCGGTGGATGATGCAGTGACCGGGAGCATGGGCAAGCTGGTGGCGTTTAATGTGCTGACCAACGATTTGTGCAACGTTGATCCCAATTCCCTCCGGATCTTGATTCCTCCCGCGTTCGGTACCCTTCAGGTTGGGAGCGACGGCAACATGCTCTATTTGCCGGCGGGCCAGTTCTTCGGGGCGGACATTTTTTCGTATGAAGTTTGCTCGTTGTCCACTACGGGGGATTGCGACATCGCTGATGTGTACATCACCATTCTCGACACCGGGGATGATCCGTGCTTCGAGGCGACACGGGCGAAGACGTTTTATCTGCCATTCCCGGAAAATGCGACCCAGTTGCGCAAGGCGCTGATCAGCGCGGCGAGCGCGAACAACCTTTCCGACCAGGTCCGCACCGTGGTCAGTATTGCCGTGCCTTATCCGGGCACGGTGATCACCTGGGATCATTGGGAGGATGGCTATGAATCCGACATTACCATTCCCTCTCAATCCACGACGCAGGTGTGGGGCGATGGCGATCCCTCGAATGGCTTTGCTCCCGGTTTTCCCGACGACATCCTTCCTCCGGGAGCGATCATCGTTCTCGACAATACGTTTACCTACAATCCGCGGAATCAGGCCCAAGTGGTGTACGATGGTCGGGACAAGATCCACAGCACCGCCGACATCACGATCTCGAAAGTCACGGGGGATGCGGGTTCGGTGGGAAGCACCCTTCTGTTTGACGTGCAGAACGTGAAGGGAGCGATTTACGACACCACACGGTTCGGGGAGATTTTTGTGTTGCCGTTCGGGGAGGACATCACCTTGGGGGGTACGGCGGCCTTCCGGTATACCGCGCTGTTTGTGCGGGCGATCGAGGATGGAACGGTGGTGACCCTTGATTTGAACGGGGATGGCATCCCTGATGCGACGTCGCCCACCTTGAATGAAGGCCAGGTTTGGTTTTATGACGGCACGGCATCCACGCCCGGTGTGTTCCCCGGAGATGTTAATCAAGCCAACGATTTGAAGGCGGGTTCGGTGATCACCGCGAACCGTCCGGTGGGGGCGGACCTTCTGTTCGGCGGCATCGACACCTATGGAACGCGCAATGTCGCGCTTCTGCCGAGCACCTATTACGGCAGCGTCTACTATTCCCCGGTCTATTCGACGGCATCGGACGCTCCGGTGTATGCTTTTTTTGTCAATCCGCTGGACGTGCCAATCAACATCGACTGGTCGGCGGGGACGGGGGCGACAGGGACGTTGGTGGTTGCGGCGAATGGAGCCAACTACCTCAATCTGACTCAGGCGGCGGGCTACCGGTTTGCGAGCCGGAACGGGGAAGTGTTTACCGCGATGGCGGTGGTGGATGCGGACAGTTCCGGTTCGGCCTACGATTGGGCGTTTACGATGATTCCTGAAAATCGTCTGACCCCCTTCGCCCATGTGTCGTGGGCGCCGGGAAGTTCCGACTTTTCAGGCAATTACAATCCGGTGTGGGTGACGGCGCCTGAAGCGACCACGCTTTATATCAAGTTCAACGGCGACCTTGCCACGGGAACCAACATCAGTCCCTGTTTCACCAGTTATGATGTTGCGGTGCCGATCGCGGCGCTTGAGTCGTACTTGATCTATGACAATAGCGACAATGATCAGTCGGGACTGGCGGTCTATTCCTGTGACGAGATTCCCATCTTTGCGGTGTGGGGGCAACGTCCGTTTGGGGGAACTCCGGCCGCCACCCCGGCAATCGATGTGGGCTATGAGGTGCAACCGAAGTGTTTCGACCGGTATGTGTTCGCGAATGACGACCGGGAAATGACCGAGGAGGGCATTCCGGTGGTGATCGATGTTTTGCGCAACGATGCCTCGTTCTTGACCAGTATCAACCCGGCCTCGCTGGCGGCCGGGCTCATGCAGGCGACCAACGGCACCATTCAGGTTCATACCAACGGCACGATCACCTATACACCCAACCCCGGCTTTTTAGGAACGGACAGCTTTGAGTACTGGGTTTGTGCGCTTGAGTTTCCGGAAATTTGTGATTTTGCCCGGGTCACCGTCACGGTGTCCGACTGTCTGGCCGCGGAAGATGAGAACGCGATTGTCGGGCGGGTTTACCTTGAGCAAGTTCCCGATAACGGGCAATACGACGGCGAGAGCTTTTTGCCGAACATCCGGGTGAATCTGTTTCTTGATCTGAATTGCAACGGGGTGGTGGATGGGGGCGATGAGCTTGCCGACAGCATGCTTTCGGACTTGTCCGGTCGTTATGTGTTTCGTCGGGGCGCCAACTTCTTTGCCCGGGATGATTTTGGAACAGCGCCGGGATCCTACAACGTCAATACCGGGGTGGTAAATTGGGATGGTCCGTGGGGTCGCTCCAATCCCACGGACATCACCTCGCTGGTCGATCCGGTTCCAGGGAATGCGACCAACGTGGCGTTGAGGATCACCGGACCCAGCCGGGCGGCAACCCGCAGCCTGACCTTCAGCGGGGCCAATGCCGCCGCGTTGCAATTCGACTACCGCCGGGAAGGGCTCAACAATCAGGGTGAAAGCCTGCTCGTGCGGATCAATGGTCATTTGCTGATGATCATCGACGATGGCGGTCTTAACGGAACCGACCTTTTCTACCAGCGGGTGACGATCCCGATTGCCCCCTCGTTGATCCTTGCCTCGGGTGTGAATGTCCTTTCCTTCGAGACGACGGGGACCACGGCTACGGATGATGCGTTCTGGATCGACAACGTGACCCTGAGTTATTTTTCCGCCTGCTACATCGTACAGGTCGATACCTCCGAGGTTAGCGAGTTTTTTGAGACGGCGGATTTGAATATCAATACGACGACGTTTTCGTCGTTCGGAAACTGTTCGGAGACGTTGTATCTTGGCGTACGTGCGGTGGTGAACGCGGTCGATGACAGTGCGTCGGTACTGGTCAATACGCCCTTGTTGATCGATGTGCTCGCCAACGACACGGGGAATGTCAACCCGGCCTCGGTCACCCAGGCGGGACTTCTTGCGCCCTCCAACGGTTGGATCGTGATCAACGGGGACGGTACGGTTCTTTATACTCCGAATCCGGGGTATGAAGGTCCTGACAGTTTCGAGTACCGGGTATGCAGCATGGATGATCCCGGGGTCTGCGATGTGGCGTTGGTGACGATTCAAGTGGTATGTGCGAATATACCGGGATCGAACGTGGTACGAGGTTTGGTGTATGACGACCTGAACCTTGATGGCGTGTTGAATGTCGGTGAGCCGGGCGTTTCGGGATTTACCGTGCAGTTGTTTGAGGACCTGGCGGGCAACGGTGTGGTGAGTCCGGGTGACCCTTTGATTGCATCACAGGTAACGGGAGTGGATGGCACGTATCAGTTTGTGATGCCGGAAGTGTTTGCGACGACCTATTATGTGGTGCGATTGATCGATCCCCTGCCTTCGGGTTATGAGCAGTCGTCGAGCCCGGCGCATTATAGTCTTTCGTTTGACGGTTCGGACGGAGGGGAATGCGGCATCGATTTCGGCCTGCACGTTTTCCGCCCCGGGATCGTCATCGAGAAAGCCGTGACGCCGACATTCTATATGGAGGCGGGCCAGGTTCTAACCTACACGTTCACAGTACAGAATACGGGGAATGTGGCCTTGGCAAATGTGGTGGTGGATGATCCGAGGCTGGGGGTGACGTTCGGGCCGACGGTCTTTTCGTCGGGGATGTCGGCCGTGTTCACGGCGGCTTATAGCGTGGTGATCGCCGACGTCAACGCCTTGAGCATTTCCAACCGGGTCACGGTGCTGGGCGAGGATCCCCATGGGCGACCTTATGGCGACGAGGATGTACTGATCACGCTCTACGATCCGGCGACGCTGGGTGGATTGGTCTGGCATGACCTGGACGCGAATGGATTTCTCAGTCCGGGAGAAACCGGGTTCCCGAGCGTGGTGGTGACCCTGACCGGGAGTGATATTCTCGCCAATCCGGTCAATCGTTCGGTGCTTACCGGGGCGGATGGATCGTATCAGTTTGTCGATATCAGTGCGGGCATCTATGCGGTCACGGTGACCTATCCGCCGTTGTTTGCATCCTCGGCGGATGTTTTGGGCACGGTGTATCATCAATGGAGCGAGCCGCCGCCGGGCGTTCCGCGCGGATTAAATGCGACTCCCCAGGATGGCGCCCTCACCGATATTACCCTGACCGGCGGGGAGCGGGGGATCAACTACAACTTCGGTATTTACATCCCACCCACCGACCTTGGTGTCACGAAAACGGTGGACCATGCCAGTCCGACCCTCGGGCAGCTCATTGCGTTTACGATTGTGGTAACCAATGCGGGACCCAATGCGACGGTGGGGGTGGAAGTGACGGATGTTCTCCCGACCGGGTTGGCTTATGTCGCGGCAATCGCTTCGTCCGGAACGTATTCCCAAGCGACCGGGAGGTGGACGGTAGGAGCCTTGCCCTCGGGAGGTTCGGCGACGTTGGTTCTTTCCGCGACGGTGGGGCCGGGAACCGGAGGGTTGACGCTTACCAATACTGCATACCTGTCGAATTTTGCCCGCCCCGACCCCAATCCGGCGAACGACAGCGCCTCGGCTGAAGTGACGGTTCAAGCCGCGGATATCGGAGTGAGCAAAGTGGTTGACGATCCGCAGCCGTTTGAAACCGGGACAGTGGTGTTCACGATTGCGATCACGAATTTTGGACCCAATCCCGCGACCTCGCTCGAGGTGCTGGATGTATTGCCCGCAGGCTTAACCTATGTCGACTCCACTCCGAGCGCGGGTTCCTATGATGCCGGAACAGGCATCTGGGACGTGGGTACGCTTGGGGTGGGGCATGTGGCGACGCTGGCCATCACGGCGACCGTGGATCCCGGCATGGGGGGCACGGTGATCGAGAACACCGCCTCCCGAGGGTTCGCGGACCAGGAAGATCCGGAGCCGGGCAACGATGAAGATGCCGCAGTGATCACGGTTGTCGGTGCGGATCTTCAGCTTCAAAAGACGGTGAATCGTCGTACCCCGAACGAAAATGACCTCATCACCTATACCTTGATTCTCCGGAATCTCGGACCGGTTTCGGCAAGCGATATCACGGTGCTCGATTTGTTGCCGACGGGGGTGACCTTCTCAAGTTATGAGGCCAGTCAAGGTACCTATACGCCGGGAAGCGGGGTGTGGGATGTCGGTTCCCTTGCGGTAGGTGAAAATGCCTTCCTGCTCCTGCTCGCGACGGTGGACGTCGACACGGTGTTCGAGGTGATCACCAATGTGGCGGAGATCACGAACTCCAGCATTCCCGATCCGGACACGGACAACAATCGCGATGACGTGGCGATCGAGATCAGCGGCTTGCGATTGTCGAAAACCTCGACCCCTTCCGAGCCGGTATCTCCGGGCGATACGATTTCCTATACGATTATTCTCACCAACCTTACCGATGCGACCCACGAAAATGTTAGTTTGTTCGATCCGATTCCTGCGGGGGCGTCGTATGTTCCGGACAGCGTTTCGGTAGAGTTGATTCCGCCGCCCGGGAGTCTGATCGCAGTGACTCCGGGTGAAGGGGGTACGCGTATTGAAATGATGGAAAACGGCACGAACTACTACGTGCATGTGTTCACGAATCTGGGCAGTGCGACCTTCTTTCCCTCTGCGGATCTGGGTTGGGTAGAAGTCATCGCGGTAGGAGGGGGTGGCGGTGGTGGAGGGGGTGGATCAAGCCGGGCCGGGGGAGCGGGTGGCGGAGGTGGTTTTGCCGCCGATATCGTCAACGTCACATCTGGCGACCAACTTCAGATTCAGGTTGGTGGCGGCGGCGGTGCGGGGACACCGACGGGTGACGTAGCGACCGGCGGCGGCGGCGGCGGTTACTCCGGCGCATTCCGAAGCAGCACTCCGTTGGTGCTTGCGCCTGGAGGAGGAGGTGGTGGCGGCGGGGATAATCAAGCCGGGGCAACGCCGCCCGGTGGCGCGGGAGGGGCTGGCGGGGGAGTCACGGGAATTTCTGGCGGGTCCGGTGGGGGTTCGGTCAGTGGCGGCGGTGGCGGCACCTCGGCGGCGGGTGGTTCTGGCGGTGGCTCGGGTAGTGAAGCGGGCGCCGCCGGGCTATCCCTATTGGGCGGGGAGGGCGGCAATGCCACAACGTTTACGACCGGGGGGACACGAGGCGCGGGAGGTATGCCGGGGGGGGGGATCGGCGGCTACGGCTCCACCACGTCACCCCGTCCTGGTGG
>DAOLCW010000134.1:0-8023 GCA_035327665.1 Kiritimatiellia bacterium
GGGGGGGGTGGGGGGGGGGTGGGGGGGGGGGGGGGGGGGGGGGGGGGGGGGGGGGGGGGGGGTGGGGGGCGGGGGGTGTTGTATGCGGGGCTAATGCTGACGTCGAGGGGGCTTCGGGTGTTGGAATTCAATTGCCGGTTTGGGGATCCGGAGTGTCAGGCGATTTTGATGCGTTGGGAGGGGGATTTGCTCCCGGCGTTGATGGGGTGCGCGACAGGAACGCTGAGCGAGGAGCAGGTGAGGTGGAAGCAGGAGGCGTCGGTGTGTGTGGTGATGGCTTCGGCTGGGTATCCGGGGCGGTTGCGGACGGGGGATGTGATTTCGGGGTTGGATGAAGCGGCGAAGGTTGAATCGACGGTGGTGTTTCATGCGGGGACGAAGGAGGAAGGGGGCCGGGTGGTGACGTCGGGGGGGCGAGTGCTGGGGGTAACGGCGCGGGGGGCGGATGTGGGGGAGGCGATCGAGCGGGCGTATCAGGCGGTGGGGCGGATCGGGTTTGAGGGGGCGCAGTTTCGCAAGGATATCGGGTGGCGGGCGTTGAAGGGAGAAGGGAAGCGATGATGATGTTGCGGCGGGTCATGCTGGCGGTTTTCTTGACGGCGGGAGGCGTGCGGGCGGAAGTGGAAGCGCCGCGTACGATTGTGGCGACCTTGTCGGAAATGGTGGAGTTGTTGGAGAGCCGGGGGTTCCCTTCAAAGGTGGAGGAGGCGTCGCAAGCGGCGATGGAGGCGGTGGCTCGCACGCTGGACCCGCGGAGCCGGTTTGTGACGGCGGAGGAGGTTGAGCGGGAGAGGTTGCGACGTTCGGGCACGATGCCCCATGCGGGGGTGACGCTTTCGATCTCCAACGGCGTGCCGTTTGTTCAGCGGGTCTTGGCGGGATCTTCGGAGGAGGAGGGGAGCCAGCTTTTGCCGGGGGATTGGTTGCTGGCGGTGGACGGGGTGGCGGTGACGAACCGGCCACTTCCGGTGACGCGTCGGTTGCTGCGGGGAAGCGAGGCGGGCCAGGCCAGGGTGGTGGTGAGCCGGATGGACAATGGGACGGCGTCCATGTTGACGGTTGCGGTGGAGCGGGTGTCGGGGGAGGTTCCGGCGATCGAGACGGCGGAACGGCTGCCGCGGGACCTTGGCTACATCCTGCTAAACGGGATTTATCCGGCGTCGGGGATGGATGTGGTGATGCGGCTGCGGGAATGGACGGAAACGGGGGCGGTGGGGTTGATTTTGGATTTGCGGGGAGCGGGAGGCGGCGATGCGGCTTCGGCGGCTTCGATTGCCGGGGTGTTTTGTCCGGGGGGAACATTGCTCGGCTCGTTCCGGGACCGGCAGGATCAGGATGTTTCGGTGCATCGGAGCCCGGCTTCGAATCCGGTGAAGGTCCCGGGCATTCTTCTGGTGGATGAGGAGACCTATGGTCAGGCGGAAATACTGGCGGCGGTTCTAAAGGACGCGGCTCCGGGAGTGCTGGTGGTGGGCGAGAGTACGTCGGGGGATTTGAATCTTCGCGAGCCGGTGCAGTTGCCGGGAGGGGAGAGGTTATGGATCGCGACGCGTAAGCTGGTTACGGCGACGGGGCGGACGTATGACGGGCGGGAGGGGGTGGAGCCGGATCTTGTGGCTCCTTCGGTTCCGACGGCGGAGCCATTTTTTGAGCCCTCGCTGGAGCCGGGGCGCCGCGAGGTGCTGGAGGTGGAGCGGACGGATACGGCCCTGCGGCGGCGGACGCGAGGCGATGCCGCGCTCCGGCTTGCCACGGACATCCTGATCGGGTTGAATGCGCTCGATTTTTCCTCCGGCGGGGGAGCGGCGGGGTCCGGGATGTGATAGAGTAACGGGATGACAAAGCCTCAAACCATTTTATTTGTCTGCACGGGAAACAGTTGCCGAAGCCCGATGGCGGAGCATCTTTTTGCCCACCGGATGCGCGGGATGTCCGGGTGGAAGGCGATGTCGGCGGGGGTGGCGGCGTTTCCGGGATTTCCGGCGAGCGCCGAGGCGGTGGCGGTTCTGGCGGAAAAGGGGATCGACGCGTCGGACCACCAGAGCCAGCCGGTCACAGCGGAGTTGGCGGAGTCCGCGGACTGGATTGTCACGATGACCGAGGGGCACCGGCAGGGGGTGTTACGGGTTGCCCCGCACCTCGCGGATCGGGTGTTTCTGCTTACGTCGTTCGGCGCTTCGGGGGGGGGAGCGGACATTCCCGATCCGGTGGGGATGTCGCTGGATGTGTACCGGCATACCCGCGACGCAATCGACCGGGCGTTGGCCGACTTTATTCTCTTTCTTCTTGAACAAAACCTCCAACCTACAGGAAAGCCATCTATTATGAAGCTAGCCATCGGCGCCGATCACGGCGGCATTGACATCAAACAGAAGGTTCTCGAACGGCTGAGGAGTCTCGGCCACAATGTGGAGGACGTGGGTGCGTTTGGACCCGATTCGGTGGACTATCCGGACTTTGCCGCGGAGGTCGCGGAGAAGGTTTCCTCGGGGGAAGCCGATCAAGGGATTTTGATCTGCAAGACGGGGGTGGGGATGAGCATTAGCGCGAATCGCTATCCGCGGGTTCGGGCGGCTCTGGTGGCTGATCCGGAGACGGCGTCAATGACCCGGGCGCACAATAATGCGAATGTGCTGGTGATGGGAGCGGGTCAGGTGAAGGCGGAGGGGGTGGATGCGATCCTCGATGCGTGGTTGAACACGGCGTTTGAGGGGGGCCGTCATGAGCGAAGGCTCGGCAAAATTAATGTGAAGGCTTCCGAGTGGAGCGCGCTCGATGCGATCGAAGATGCGGACCCGGAGCTGTTCGGAGCGGTGCGGGGGGAGATCGAGCGGCAGAAGGAAAATATCGAGTTGATTGCATCGGAGAACTACACGAGCCGGGCGATTCGGCAGGCGTGCGGGTCGGTGTTGACGAATAAATACGCGGAGGGGTATCCGGGCAAGCGGTGGTACGGGGGGTGCGAATGCGTGGATGTGGCGGAATCGCTGGCGATCGAGCGGGCGAAACAGTTGTTCGGAGCGGAACATGCGAACGTGCAGCCGCATTGCGGAAGCAGTGCGAATATGGCGGTGTATTTTGCGATGCTGAATCCCGGGGACACCATCCTCGCGATGAATCTTTCCCATGGCGGCCATTTGACCCACGGCCATCCGATGAACTTCTCCGGTCGCTATTATCAGGTGGTTCCGTACGGAGTGAACGCGGAGACCGAGCGCATCGATTACGATGAGCTGGAGAAGCTGGCCCGGGAGCACAAGCCGAAGATGATCACGGCGGGGGCGAGTGCGTATTCGCGGACGCTGGATTTCCCGCGAATGCGGGAGATTGCGGATGCGGTGGGAGCGTTGCTGCTGGTGGACATGGCCCACATCGCGGGGCTGGTGGCGGGTGGGGCTCACCCCAATCCCACGCCGTATGCGGACTTCGTAACTACCACCACCCACAAGACGTTGCGCGGTCCGCGCAGCGGGTTGATCCTGTGCAAGGAGACCTACGCGAAGGACATCGACAAGCAAGTGTTCCCGGGAATTCAAGGCGGGCCGTTGATGCACATCATTGCTGCCAAGGCGATTTGTTTTCACGAAGCGCTCCAGCCTGCGTTCAAGGAGTATGCGGCTCAGGTGGTCCGGAATGCGCGGGTCCTCTCGGAGGAGTTGGTGAAGTCGGGGGTGCGGATTTGCTCGGGAGGGACCGACAACCATTTGATGCTGGTCGACCTCAATCCGATCGGGATCAGCGGGAAGGATGCGGCGGCGGTTCTCGACAAAGCGAGCATCACGGTGAACAAGAACGCAATTCCATTCGACACCAAGAGTCCGTTTGTGACCTCGGGAATCCGCATCGGCACCCCGGCGGTGACCACGCGGGGGATGAAGGAGCCTGAGATGGTGAAGATTGCCGACTGGATTCAGCGGATTCTCAAGGCGCCGTCTGACGAGGCGGTGATTGCGCGGACGCGGGGCGAGGTGATCGCGTTCACGTCCGGATTCCCGGTGCCCTAATTTCGAGGAACCGATGTCTTCTGATCCCGTGATTCGTTGTCCAGCGTGCAAGACGGAAATCAAGCTGACGGAATCGCTGGCCGCGCCGTTGTTGGAGTCGACCCGCCGCTCGTACGAGGAGCGGATGGCGGCACACGATGCTGCGGTTCACGCGAAGGAAAAAGCGTTGGCGGAAAAGCAGGCGGCGCTGGTTCGCGACCGCGAGGCGGTGGACCGGGTGGTGGAGGAAAAAGTTGAGGCGGCGCGGGCGGCGGTGGCGGTGGAAGAGGGTCGCAAAGCCAAGGCCGCGCTGGCCGACGAGCTTCACGCTCGTGAGAAGGCGGCGGGCGAGCTGCGGGAGCAGCTCGCGGCCAAGGAGGCCAAACTTGCCGAGGCCCAGAAGGCGCAGGCGGATTTCCTCCGGCGGCAGCGCGAGCTGGACGATGCGCGGCGGGAATTGGAGTTGACGGTGGAGAAGCGGGTGGGCGCGGCGCTGGTGGCGACCCGGGAGCAAGCCCGCAAGGAGGCGGAGGAGAGCCTGCAACTCAAGGTTGCGGAACGGGAGCAGACGATTGCCTCGATGCAGCGGCAGATCGAGGAGCTGAAGCGGCGGGCGGAGCAAGGCTCTCAACAATTGCAGGGCGAGGTTCAGGAGCTGGAACTTGAACGGCTGCTCGGGGCAACGTTTCCTCACGACGAGATTACCCCGGTGCCCAAGGGGGAATTCGGCGGGGATGCGTTGCAACAGGTCCGGGGTCCGGCGGGCCAAACGTGCGGGGTGATCATCTGGGAAACCAAGCGCACGAAGAATTGGTCGGAGGGTTGGTTGGCCAAGTTGCGGGACGACCAGCGCGCGGCCAAGGCCGATCTCGCGGTGTTGGTCTCTCATGCGTTGCCGAAAGGGATGGAGACGTTTGGCATGATCGACCAGATTTGGGTGGCTCACCCGACGGCCGCATTGCCGTTGGCGATGAGTTTGCGGCAGACCCTGATTGAGGTCGCGTTGGCCCGGCAGGCGATGGAGGGGCAGCAGACCAAGACGGAAATGATTTACCATTACTTGACCGGGCCGAGGTTCCGGCAGCGGGTGGAGGCGATTGTCGAGGCGTTTTCGTCGATGCAGGTGGATCTCGACCGGGAGAAGAAGGCGATTCTCCGGCAATGGGCCAAGCGCGAGGAACAAATCAACCGGGTGATGCAGTCCACGGTGGGGATGTACGGGGACCTTCAAGGGATTGCCGGAAGTTCCCTTGCCGAAATTGAAGGGTTGGAGTTCCCCGCGCTCGGTGAGGGTGACGGCGGGCCACCCCGGGAGGCTTGACGGACCTCCGGGATTTTTCCTTTTCCCCCGGTGAGTGGATGGCTAGGGTTTGCGCATGACGCCATCGCTTTATGCGACCCTGTTACTGGTATCGGCGGTATTTTCGACCGGGCTGGCGATTTATATTTCAGGCTGGCGGCGGGTTCCCGGCCGCCACGAGTTGGCCTTGATGCTCGGTGCGCTTGCCCTGTGGGCGGTGTTCGGGGCGCTGGAGGTGTTGGCGGTTACCGTGCCGGCGAAGGCGTTTATGTCCGCGCTTTCGTATTTGGGCAGCCAAACCTGCCCGGTGTTTTTTGTGTTGTTTGCTCTTCGTTACACCCAGCAGGAATCCCGGTATCCATGGTTGGCCGGGCCTTGGTTGTTCTTTGTTCCCGCAATCAGCATTGTGCTGGCGTTTACCAATCAAGCCCACGAGTTGGTGTGGGCGTCAGTGAGTCTTCCCGAAAATGGTCCATTGGGCCCGGCATTTTATGCCCGGGGCCGATGGTTTCCTTTGATGATGACGTATTCTTACCTGCTCATGCTGGCCGGGGTGTTCCTGCTGTTGAGGTCGGCATGGAGGCAACGCGCCTTGCACCGGTGGCAGTTGCTGTTGTTCGCGTTGGCCGCGTTGGCGCCATGGTTGGGAAGCGTCTTGTACATGGTGCGCATACCATGGTTGAACGGTTACGATGCGTCCCCTCTGGGTTTCGTGGTGGGGGTTCCGCTGATTGTTCTGACCGTACGCAAGTTCGGTTTGATGGATTTATTTCCGATTGCCCGCGAGCGAATCATCGAAAACCTTCCTGAGGGCGTGCTCCTCGTGGACGCCGAGGGACGGGTGGTGGATTACAATGCCACCGCAGCCCGGATGACCGGGCTTGATATGATCGGGGATCCGGTCGGGAAGCCGCTGGCTGAGGCGACCATGGTATGGCCGGAACTGGTGGCGTTTGCGTCGGGCCCTGCTCCTGCCCTCCGCTTGTTGGAGCGCCGGGCCAATCCTCACGAAACGCATCTTGTCGAAGCGGATCTCTCCATCATCCAGTTGCATCCTGCGAGCCCTCCGGGACGGATGATGGTGTTCCGCGACATCACTCACCGCCGCCGGGTCGAGCAGGCGCTCGTGGAGAGCGAACAGCGGTACCGGTTGGCCACACGGAAAACCGGGCAAATCGTGTATGAGTACAATCTGGAAACCGGGAAACTGTACTGGGCGGGAGCCATTCCGGAAATCACCGGTTACCCCGAAGAGGAGTTCGCGAACTTCCGGATGAAGGAGTGGTTGGAGCATGTGCATCCGGAGGATCAAGCGGTCGCGGCGAGGCGGATTGCCAAGGCGGAGCGGAACCATTCGGATGTAACCCTGATGTATCGTTTCCGTCGCAAGGACGACCGTTATGTTTATCTGGAGGAGCGGGGAAGTGTGGTGGTCAATCCGGAAACCGGGGCGGCGCGGATGATCGGGACCATGAGTGATGTCACGCCGACCCTGCTTCTTCAGGAGCAGCTTCATCAGTCGCAGAAGATGGAGGCGATTGGGCGGTTGGCCGGGGGGATCGCCCATGATTTCAACAATCTGATCATGGTCATCCTCAACTCGGCGGATATCTTGCGGAGCGAGTTGCCTGCTCCTTATGCGGGGCGTCCGGAGCTCGAAGATATTCTGCATGCTTCGGGCCGGGCTGCCGAATTGACCCGTCAACTGTTGATGTTTTCCCGGAAGCAACCCCTGCGGCGAACGCACCATCATCCCCGGCAGTTCCTGCCTGAAGTGCGAAAGCTGTTGCAGCGAATTGTCGGGGAGGACATTTCCCTCGATCTGACGATGGATTCGGAGTTGCCGACGGTCTACATCGATGTCGCGCTGGTCGAGTTGGCGATTATGAACCTGGCGGTGAATGCGCGGGACGCGATGCCGGGGGGCGGGCGGCTTTCGTTGCGGGCGACGGCAGGGGCCATTCCCGCCGGGGAGGTGGTCCGGATGACGGAAAAGCCATCCAGCTTGGATGGAGAGTATGTGCGCATCGATGTCGAGGATAGCGGGACGGGAATCCCGGAGGAACATCTCAAGCGAATCTTCGAGCCGTTCTTCACCACGAAGACCGTAGGCAAGGGGACCGGTCTGGGGTTGTCGACGGTGTTGGGGATTGTGCGTCAGCACGAAGGGTATATCGCGGCGAAGAGCACGCCGGGAGAGGGGACATGCTTCTCGATTTTTCTTCCGGTAGCCACCGAGCGGCCGGAGGATACGCCGAAATATATGACCGTTCCTTCGCCCCATCCAGAGCTTACGATTCTTGTGGTGGAGGACGATCCTGCCATTCGGCGCTTGATTCTCGTGATGTTAAGAGATCACGGCTACACGGTGATGGAAGCGGAGGATGGCCGGGTGGCGGTGGATCTGCTGGACCGGGGGAGTGTGCGCCCGGATCTTCTCATTACGGATGTGGTGATGCCGGAGATCGATGGTTACCGTCTTGCTTCGATCTATCGGAAGCGTTGTCCGGGAATCCGTGTGGGGTATGTTTCGGGTTATCCCCGCGATTATCTTGAACAACAAATCGCGGAGGAGAATCCTTTTCTGTTGAGCAAGCCGTTCACCCGCTCGGATCTGCTGACGTTTGTTCAGGCCTTGATCCAAGCTCCGCCGAATCCGGATGGTGGTACGTAGGCGACGATGGGACTTATACCATTACCTATAACTTTTCGGTATGAAGCTTGGCCGATAGAGACTTCG
>DAOLCW010000135.1:0-7927 GCA_035327665.1 Kiritimatiellia bacterium
TCCCACCCCAACACCCTCCCCCTCCTAATCGCAATCCTAATCGTACTCGACTTCTACCTTCTTCCCCCACCTCACAACCCCACCCGCGGTGGCCACAACGCGGACTCCGAGCGCCCCCCTCTCCCTCGACTCGACGCCCCGAGCCAACTTGCAGGGGGTCAGTAAACACCTCGAAAATTCACGCCACAGGCACGGATTGATTACACTCCGCCGCCTCATCGCCGCCAGGCGCGCCAGTTGCGGATTGCCCACAGGCACGGATTGATTACACTCGTCCGAACGATTCGTCCAACCTTCATTTAGTTGCGGATTGCCCACAGGCACGGATTGATTACACTAAACCGCACTCCGGTGGGAGCGCACCGGGGTTGCGGATTGCCCACAGGCACGGATTGATTACACTAATGCCGTTGTTCTTGTCGGGGAAGGCATAGTTGCGGATTGCCCACAGGCACGGATTGATTACACTCCTCTACCCCTCCCCCTCCCTCCTCTCCAGTTGCGGATTGCCCACAGGCACGGATTGATTACACTCGCCTCCTCGATCTCCCCCCCGACATCGTCGTTGCGGATTGCCCACAGGCACGGATTGATTACACTGGCGCCGTCACCATAGCTCCACCGTTGCGGTTGCGGATTGCCCACAGGCACGGATTGATTACACTACGGTCCCGAATCCGGTCGCGTTGTTTGAGGTTGCGGATTGCCCACAGGCACGGATTGATTACACTGAACGCCGCCATGATAAGAATGATGGCGAAGTTGCGGATTGCCCACAGGCACGGATTGATTACACTACGCGATATTCGTCGTCATCGTGTCCAGCGTTGCGGATTGCCCACAGGCACGGATTGATTACACTGAATTGTATTTTAGGGATGAATCCCAAACAGTTGCGGATTGCCCACAGGCACGGATTGATTACACTAAGAAACCCGCCCTCTCCCCCGCCTTGCGGTTGCGGATTGCCCACAGGCACGGATTGATTACACTCAGGGCAAGGGTGATGACTGAGAGGACGGCGTTGCGGATTGCCCACAGGCACGGATTGATTACACTAAAAGGGCCGGAGCCAGCCAGCAAAAACATGTTGCGGATTGCCCACAGGCACGGATTGATTACACTCGCGCGGCATACGCCAGGAACGCCTTTTCAGTTGCGGATTGCCCACAGGCACGGATTGATTACACTTCGAGGCTCCGAATGCTTGGCATGTGATCGTTGCGGATTGCCCACAGGCACGGATTGATTACACTCGCTGGTTGCCTTCCCGTACCCCCGCTCCGTTGCGGATTGCCCACAGGCACGGATTGATTACACTCGGGCCATTGTGTCGCGATGTTCCGCTCGGTTGCGGATTGCCCACAGGCACGGATTGATTACACTGCCGTCAACTCCTCCTCCGTCCATGCCCCGTTGCGGATTGCCCACAGGCACGGATTGATTACACTCAAGCGGCTATCCATGCCGCCCTTGACCTCGTTGCGGATTGCCCACAGGCACGGATTGATTACACTTCCGGCGGTTCAACCAGGAGCACAGCAATGTTGCGGATTGCCCACAGGCACGGATTGATTACACTGAAGCGAAGCAGGGTGCCGCCTGGGTGTTGTTGCGGATTGCCCACAGGCACGGATTGATTACACTCCCAAGAAGCCTCGCCGGTCGTAGCCCGTGTTGCGGATTGCCCACAGGCACGGATTGATTACACTCGCGTCCTTGAACCCGCGCTCGTTCACCGTGTTGCGGATTGCCCACAGGCACGGATTGATTACACTCGCCCGGTTCGGCAACGCTTGGCATCGCTTGTTGCGGATTGCCCACAGGCACGGATTGATTACACTTCCGCTTTTTTGGCGGCGAAGGCTGAGGAGTTGCGGATTGCCCACAGGCACGGATTGATTACACTTCCCTCCACGCGGAAAGCTCTCCCTGCTCGTTGCGGATTGCCCACAGGCACGGATTGATTACACTATGATGCTTCTCGCTCCTATGAACTTGGCGTTGCGGATTGCCCACAGGCACGGATTGATTACACTCTTTCCGAAGCAAGGCGTTGAATGGGTGGGGCTTAGCGCCCTCCGTCTTCAGAAAAACTCAAGTTGCTGAGGCACGGAGGGCGCGGGTTTTCGCCTTTTCCCGAGGAACGTTCGCATGCGCGCAAATTGCTTTTCGGTGAGCCATAGGCTACGAACCTCACCATCGGGGGGTATGTGGGCCTCAATTCGTTTCAGGTGGACCTGCATATTTTCTTCGCTCGCGCAATGCCTGACATAGACCGAGAATTGAAGTTTGGTAAATCCATCCTGAAGCAGAAATTTACGAAAGAGCACATATTGCCGCTTCGCCTTGTCGGTATCCACAGGCAAGTCAAACATGACAAGAATCCACATGGCGCGATAATCACTTAGTTGCACGGCTAAGGTCGGTATTTCCAGTCCGGGATAATCAGGGCATCTTCCTTTCCTGCGAGGATCGAGACGTAGGAGAAGGCGAACCGCTGGAGGGCAATGGTTAAGGGGCTTGATTGATCTTCTTGATATACGGTTTGGGACAGGAGCCCAAGCATGGCCGCCTTGACGGGCTTGGTAACATGGGTCCAGCCTTCAACATAAAGTTGCCGTGCAATTTCATCGACCCAAGGCCGAAAGGGCTCCATCAAGTCATCAGCAAGACAGAAGGCGTTGGCTCGATTGTGGTGGTGAAGCCCAAATCCGGGATGGAGTCCGGTGGTCACGATCGCCCGAGCCGTCGCCGCTCGAAGGATGGCGTATCCGTAATTGAGTAAATTGTTGGGTGGTAATCCTTTGGGATCGCGACGAAAATCACCGCCGAGGAACGCCGGCCAATAGGCCCGACTCGCCTGCCCCTCAACATTCTCCGGATCTCCGGATCGAATCTTCTTTACCAACGCAAGGATTTGACGGGCGGCCACATGGTCATCCGGTAAATTTCGGGCTTGTCGGCGGAGCTTTTCGCTAACAATGGACGCCCACATTCGCTTCTTCGCAGGGAGCTTCGCGCCTATCTGTAAATTCAGGCGTTCCTGAGGCAAGTGATGACCCTCAAGCGGGAGGAGCATGCCTGAAGGCATATTGTCGCACCCGCAGAATACCACAACGGAGCCAGCTTCACAAAGGGCTTCAGCGACCGCTGTCGTCATGGTCACCGCACGGCTCGCGACAATGAGCATCCCGATGTCCTCGCAGGGAATCATCCCGGCAACTTCGCGGTTCTTCTCGATCACAAGCTGACGATTTTCCACGCGAAGAAATGCCGGACCCTCGGAAATATCGATGGTCCTCTTCAGCATACTTAATCTCGGTCAACAAATGTGATTGAGCCTAGAGGGGTGATTTTGACTTTTCTGGGAGGTGAACCGTTCGGAAGACTATGCTTCCCGAGAAGACTGCCCGGTGTAATCTCAATCAATGGGATTGATGATGAAGTGACTAGTACATCCTTGGACGTTTTTTCAGGCTTGTCGGGTCCTTTTTGTATCGAATGATGCTTAAAGGCAATTTTAGGTCCTTGCACAGCAATTTTGACTACCGCAAAGACGTCTGGCAACCCGGTTTCAGGATTCTTCATGAGAAGGGTCTCGCCTTCACAAAGGGACATGACGAACCTTCCATCCTGAGTGTCTCTTCGGTTGACTAAGGGAAAATCGAGCTGAGTCCGACGAAGGCATTGCTTTCTGAGATTTCGTTCGCTTTCATCTGGGTACCTCATTTTACAGTCATGTAACGCCTTTAGCTTCAGGGCATTCTGTGCGGCAACGTCATTCATGGTTATGGCACACCCTTTCCATTTGCCTTCGGACGTTTCTCGAATTTCTACATGGTGGGTATTTCTGCCCATATAGACACGGTTGACCTCGCGATGCTCAGGATCAACAGCGCTGGTGTACTCATAGATTACCGGTTCGGCAATAGTTCGATAGCATACAACCTTCTTGATGGGTACGCCGCTAGGGAGTGAAAAGGCATTCGATGTAAGGGCTGCCTTGAGAGCAGTTTTCGAGCAGGTGTCTACATCGACACCAAGCGCAAGAAGCTGATTTCTCAATATAACTCGAAGCGAAGGATCACGAATCAGATAGGAGTTACGCCCAAGAGGGGGATCATCCTGTGCGACAGGATAACGATTCATAAGAAGGTCCTGCTTTTGCTTTTGGGACAGGTCAAAGTAGGCTGGGGCCAATTCAGCAATCGGTACCCGCACGGTAAAGTGCCCCTTTTCAGAATTCATCATTCCGAACAATGTCTCCATGTGAAAGGCGCCACAAATGCGCCGCTTCACCGGAGTATGGGCAACCGCCCAGATTGGTATGCCCTCTGGATTGCGGGCAAACATGGGATCAACGACTTTTTGATAAAGGGCTTTAAGGTCGGACCAGGGTTTCGGCGGTAGGATCGGATGCCGTTTTAATTGCGAGGGATCTTTTCCGGCCCGCTTATACTCCTGAACCCTGCTCTCAAGATCTTTTCGGGCATTCGCAAGGTCGTAGACAACTTTGGAACTGGTCATGGCGATAATCGCGGCATCGATCGCGTGATGACGATGATCGGCGCGATCCTTTTCTTGACCATGAGTAACGGAAAGCCCCCAATCTCGACGAAGTTCCGCCGTGATGGCACCATTGGTGAAAAGGATCCGTCGGCAGCCGCCTTTCCTTTCAATTGGCTCATCGGGAAAGAGAGCGGCATGAAGGTATGTAGCGACCTCACGAGCCGCATACGCGGTGTCGGTCAACTGGGATTCGGCCCAGTCCTCGTTAATCTCGCCGCCTTTGCGATGGAGGTTTTTCCATTTTAGTTTTCGCCCTCCTTTAGTGAAGTAAGCCGTGGCCGGGGAAGTTTTGTCCGGCTTGTGCAAACATTTCTCGAAGCGCGACTCAAGCCCTTCAAAGGCCTCCTTGCTAAGCCACTCGACCGGGGTCTGGTTGCCTTTTTCCCGGTTCTCATGCGCATAACAAAGAACGCGGTTGTTCAATCCGTCTTCCCCACCCCGAGAGCGCGGCACGATGTGATCAATTTCCAACGGGCCGTGTTCGTCACTGTAGCCTCTGGCCGCAACCTGCTCGGTGATGCAAGTGTTGCTGTAGGCCGACAAACGATTTTGCTGCATGCAGAGGAGAACCCGCCGAATCGCCTTCTCTCGCTGAGATGGTGACTCCCCGCTTAATTTGTATTTGTCTACAATTTCCTTGCGTTTCGCTTCCCGGTCTTTGATCAGCTTCAACTCCCGATCACGGGCTGTCTTGGTTTTTGAAGCATCGCGGGCCAATTCAATCACGATCCGGTCCGGCTTTTGCCCGTATTGATCCATATAGGCCTGAATATGATCCCGAACGACATAAATTGCTTTTCGAACCACAGGATTGGAGAGGATCGGCGGAGGAGGCAACTTGCCGGGGTGCTTGGCCACGAAGTGTCGATCATATTTATTGGAAAAACGCAGGGCAAGCCAGCGGGCAACTTTATCGGTTTCTCCACCCGATGCTTCATGTAAAAGTTGCTTTACCCGATCATTGATCTGCCACGCATAACGCACCCGCTGCTCTGGAGTGGCCCGATTGCCGGGATCTTCCGCAAAAGCCTGCCTGGCCGTCGTTACAGTATGCCAACCCGGCTGTTCGCCGCCGATGTCATGAGGATTCTCAAGGTAGGGCAGTAGATTGGAAATCGCCCGCGCGGACAGATTCAGCCGCCGGTCGGCGGACGGACTTTTAGCCCATGCCGCGATAAAACGCTCAATTTGTTCAGGGTCAAGCTTCCACCAGGTCGCCGCGCCTTGACGCAATTTTGCCTCGTCGCCCGGTTGGTCGATTTGGAACTTGAGAACGGCGCGATTGATTGAGCTGCGGGTTCTTTCGTCAAGATGGCTCCACGCCTTCTCGCCCCAAACCGGCACGACGATACAGGATTGGAACCAATCGCCATGGATGTCCGCCTTTTCGTCTTGATCGAGGTTCAACCGGTAATAGTCCTCGGACTCTCCCTTCGCCTTGAGGCTTTTCTTATCGATACCGAGCGCCTTTTTTATTCCTGCGGGTGTGATTCTGGGGGATGAGCGCATGGCCGCAATCACCTTTGCCCGTTCCTCTGGGGTTAGTGCGCGAATACCGAAATCACGTTGTTCGATACGAATCGTATTCGCAAAGCATAGCACCCTAAAATACTGAGCACGGCTATCGCCTTCGGGGCAGCCCCGATCTGTAGGCTCCAGCTCACACCTCCCGAGCGAAGAAATATTCCAGTAATACTTGCGCTGCCCGAACAAGATCCCTCCATAGCGCCAGATCTGTGCGTCGCCATACTGACTGGGGTCAGGCTGGTCGAGGAGGGATCGCAAGTCATCGGTGAGGAGTGGGGCAAGAGGCCCTTTGAAAGATGATTGCTTCTTCCACAAGCGCTGAAATTCATCGTGGATCATGCTTCGATCCGCGATGTACTCATAGCTTTTGTTGCGATTGCGAATGGGAGTAGGCGAAAAGTTTCCTTTCTTAAGATTGTTCGCTTGGATCTGAAGGCTGTCCAACTTTTCGGCCATCGCTTCACCAAAGGTTCGTCCATTCAGCCACTTCATGGCGCGAACAATGCCCTCTTTGGTGCTTTGTTTTTCTTTTTCCGCCTCATCTTTCGGTTTTTTGCCGGTTGCCTCGTCTGCCTCCTCATGAGGCTCGACGCGAACACCGAGGGTTCCCCGGCGTTGATTCAAATGGGTAAGGACCCTTCCAAATTCGTAGGGAGTCAGTTCCTCGTAAAGGCCCTTGCGCCGCAAGTGCCATGGAGTGATCGTAGGGTGATCGAACAAGGCTTTTCGTTGAATGGCATCACCAGGTAACAAGTCGTGTTGAACAAGAACCTCCCGCAGCTTCTTCTTGCGAAGGGCTAGTCGCTGGATTCTGCGGCGGGTTTGCCTGGCTCTACGCCGCGCCTGGTTTTTCGGATCACCCCTTCCTCGCTCGCTAGAAGCTTCAATTCCGGCGGGGAAAATAGAAACTCCGGTATGGATGAGCCCGTTTCCAGTGTCGATCCAAGCCGAACCAACTGAATTCGTCCCCACATCAAGCCCGATGATCTTCATTGCATACCTCCTGTTTCCAACGTTTGTGCGCATGAATTACCGCGTACCGCAGTTTGCGCGTTGACAAATATGCCGAATTGCATAGTCTTGGACCAGTGTAATCAATCCGTGCTTGTGGGTTTTACGCAACAAGATTTATTCGCAGGCACTGCATTGCAACCTGCCCCAGCCGCTACCCTGCGCCTGGGGTTTTTTTATTCTCGAAGTTCGGTGGCTTTCCTGGTGCTTGCTCTTTCAGCAATTCAGGCAATGGAGAACGACCGAACCAACAATTTCGGCTAATTAGGCTCGTGGGTGCAAATACAGACTCACGGAAACCCACGCGGCTCAAAAGAATCCTTGGCGGTCACCGAGTCGCCGCATCAATCAGCTTGAATCCCTTGTCCGGAGAGGAGAGACTCCCCGGATGAAGCCGCCACCCAAGCCACCCCTTGTGAGGATCAAGGGCGAGAACGGAATGATCCTTTATCCCAAGATGGTTCCCGACCCCAAAGGAGATTGGAAACTGGCCGACCCCGCATCCGTAAGCAAAGCATTGGCGCACAAAACCATCATGCCTCCCCTCACGACTCGAGTGTAAGAGCAAGTGTACGAGTACGATTTCACTCTCTTTCCTTACTCGTACACCTACCGCCCCGCGCGACCGTGACCATCATCACCCCACCCCTTTTGGAGTGCGGCACCTCAGTGCCGCTTTGAACCCCGCCCGCTCCACCCACCCCTCTAAACAAAACCTACCCCCATAACCACCACCCCACCTTCCTCAACCTCCCACACCCTTCCCACCCCAACACCCTCCCCCTCCTAATCGCAATCCTAATCGTACTCGACTTCT
>DAOLCW010000136.1:0-7839 GCA_035327665.1 Kiritimatiellia bacterium
GCATCCGGTCTGCGCCACCACCCCGGCCAGATCCACCGTCGCCATCCCCTCCCCGTTCCAGCCAAATCCC
This sequence comes from Kiritimatiellia bacterium, assembly GCA_035327665.1. GTDB lineage: Bacteria > Verrucomicrobiota > Kiritimatiellia > CAIVKH01 > CAIVKH01 > DAOLCW01. Next base: position 71 of record DAOLCW010000136.1, read on the forward strand.
GCCCCCGCCAGCAACGGAATCCGGCTGAATGTCCAAGGTTGCCAATGCCCATTATCCCCCCATTCTGTAATCAAAAACCCTTCCGCCCCATGACGCCGCCCCTCCCGGGCCGCCCCCTCCAGATTCGCCATCGCATTCCCGTGCCGCCCCGTGATGCTGTTCCACATCGACGTACCCGGACACACCCAAAACGGCACCCCCGCCTCCGCGAACGCCGCACACTCTTTCTCAAACGGATGATTCGCCTCGTATCCCCAGTTCAGCGCGATGACCTCCTGCGGTAGCTCCGGGATCAACTCCGGGTGTTTTAGAATAATGTCCCCCCAGAACATCATCCGGAACCCCCGCTTCGACACCAACTCCTCCAACCTTTTTACATACTCCAGATACACCCGTCCCTTGCCCCGCTCCCGGCACGCCTCCGCACTTGCCCCCTGCCCGAGGTCGAATGTCTCATCACACCCCACGTTCACCCGCCCGCTCTCAAACAGTGGCAACAATTCATCCAGCCACTCCTCCACCAGCTTCAGACTTCCCGGATGAAGCGGATTCAAACTGAACGGCCCCTTCCGTCGCTCCCCCCAAGGCGTTACAAACCCCTCTGGACATTCCGCCAAATGCCGGTACCCCGGCAACTTCAGCCACGTCGTCAAATGCCCAAAACAATTCTGGTTCGGGGCCAGCTCGATCCCCCATTCCCGGCACCACCCCGCCAGATCCCGAATCTCCTCCGCCGTCATCGGGCTCGCGTCCTTCCACACTTCCCGATGATTCCGGTAAGCGAACGTATGCTCCGTGTAGAGCTGCAGGTGATTGATCTTCCACCCCGCCACCTCCCTCACCAGTTCCTTCAGCGCCGCCATCGTCGGAACCTTGTTCCGGCTGATATCCAACATGATCCCCCGCACCGGAAAATCCGGCCAATCCTCGATCCTTACCGGCGGCACCCCTTTCCGATGAGCCCGTGTCCATTGCCCCAGCGTAACCCACCCATACCTGAACCCCGTCGCCGACCCCGCCTCGATAACCGCCTCCCTCCCGGCTACCCTCAATCGATATCCCTGATCCGGCAGATCCTCCACCCGCCTCGCCTCAACCTCCCCCCACGGTGCCGACCCCAGCTCCTCACCTCCCCCCTCAAACGGACACCCCTCCTTCCAGCGCCATCCCCCGATCGCCACGACCTCCCCCTCCGCCGGTTCCAACGACCGCGGCGGAGGCATGACCGGACACGTCCTCAAGCGTTCCCCCTCAATCCGGGATCAACGCCACACACTCAATCTCCACCAACACATCCTTGGGTAGCCGGGCCACCTCGATCGTCGAACGTGCCGGGGGCGCATCGCTCGTAAAATACTCGGCATAAATCGGATTCATCACCGGAAAGTCCTCCATGTTTTTCAAAAACACCGTCGACTTCACCACATGGTCAAACGACGTCCCCGCCTCCAGCAGGATCGCCTTGATATTCTCCAACACCCGCCGCGTCTGACCCCCCACATCCGTCGCTGCCAACTGCCCCGTCACCGGATCCAGCGGAATCTGCCCCGACAAAAACATCAGCCGCCCCTTCGCTGCGATCGCCTGACTGTAAGGACCGATCGGCTTTCCAGCATCCGCCGCAAAAATAACTGTGCGCTCCATAAACAACTCCATGGGTTAAAGGTTCAATCCCCACATCCTAATCCACCTCCGCTCCATTTCCAATCGTGGAAAAAGCCGGACATGCACCGAAAGTATTCCGACTTCCACGCCTACGAATTCTTCGTCGTCCGCCGCCCCTCATCCTGACGCATCCCCATCGACACCCGGTGCTTCAGAGCCGGCCCCCCCCGCCGGTTAGTCCTCCCGGCCCGGATACGCGACCTCGACCCGGAACGTCATATACCCGTCAGCCACCCAGCCATCCGCGGAGGCTTCATGACTTTCCCGATCATCCCCCTCATGGGCGCTCACATCCAAGGTTGTCCATTCCGACCCGTCCACCGTCAAACCTTGCACCGCATACACCCGGCCTGGAGCAACCGGCCACACCAACGTCAATCCATCCGGTCCCCGCCCCAGCGACACCCCGAAATAATCCACACCCTGCAACGGATTGGTGCCGGCGACAATCTCCTCCAGATCGCTCATCCCGTCCCCGTCCGTATCCGACGCGAACGGGTTGGTGTCGTGGTACATTTCCTCAAGGTTGTTCAATCCATCCTCATCCGGATCCTCCTGCCACTGCTCGTTGACCAGGAGATCGATCCCGTAATAGCGCTCCCACGGCGTCAATTCGCGGATCGGCAACCCCATCGCGCTGACTCCTGACAATCTGCTCACGCTTAAGGACCGGCTCTGCTCATTGAAGGTGATCCGGTGGGTCCCGGTCTGGATGTTGTTGAGCAGGATGTTCCCCGCCCCCGCCACCACTGTGGCCTGGAACGGTGCCACCGACGATCCCTGATTGTTGATCCCCCAGTTCTGGGCCCACCCCCCGTTCGCGGTGAACTTGAACTGCACCGACGCACCCGCCATGAACAGCAGATCCACCTGCCAGGTGTAGTCCGCCACCAATTGCATGTTGTTCGCCGCCGGATTCCAACTGTTGAACGTGCCCGCCATGGTCATGGTGGAATAGCTCGACTGGAACCCGCCACCCGTTCGTTGCACCCAATACCGGCGGGATTGGTCATGGAAACGGACCACATACGTTCCCGATCCCTGGGTAAAGAAGATGTCGTTGCCGCTTTGATCGGCGATTCCATCGTTGTTATTGTCGCCAAAATTCAGCGACCAATCCCCATGCACGTCAAACTTGAACCGCTCATTGGAACCTCCCCCCACCGTCACTTCAGCCTCCCAGACATAATTGCTGACCAAACTCATGCCCAGTGTCCCCCACCCATTGGGCGTGCCACGGAAGTACACCTGATCATACGTCTTCTGAAACCCGCCCCCGGCCTGGGTCACCACCATGGTATCCGAAGCCGAAGCGCCCTCGTTGTCGATCACCGTCAGCCGGAAGGCAAACGTCTCCGCCGACGATCGGGGCGGCAGGTTGACCGAGGCAAACGGGGTCCCGGGATTGTTGATCGACACTGTTGGACCTGCAAGCTGGGTCCAGGAGAAACTGGCAATGTGGCCATCCGGATCGTAGGAGCCCGATCCGTCAAGCGCGGCGGTTCCCCCCGCCAGCGGTACCGTCCGGTCCGGGCCCGCATCCGCGACCGGCGGTTGATTGACCACCAACTTCGTCACCCCGTAACGGCGGCTTTGATCGTGGAACCAAATCCGGTAAGTTCCCGCCCCCTGGGCAATCACGATGTCGTTCCCGCTCGGATCGGCGATCCCGTCGTTGTTGTTGTCGCCAAAATTAAGCAACCAATCCCCGTTCACATCAAACTTGAACCGCTCCGAACCACCGGCGCCGAACACCGCTTCGATCTGCCACGTATAATTGCTCACCAACGTCATCGCCGAGGTTCCCCAACTGTTGGCCGTGCCCCGGAAGTACATCTGGTCGTAAGTCTTATTGTACACCACCGTCGAGGTCTGAGTCACCTGCACCGTCGACGTCGCAGAGGCACCATCGTTATCGGTCACCACCAACTGCACCAACGCCGTGCGGCTTGCCGCCGTGGGCGCCGCCCATTGAAGCGTTGCGATCGACGCATTCGTATTGAACATCACGATCGGACCCTGAAACTGCCCCGGCACCAGAGACCACCGGTAGCTTGCAATCTGACCATCCGGATCATACGAGCCCGACCCGTCCAGCAGCACCTCTTCCATCTGGAACGTCGTCCGGTCCGGGCCTGCATTCGCCACCGGCGGCAGATTGGCCACCAACTTCGTGACCCCATAGCGGCGGCTCTGATCGTGGAACCAAATCCGGTACGTCCCCGCACCCTGGGTTATCGCAATATCGTTCCCGTTCTGATCGGCGATCCCGTCGTTGTTGTTGTCCCCGAAATTCAACGCCCAATCCCCGTTCACATCGAACTTGAACCGGTCGCTCGCCGCCCCGCTGAACACCGCTTCGGTTTGCCACGTGTAATTGCTGACCAACGTCATCCCCAACGTCCCCCACCCATTTGCCGTCCCCCGGAAATAGACCTGATCATAGGTCTTCACATACGAAACCGTCTGCGCGACCGCCCCGGTGATGAAATACTGACCCACACTCGCATAGTCTGTGTAGCCACTGCGGAGCGACACATCCTGATGGTATGGATTCCCCACCCCCATGCCTTCCACCCGCAAAAAGTACGTTCCCGCCGGAACCGTCCCCTGCACCTGGGCAAACGTCACATCCCCCGGCGCGCTCACCAACAGCTCATTCCCCGAAGCATCCAGCAACGCCGCCCGAACATGCAGGTTGCCCCCTTGCGTGTCGTGACGCCAGCTCGTGTACACCCGCGTACTCTCAAAGGGCCGAACCACAAGATTCACCGCCCCCGCCGCTGCCGTGAACGACCAAACATCCACATCCGTCGACTGGCGGATCACGCCCTTGTTGACCTGATTCGCATTCGCCGGATCGGTTTCCGGCGTCGTTGCCCGGATCGTGTTATCCACCACCACCAACGGTGTCGCGGTACCCGGGGTCGACCCCGTTACCTTGGGCCGATACCCCATCAACGATGCCATGATCGCCATGTCATCCTGAAAGTTATTCGCGAGATGATACTCCCCCTTCGACCACTGGGAAATATTCCGGCCGTAGCTCGTCCCCATGATTGGTCCCCAGCTCAGCGGTTCCGAACTTCCCCCTCCATGCCCCCCATAATACTCAATCCCTCCCGTCTGCCCGTCATGCGCCAACCCGAGGTTGTGACCGATTTCATGCGACGTCACATCCGCGATGTTGTCCGCCCGGTCGCCAACATTGTTATGATAAACCCACGCCGGACGATACGTCGCATTCCATGACGTACCATAAACCCCCACATACGCCACACCTCCGGCATTCGGCCACGGATTATTCTGGCCTAGAGCATCCGTATTCCTCGTGATCAACGCGAGCGCCGTATTCCTTGTCCACACCACTGGTGGCTCCGTCGTCACATTCACATCAAACGAAGCAAAGTCCTCCGCCACCCGCTTCCACACCCGCTTGATCATCAACTGCTCCTCACCGCTGAAGGTCGCATAGTCCGCATCCAGACTGAACGGCAAGGTATGAAACGTCGACACCCCTTCACTCGTATTCCACGCTGTTCCAGAAATATTTGTCCCCCCGAAATTCAGATAGATCACATTCGTCGCTCCCGGACGGCTGTTGAACTTCAACGAATCCGGAAACGGAGACACCGGCACCGCAGCCGCCAGCGCCCCCATCGGCATCGGTTCCTCCCGCCCCTCATCCATTACCGCAGGCGTGAAGTTGCACACGTAACAAATCCCCCCCTCGTGATCCACATGCAACGCATGCACGTCCTCCTCGGGAAACTCAAACGAGTTCAACCAACCGATCGCCCGTGCCTGCGCCCCCGCCGGCAACGACGCAAGACGCTCCGAAAATTCGCTCGCCGGCAACCGCCCCAAGCTCACCGGATTCCTCCCGCCCAGCATCACCGGACCCCCGGACTCCACCGCCGCAACCACCGAACCAGCCAACCATACCGCCAGCCCACAAATCGAAAAAACACGCAAAGTTTTCATAACCACAAACATTGATTAAAACGCTTGACTGTTCAAGCGTTTTATCTGGTGGTGTAAAAATTGATAAAGCTATGTTGATGAGGAAATTAAGAAAATTACATGTGGCCCGGTTAAAAAAATTTACTAAAATTTACCTCGGTCACGCCCCGCACCTCGAAGTTCGCAACCGCCCGATTTGGTTTGCATTCTCCCCCAACTAGCCCGACATTGTTAGCGCAGCGTTAGCAAGCCTCCCCTATTCTCTCCATGCGGTGTTCTCATTCATCAAGGATCGTCCCGGCCCGCAGCTTGATGCTGGTCGGTTGCCTTCTCGCCATCACCTCCGCCTGTACGACCACCCGGACGATTTCTGTAGCCACCCTCGAACCCAACCTCCCCGCCTCTACCCACGACTACATCCGGGTCGACGAATCCATAGGAATCCATCAAGAAATCCACGCCTACATCCTCCCCTATACCGCCAAACTTGAAGAGGAAATGAGTCGCCCCCTTACCCAAAACCCCGTCGCCCTACCTATCGGTCAGCCCGAAAGCCCTCTCGGCAACCTTGTCGCCGACCTCATCCGCCTCCACACCCGCGAAACCGTCGGTCACCACGTCGACCTCGCCCTCATCAACTGGCGCGGACTCCGCATCACCCTTCCTCAAGGCACCATCACCGTCGGAACCGTCTACGAACTCATGCCGTTTGAAAACTACTTCACCGTCCTCCGTTATTCCGGCGACCAAATGACCCGGTTGTTCGAGGAAATCGCCGCGTATGGCGGCGAACCCTACAGCGGCGCCCGCATGACCCTGCGCAACCGACAACCCGTCGACCTCCTTATCAACGGCGAACCCATCGATCCCTCCCGCATGTATTGGCTCGTCACCAACAACTGGCTCGCCGACGGCGGCGGCGAAATGCCCACCCTCTGGGACTACCTCGAGCGCATCGACACCGGCGTCCTCATCCGCGAAGCCCTCATCGACGAACTTTCCCGAATCGACCTCATCCACGGCGGCCTCGACGGACGCTGGGAGGAACTCCCATGATCTCCCGTCGCGCCTTCCTTCGACACGTCGCCCTCGCCGGCGCCGGCCTCGGCCTCGCCGGACCCCGCTCCCTCCTCGCCGGACCCGGCCTCGCCTCCGCGAAAACCATCACCTTGATGCACACCAACGACACCCATGCCCGCATCGATCCCTTCCCCCAAGGCGCTGGACTCTACGCCGGACTCGGCGGCGTCGCCCGTCGCGCCGCCCTCATCCGCCGCATCCGCCAGGAAAATCCCCACAGCCTCCTCCTCGATGCCGGCGATGTTTTTCAAGGCACTCCCTACTTCAACTTCTACCACGGCGCCCTCGACTACCGCCTCATGTCCATGATGGGCTACGACGCCTCCACCCTCGGCAACCACGAATTCGACAACAAAGTCCAAGGCTTCGTCAACGTCGCCCCCGAAGCCAACTTCCCCATCCTCTCCTCCAACTTCGACTTCTCCGGTGCCCCCGCCATGGGCGCCCTCACCCGTCCTTACCTCATCCGCGTCGTCGACGGCATCCGCATCGGCTTCTTCGGCCTCTGCATCGACTTCGAGGGCCTTGTCCTCCCTCCCCTCCACGAAGGTGTCACCTACCTCGATCCCGCCACCACCGCTGAAAACATGGTCAACTTCCTCCGCGGCCCCGGCGCCTGTTCCCTCGTCATCTGCCTCAGCCACCTTGGCTACATCAATCCCTCCGGCCAATTCGGCGACCGCGACCTCGCCCACGCCGTGCCCGACATCGACATCATCATCGGTGGCCACACCCACACCCTCATGCCCGAACCCGAAATCATCGAACTTCCCGGAAAATCCCCTACCCTCATCTCCCAAGTCGGCCATGCCGGCGTCGTCCTCGGACGCCTCGACATCACCTTCGACCGCCGCCACCGCATCCACCGCATCGCCTCCGCCAACCAACCCGTCCAACCCCTCGCCTGATCCGTCCCATCGCGCGGAGCGAACAAACTTGGCGCGGCATCCGTGTTCGAGACCCTCACCCCCGAACGAGGATTTCCAAACCTTGGAAAACCATGTACATTTCGTTTCCAAACCTTGGAAATCACCCCCCAAGCCGCTCTACTACTCTTCCCT
>DAOLCW010000137.1:0-7834 GCA_035327665.1 Kiritimatiellia bacterium
GGGGGGGGGGAGGCGTCGGTTTTCCGGGGGGGGGCTCCCGGGGGGAGGGGGGGCGGGGGGGTGTTGGGGCTGGGGGAGGGGAGCGGGCGGGGTGGCGAGGGTGTGGCGGATTTCGTCGACGAGGGGGTGGCCGACGTAGTCGACGGGGAGGGAGGTGTCTTTGAAGACGTCGACCTCGAAGGGGAAGATGACGAGGAGGCGATTGAGGGTGGCGGCCATGGCGGGGATGCGGGAGCGGTGCCAGGCCCAGACTTGGGGGCAGACGTAGTAGAGGATCTTGATGCGGCGGCGATGAAGTTCGCGGGCGAGGCGGAGGTTGAAGCCGGGGTAGTCGACGAGGAGGACGGCGTGGGGGCGGTCGTGTTCGGCGCGGCGGATCATATCGCGGAAGACGCGGCGGAAGAAGAGGTAGCGTTTGAGGACTTCCCAAAGGCCGAGGACGGCCATGTCGCGGATGTGGTAGTGGAGGGTCATGCCGTGGGCGGCGAGGGCGGGGCCGCCGATGCCGGTGAGGCGGAGGCCGGGCTGGAGGCGTTTGAGTTCGCGGACGAGGGAGGCCGCGTGCATGTCGCCGGAGACTTCTCCGGCGACGATCATGAGGTGGGGCGCTTCGTCCATTAGCGGGAGGCGGCGCGGCGGGTGCGCATGAGCTGGGTGATGTGGGCGGCGAGTTTAAGGGCTTCGGCGGCGTGTTCGCCGCTGACCTTGGGGGTGCCGCGATGGGCGACGCAGGTGACGAAGGCCCGGAGTTCGTTGGCGAGGGGTTCGCCTTTTTCGATGGGGACGTCGGAGCGGTCGATGCCGGTGGGAAGATGGCGGAAGACTTCGCCGGCTTGCTTTTGGTAGTCGAGGGAGATGTAGGCGTCGTCGAGGAAGACGCGGATTTTGCGCATGCGCTCGGGGCTGATGCGGCTGGCGGTGACGTTGGCGACGCAGCCGTTGGCGAATTCGAGGCGGACGTTGGCGATGTCTTCGGTGGGGCTGAGGACGGGCACGCCGACGGCCCGGACCTCGCGGAGGGGGGAGCGGACGAGGTGGAGGATGACTTCGAGGTCGTGGATCATGAGGTCGAGGACGACGTTGACCTCGGTGCCTCGGGGGTGGATGCCTTCGCGGGGGGGCGGGTAGGGGGCGAGGCGATGGGCTTCGATGAAGCGGGGATTCCGGGCGGTGGCTTCGAGGTATTCCATGACCGGGTTGAAGCGTTCGATGTGGCCGACTTGGAGGATGACGTTGGCTTCGCCGGCGAGTTTGACGAGATCCTCGGCCTCGGAGGTGGTGGCGGTGATGGGTTTTTCAACGAGGAGGTGCTTGCCGGCGCGGATGAGTTGGGAGGCGACGTCGTAGTGGAGGTGGGTGGGAACGACGACGCTGGCGGCGTCGATGTGGTCGAGGAGGGCATCGAGGGAGGAGAAGGCGGGCACGTTGTAGGTTTCGGAGACGTGTTGGGCCCGTTCGGGGTCGGCGTCGAGGATGCCGGCGAGGGTGCATTCGGGGAGGGAGGCGTAGATGCGGGCGTGGTTGATGCCGAGGCTGCCGACGCCGATCACGCCGACGCGGAGGGGGGAGGAGGTCATGCTGGATCCTGGGTTGGGGTGAAGGTTTCCGGGTCGAAGGCGAGAAGGGTGATGCGGCGGCGGTCGGCCTCGGCCTGGCAGCGTTCGGGTTCGAGGAGGATGCTGCGTCCGGCTTCCATAGCGAGGACGGAGGCTTTGGCTTTGCGAAGCATGGCAAGGGTGCGCATGCCGATGACGGGGAGGTCGAAGCGGTGGTCGTGCCCGGCCTTGGCGACCTTGACCACGACAGCTCCGGGGCCGCCGACCTTGCCGGCCCGGACGATGGTTTTGTCGGTGCCTTCGAAGGCTTCGACGGCGAGGATGGTGCCCTGTTTCACGACGACGGTTTGGCCGATATCGAGGCCGCTGGTCGCTTTGGCGACGCGGAGGCCGAGGGCGAGGTCTTCGAGTTCGGTCGGGGTGGGTTGGCGGGTGGTGAGGACGCCGGGGGTGGTGAGGTTGGACTCCATGAACCGGTTGGCGGGGAGGAGTTCGATTCCCCGCTCGCCGAGGGCATCGCCGATCGCTCCGAAGATGGAGTGGGCGTTTCGTTCCTTCAAGCGGGCGAGCAAGTGGATCAGTTCTCCATCCATCCGCATCCGGAAAAGGTGGGTGGGTTTGATTTGGCCGGCCATCACCGCACGGGGAATGCCGAACCCGGCCATGGCCTCAAACGCCGCGCCGAGCTGGCCGACGCGGACCCAGGCGATCTCGTCGACCAACCCCGCCATGTCCCGGTCGGTCTCGCCGCGAAACGCGAGGGCGGCAAGGCGACGCACCCCCTGCTTGCGGGCGGAGGCGGCAAGCTGCTTGGGGTAATCGCCGCGACCGGCGATGATGATCAAGGACTCTGGCGTGTCTTCGGGCATGGGGGCGTACTATGGCAGAAACCATTCTGGTCAACAAGTGCGACGGGAATCTGAAGGCATTTGTATGGCCAGTTTATAGTTCCACCATAATCCTGCTACGAAAACGGATGTGACCGTGAGCAACGTGGGCCACAGCCAAGGGTGGCTGTCATGTCCAAATCCGTGTGGATGAAAGTAGCTTCCAAAGAAAACATAGAGAGAAAAATGGACGATCATCACGATCGCCAAGAGATTTGCTTTCCGGCCATTCAGAAACGCAACGAGCAGTGTCGGCGGCAAGAGTACAAGCGTGGCCGTGTACAACAGCGATAGTGGACGGGCGAGTTTTGAAGAGTTTTCTCCGATATAGCCGATTTTTTCACCTAACGTGGACGACCTGAAAGTGGTGATTCAAAGCATGGTGAAGATGCCGAAGGAGCGAACAGGAGTGCAGCCATTCTCATGATGCACTCCTGTTCGAACTCACGGCTCAGCGGGACGCTTCGCCCTACCTCATTTGTCAGCATATATTGTAGGATGAAAGGGCTGAGGAAGCCATAATGCGAAAATCTGGAATGAGTGGGCACGGACTGTTCTTGCTTCAGCCTGTCTTGCGAGTATCCTGCAAATCGGTCCCAAGAGAATGCCCATGACGAAATCTGTCCTCATCCTGCTTGTGTGTGGGTTGGCCCTCGAGGCCACCCTCGCCCAGGCTGCTGATCCCTCGCCTTCGGGGGCCGACACCGAGACCCATCAGGCGATCATCGCTTTCCACGCCCAAGCCGAGGCGCGGGAAGGCATGGTGTTGATTCCGGGCGGTGAGTTTCTGATGGGGTCGGAGGACCCGTGGGCCTTTGTGAACGAGCGGCCGGTTCACCGGGTTCGGGTTGACCCGTTTTTGATGGATGTGCACCCCGTCACCAATGAGGAGTATGCACGGTTTGTCGAGGCAACCGGATACCTGACGGTGGCGGAGCGGCCGGTGGACTGGGAGGAATTGAGACAGCAACTCCCGCCGGGGACGCCCAAGCCGCCGGATGAGATGCTGGCCCCGGGATCGCTGGTGTTTCGGCCGACGCAAGGACCGGTGGATTTACGTCGCATGGATGCATGGTGGCATTGGACTTCGGGGGCGACGTGGCGGAATCCGGAGGGTCCGGGCAGTTTGATCGAAGACCGTATGAATCATCCGGTGGTGCAGGTCGCGTGGGAAGATGCGGTGGCCTATGCCACCTGGGCGGGGAAACGATTGCCCACCGAGGCGGAATGGGAATTTGCCGCGCGGGGCGGCTTGGAGGGCGCCCGCTACGCGTGGGGCGAGGAAGAGCGTCCGGATGGCCGCATCATGGTCAATCGATGGGATGGCGATTTCCCTTATCGTAACACGGCTGAAGATGGATTCACGGGAACGTCCCCGGTGGGCCGTTTTCCCGCCAATGGCTACGGACTCTTTGATATGGCGGGAAATGTCTGGAATTGGTGCTCCGACATCTATCATGCCGCCACCTTTGCGTCCCGGCAGGACGAGGGCGGGGTGTGTTGCAATCCGGCCGGACCGGATCTCGATACGCCTGAAAAGCTGGTCTACGGGGATCCCTCGCCACCCACCGCGCCGGGAGCGCTGCGACGCGTGACCAAGGGCGGATCCTTTTTATGTCATCCAGCTTACTGCGAAAGCTACCGCCCCGCGGCCCGGCGGGGCACCCCGCCCGATACCGGTTCCAGTCATATTGGATTCCGGTGTGTGATGGATGTCCCTGACCTTAAGACGGAGATTCAAGATCTATAGGATTCCAACCAAAAGCATTTGTAACCGCCTGAAAATGAAGGAGATCATGAAGGGAAATCATTCGAATGAACTCCAGCCATTCTCATGATGCCTCCGATCTGGATCGCGGCTCGGCAGGGACGCCTCGCCCTACCCGTTTTTTCATGTTGATTGGGGGGACTCGGGGTAGGGCGAACCGTCCCGGTGAGCCGCCGAGGCCCCCAAAGGAGAATGACTGAATGAACCCGATGGCCTCCGGCAAGCCACGCGAGATAAACGAAACGACGAAAGATCAACGATGATGAAAAACTACGTAGCGACCCTTTCCTTGATGCTTGGCCTTGGCCATGCCCTACCTGCCTTCGCCGCAGACACGATTTACCACAACGGCTCGATCCTCACTATGGCCGGTGATGAGCCGGCGTATGTCGAGGCACTGGTGGTGGCCGGCGGGAAGATCGTATTCGTCGGCGACAAGGATGAGGCGCTCGAACTCAAGACCGATGCGACCGAGATCGTGGATCTCGAAGGCAAGGCGCTCCTGCCCGGTTTTCTCGACAGTCATAGCCACTACATCAACGCATTGCTGGTGGCGAACCAGTGCAAGCTGTACGCCCCTCCGGCCGGGCCGGGGAAAGATGTTCCGAGCATCCTCGCCGAGCTCAAGAAGTTTGCCGCCGAGCGCAACATCCAGCCGGGCGAGATGATTCTGGCGTATGGGTACGATGACACCGTCATGCCGGAGGGCCGTCTGCTCAACCGGGACGACCTCGACGAGGCGTTCCCGGAGAATCCCGTGCGGGTGGATCATGTCTCGATGCATGGCGGGGTGCTCAACAGCCTGGCCTTGGAGAAGTATGGCATCAGCGCCGAAACCAAGACTCCGCCCGGCGGGGTGATCGTTCGCAAGCCCGGCACCGACGAGCCGTGGGGCTTGATCATGGAGACCGCCTTTTTACCGGTGATTGAGAAAAGCGAGCCGATGACCGCCCGGCAGGAAATCGAACTTACCCGCGCCGCCCAGATGCTGTACGCCGAGACCGGGATCACCACCGGTCATGAGGGTGCGACCCACTTGCCGCAACTTCAAACCATGATGCGGGCCTCTGCGGCCGGAGCCAATATCATCGACGTCATTGCGTTTCCGTTCATCACCGACGTGGAAAACGTCCTCGCCGAGATCCCCCTTGAGCGATGGGGCGCCTATGACCGCAACTTTAAGATCGGCGGGATCAAGATCACCCTCGACGGCTCCCCGCAGGGCCGAACCGCCTTCTTTACCACGCCTTACCTGACCGGCGGTCCGGGCGGCGAGGACAACTGGGTGGGGGAACCGACGTTTCCCGAAGACTTGGTGATGAAAGCCTTCAAGCGAGTTTACGAGATGAATGTGCCGCTAAATGTCCATTGCAATGGCGACGCGGCGATCGACCTGTTTCTGCGCGCGTATGAACATGCCCGCGACGGCGACTTCAGCCGTCCGTGGAATGTGACCACGATCCATACCCAGTTTATGCGGGAAGACCACATCCCTAAATTCGTGGACTACGGCATCCGTCCGTCTTTTTATACCCTGCACACCTATTATTTTGCCGATGCCCACCAGGCCAACCGCGGGCCAGAGCAGGCCGCGTATATCAGTCCGATGCGCGATGCCATCGACGCCGGTTTGCGGCCGGGGAATCATACCGACTTTGTCGTCGCCCCCCTCGATCAACTGTTTCAGTTGTGGTCGGCGGTCAACCGCGTCTCGCGATCGGGCGAGGTAATCGGCGGCGACCAGCGGGTCAGCGCCTACGAGGGGCTGAAGACCATGACCCTATGGGTTGCGGAACAGTATGGCGAAGAGGATCGCAAAGGCTCGCTGGAGGTGGGCAAGCTGGCCGACCTGGTGATCCTCGACCGCGATCCGGTCCAGGTCGATCCGATGGAGATCAAAGACATCAAGGTGGTGCAGACCATCAAGGAGGGCCGCACGATTTATCCGGACCCCGGCAACCTTCCGGTGGCGACGCCCTCCTCCGATGATGCGGACGCGACCTATGCCTGGCGGGCCCATGTGTGTTGCCAAGCCACCCTTAATACCGCGGTCGACAAGGCGTGGACGCTGGTATCGTTGAATGGGGAAGAGATCGATAGCGAGGCGCCGCCCACCATGACCTTTTCGAGGGGTGGCCGGCTGGCCATCTTTGGCGGGGTCAACCGGATGACCGGCAGTTACGCCCTCGTCCATGACCGGGTCATGATGGGACAACTGGCGAGTACCCGCATGGCCGGGCCTCCGGAGCGGATGGAGTTGGAGCAGTCGTTTGCCAAGGTATTGCGGGAGGTCGATGGCTTTCACGTGCATGGGGATGAGTTGATGCTGCGCAACAAGGACATGGTCGTAGCCACCTTCCGCGCGGATCGATGAGGTTTCGGGATGGCATGTGGGGAGGGGCGATGCCCCCATCCGCATCATGATGCATGTTGAGCGCTGCCCGCCGGAGGTGAATTCGCTTTGGGCAGGCGGTGGTTAGCCTGGGTTAAGACATTCACCACCGTTGACGCTGTATGGGTATATGGGTAAACTAATATGTATGAAAACAACAATTGAGCTATCCGACCATATTCTTAATCGGGCCAAGCAACTTTCCCGTAGCCGGAAGACGACCTTGCGCAATTTGGTCGAGGAGGGTTTGTCCAAAGTGCTGGATGAGGCCCAGTCCACGGAACGGCGAAAGGTTGTTCCCTTGACCATGAAAGGAAATGGTCTTTCGCCCGAATACTCCGGGGCCGATTGGAATCAACTGCGTGATGCCGTTTACTCGGGGCGGGGATCATGATTGCGGTCGATACCAATCTCCTGGTTTATGCCCACCGGGAAGACTCCGAATTTCATGACCAAGCACGCGAGTCGCTTGTTCAGTTGGCCGAACAGGATGCGGCGTGGGCCATACCCTGGCCCTGCATCCATGAATTTGTTGCGATCGTGACCCATCCACGTATTTATGACCCGCCCACTCCGCTCTTCAAGGCGCTCCAAGCCATGGCGGTTTGGCTTGAGGCGCCCTCATGCCGCTTGCTATCGGAAGGCCCTGGTTATTGGGAAACGCTCAAGCATGTGGCTCATGCCGCAAAAAGTTGCGGCCCCAAAGTGCATGATGCCCGCATTGCCGCATTGTGCCTCCACCATGGCGTGCGCGAACTCTGGACGGCAGACCGCGACTTTTCCCGTTTTAGCGATTTGCGAACGAAAAACCCGCTAATCATGTAACGTGAGGGTGAGCGATTCGCTTCAACGTCCAACTTCGCGCTTCTGCCGGAGACGCTCCATGGTGATCGATGCCGGCTTCAACCAACAGGTGGAGCGCATGCTGCTCGATGATTTTGCCCGCTCCAAGCCCATGGATCCGACCGGGGTGACCCGGATGTCCCGCCGGTTCCAGCTCAAATCCCCGGTCGCGGGGCGCAACATTTGCCGGTTGCAATCATTCCCGGGATTCGATAACCAAACGGCATGACCATTGACGTGCGGGAAATGCGGCAGGTGGCGGCGATCGCCACGGAGGGAAGTTTTGCCAAGGCGTCGAAGGTGCTGCACATGAGCCAGCCCGCGCTTTCCCGGAGCATTCAGGAGGTGGAGCGCAAGGCGGGCTTCCGGCTGTTTGACCGCGGGCGCG
>DAOLCW010000138.1:0-7703 GCA_035327665.1 Kiritimatiellia bacterium
GGGGCGGGGGGGGGGAAGGGGGGGGGGGGAGGGGGCGTTGGGAGGGCCCCGGTAGGGGGGGTTGTGGTGGGAGGGGAAGGGGGGGGGGGGGGGGGGGGAGGCGGGCCCGCCAAGTCCGGGCGAACTGGACTTCGCGGGGGCGGGCGGGGTCGTAGAGCAAACCGATGTGGGTGGGGCGGGTTTTGCCTTTCCATACCGGGGTGAAGGAGTGGATGGAGAGGTGGATGACGATCCCGCCGTTGTGAAGGATGTGTTCGATGGCGGCGACGACGTCGCGACGGAATGGGTGGTAGTAGAGGTCGAGCAGATGGTTGCGTCCGGAGGCGGAAAGGCCGCGGGTGAATTCGGAGAAGAGGGTGGGGGAATGGAGGGATCGGTTGAGGTCGCAGACGAGGCGGCTGACCGTGGAGGTGATGAGGGGGGCGTGAAGTTCGCGGGCGAGGGCGGTGGCGATGGGAAGGATGCCAAGGTCAAAGCCCCGGTGGCTGGACAGGACGGAGCGGGCGCGGGGGAAAAGGTGGGCGAGGGGCGGAGGGATGTCGTTGCCGCCGTGTTCGCAGGTGAAGAGGAGGGCCAAGTTGCGGGGGGTGGTCACGGGGAGAAGGGTCGGTTGGCGGCGAGGCAGGAGCACAGTTCGCGGTAAAGGGGAAGGAGATCGGAGGGGGCGGCGGGAGCGGGCGCGGCCTTGAGCATGCGGCGGGCGAGAGGGCCTTGGTTGAGGATGAGGTCGAGGGCGCGGGCGGTTCCGGCATCGGCCGGTTCGAGATCTTCGGTAAGGGCTTTCCAAATGTCGCGGCCGGCGAGGGGGCGGTTGGAGGGAAGGCCCAGGCTGCGGAGGTAGCCGGTGTCGGTGTAGAGGGTTTGGTCGGCATGGAGGATGGCGTCGTCGAGGAAGGCCCGGAGCCGGTTGACCGGCCAGTCCTGAAGGTGGTGAAAACGGTCGACGAGTTTGCGGGCGGCGTGGACGACGGCTTCGGCGATGGCAACATCCATGACGGGAGATTCCTGGATGTCGATGAGGCGGATTTCGATGGCGTTGCGGTCGAAGCGGGCGATGGCTCCGCGGGCGTTGAGGAATTCGTGCTGGAGGATGCCCTGGGGGTCGAGGGGGGCAATGTCGCGGTACATGGGTTCGAGGATGGTGGTTAGGTAGTCGGCTTGGGTCCACACGGGTTCGGGGATGATGCGTCCGCTGATGCTGGGGATGCGGCGGGCATTGTTGGCGTAGACGTGGAGGCGGGCGTCGAGGGGGCCGGGGGCGTGGCCGTCGTGGAAGGGGGAGGCGGCGGCGAGGGCGGGGAGCAGGGGGAGAAGAACGCGGATGGCGGCATGGAGGCGGGCGAACTCGTGGTCGTCGGCGAAGGGGAGGTTGATGTGGGCGGATTGGAGGTTGGCCCAACCGTGGCGGCGGCAGTCGAAGAGGCGGTCGAACATGAGGTAGATGTCGGCGGCATCGAGGGGCCAGAGCTGGGTCTCGCGGGCGGGATCCATCCATGGATGCATGGCGGTGGGCATGAGGCAGGCCCCGAGGGCGTCAAGGTAGGGCTCCTGGGCGATGACCCGTTCGTGGAGGGATGCGGCGAGGCCGGCGAAGGAGGCGACGGGTTCGGTGACTTTGAGCTCGGCGACGTGGCGGACGAGTTCGTTGGACCAGGTGAAGGCGCCATCCTCCCAGTCGGAGACGGGAGCGCGGGCGGCGGCGGCGAACCAGCGGTCGACTTCAGGGCGGACGTCGAGGGTCGCGCGGTCAACGAGCATGTATTCGAGTTCGAGGCCGACGCGTTCGAAGAGGGAGAAGGGAGTGGTCATGAGCGGAAACGTTTGCGGGCTTTGATCCGGCGGAGGAAACTTTTCATTACGGTTTCATAGAGCCGGTGTTTGAGGATCTGGTCCTCGTAGCCGGCGTCAAGGCTGGGGTTGTCGTTGATCTCGATCACTACGGTTCGCTGGCCGGATTGCTTGAGGTCGATGCCGTAGAGTCCATCGCCGATGGGGCGGGCGGCCCGGGAGGCGAGGTTGAGCACGCGGTCGGGGATGCGGGCGAGGGGGATGGCCTCGACTTTGCCTTCGTGAACTTTCTCGTCGTCGCGCTGGACGATTTGCCAGTGTTTCTTGGCCATGTAGTAGCGGGCTCCGTAGAAGGGCTTGCCGTCGATCATGCCGATGCGCCAGTCGAAGTCGGTGGGGAGAAATTCCTGGGCGATGAGCAGTTCGGAGTCCTCGAGCATGCGGCGGCCAATGGTTTCGAGCTCGGCCTTGGTTTGGATCTTGACCACCCCGACGGAGTAGGAGGAGTCGGGCTGCTTGAGGATGAGGGGGAGGCCGATTTCGTAGGGAAGAAGGTCGAGGTTGTCGCGGTGGACGATGACGGTGCGGGGGGTGGGCACGCGGTGGCGCTTCATCAATTCCTCGAGATAGACCTTGTTGGTGCAGCGGAGGATGGAGGCGGGGTCGTCCATGACGACAAGGCCCTCGGCTTCGGCCCGGCGGGCGAAGCGGAAGGTGTGGTTGGTGACCGAGGTGGTTTCGCGGATGAACAGGGCATCGTATTCGGGGAGGCGGCTGAAGTCGTCGCGGTTGATGGTTTCGGCGTCGATGCCGATTTTTTCGGCGGCGTGGATGAAGGCTTCGATGGCCCGGGGATTGGAGGGGGGATGGGGGTCGGTTTCGTTGAGGAGAATGGCCATGGAGTAGACCGGCTGCTGGCGGCGGCGGACCCGGCGATGGCGGCCGGCGAAAAATTCGTGGGCTACTTTGACGAGGAAGGTGTGATGGGTTTCGGGGACGTCGCTGATCGCGATGGGGCCCACGCTCTGGAGGGTCCACTGGTTTTTGATTTTTCCGAAGGTGGCGCGGAGGAGGGGGGCGCGGAAAAGGTTGAACAATTCGAGGCTGAGCCGGTCGTAGCGGCGGGCGAGGTTCTGGCCGAAGTAGATGCTGAGGGTGAACTTGTCGCCCTTGTGGTCGTGGAGACTGCGGTCGATGAGTTCGTCGAGCTGTTCGGAGACGAGGCGGACGGTGGTGTGGGTCTGGAGGTCGCGGATGGTGGAGACGTCGGGGATGGGCTTATGGCCGCGGGCGGCGGCGAGGAGGGAGACGTAGTAGCCGGTGCTTTGGTAGCGGTAGGAGCGACAGAGGTTGAACACCCGGGCTTCGGTGATGCGGGTGAACGCTTCCTCGGTGATGTATTTTCTGGCCTGGACGACTTCGACGCCTTCGAGATGGAGGGGCCAGGATTTGGGGTGGTCAACGACGATGAGCATGTACATGGTCAGGTCTCGCTGGATCAGGGTCTTGGTTCAAGGATCAATAAGTTTGCATCATGGGTGACGATGCCAAGCAGGATGGCTCCAATCACGCGCTCGATGCCGAGGGCATAGTGCCGGTCGGCGGAGTAGGGGTTGCTTTCGAGGGGGTCGGCGATGTCGATGAGCCGCTTTTCCTTGTCATAGCCGCAGAGCACGACGAAGTGGCCGGCAGGATGGCCACGGAGGTCGTCGTCGGCCATGTCGGACCCGTACTCGCGCATGGCTTGGTAAAGGAAGGTGGAACTCAATCCGGTCAGGATGGGAATGCCTCGATTCAAGTAGCGACGGAGCAGAGAAGGGGTGAGGTCGCGGAAGCGAAAAATGCCACCGAGGTCGAGGTAGTCGACGTAGGTTTGGGTATCGCGGGCGAGGCGGGGATTGGACTTGGCCTCGGCCTGGCGCAGCAGGCGCTCCTTGAGGTCAATTCCGGGAGTGGTGAACCAGGTGGGATCGAACACGTTGACGTTGTAGGTGAAAATGGTGGCCCGGTAGCCCCGGCGCAAGGCATGGCAGCCGAGGGTCCCCGCGATGGTGCCCCCGCCGGGCAGGGAGGGAACCTCGTCGATCACCTGACTCAACGGCAGCGGGTCATTGAAATAATGATAGACCGCGTGAAGGCAGGTGGGGCCGCAGGTGGTATCATCGGGCTGGGCCCGTATTTCCAGTTGAAGTTTGGTTTTCAAGCGATGTGAAAGACCCTCAACATCTAGCGAATCCCTGCGGGAATGCGATAAAATATTGAGACGAACTTGCGGCAAGCGCGGCGACGGCTTAGCGGGTTCTTGCCGGGCGTTCGAACCGGAGGTTGGTGATTTCTATGTCGCGGCCGGGGATGCGGCCGCCGGGGGAGGTGAAGCGGATTTCGCGGACGTCGTACCAGTTGAAGGGTTGGGTCAGTTCGCGGGTATCTTCGAGGCTGGCTTCGCCCCGGTGGACGGCAACGCCCTGGGAACTAAAATCGGTGAGGGGGATGCGAAAGGTCATGGCCTTCTGTCCGGAAGGGTTGGGGGCGGAGGGGTGGACGACCGGGCGTTCGACCATGACCCGGTCGGGTTCGTCGATGCCGTCGATCAGGCCGACCCAGAGGTGGCGGGCCATGAAGGCGGGGGCGAGGTCGAAGACAAGGTCTGTTTGTTCGCGGTAGTCGCGGAGGTTGCGGGAATAGAAGAAAACAAACCCGGTGTAAGCGTAGCGGCGGGGGGGGAAGCGGAAGGTCCATTTCGGCCCGGTTTCGTCCCAACGCACCGCGCGGTAAACGAGATCAGGAGGGTGGGAGTAATCCTCGCGCATGTCGCGGGGGGTGGTCATGAGGTGGAGGACGGGAGGGGCGGGGGCGCGGGTCAGATGGTCAATGGAGGGGTCAAAGGTCTGGCGAGGAGGCGCCTGAGCGCAGCCTGCGACGAGTAGCAGGCCGAGGAGAATCCCCGAGAGTCTTCGGGGAATCAGGGTTGAAAAAGGGAGAGGCATGGTGGGCGAGCTGGCCATGACGTTGAGCGTATCAAACGCCGGGGAGGTTGACACCCGGTAAGTCGAGGCCGACACGGGAAATTGTTTGCTTGCCTTTCCAATGACTTTCAGTGTGGTATAGTGAGCTTTCGCCTCAGGAGAATCCCTCCTCGCGCGGCGCGGTAGCCAAGTGGTAAGGCAGAGGTCTGCAAAACCTTTATTCGTGGGTTCGATTCCCACCCGCGCCTCCAACCTCCCCGACCCTCTCTCTGAAGGGGGAGAACTGTCGACCGGCCTCTTCGGTGGATCCGAGATGCGGGGTGTGGGATACGAGATGCGGGATACGGGATACGGGAAGCGGAGGGGAGGGGGACGGAGGATTCGATCAGGATTACGAGGGAGGGGGCAGCTACACTTCGTCGCCGACACTTCATCGGTTAAACGTAGTCGACCCGCTTGATCGATCCTGACCGCGCGGGCGGGTAGAATGGCCCACAAGTCACGCGGATATCACGGATGGGGGCGGGGATGAGAAAAAACTACAGAAGGCACGGAATGCTCGGAAACGCGAAACGAGCTCTTCGCGCGAGGCGAGTCTGCCGGGTGAGTTGAGCCCCGAATTCCGGGCTTCACCGCAGCGCATGTTGCGGGGGGTGGGATGGAACGTGGAGGACAGAGATCGGGCGATATGGGGAGGGCACTCGGTTGCTCATGGGTAATGTTTTAATGGTTGTCCCCATCTTTCGGTTCGCCGGCATGGCTGAGGGAGCTTGGTTCCTTGTGTTTGGTGCTTTGTTTTCGACTTGCTAAGTGGAGAATCCGGGAGCAGGCAATATTCGGCCAATTTAGCACATCATGACTACGTGGCCCCCTGATCCCTCCGCGCTTTGGCAAGTGTCCTTCGCCCATTCTTGGGCTGAATTCTGCGCGGCTCCAGGGTGACGACACGATTGCCGAGCGTGTTTTCATACTGCCTCAAATCCTCGCAAATCAGATGAAGATCGGCCTTGAAGCGTTGCGTGTGCTTCATCCGGTACTTGCGGACTTCCTGAACAAACGGATCCTTCATGTCTCACCATCCGGAGTAAGTCACGCGATTTTGGCATCGGCTAGATCCAGCATTTTTGCCTGAACGGTTTCCAGGACGGAATCGCGGACGTAGGCGCTGGCTCGAATGATCTCAATCCCGATTAGTTCCCCTTTGGCGTTGATTTCGGCCGTAACATTGGGGCTGATCTCTACGCTTCCGGCTTCCGGATCGTCGGAAATGGAGAGATGAAGGACATCGTCTTTTTCGAAATAGGCCATGTGTGCTTTACTCATGCTTGAACCTTTCTGATCGAACGCGAACGTTGATCTGTTGTCGTGACGTTGTATGAACCGTTATCGGCGTTAAAACTTTCCCTTCACACACATAGGGTACCATAATCAACTGAGTGCCTGACCGCCCAACGGCGACCAGACTGCCTGTTACTGTGTCTACATACCGTTCTGTGGAGTGTCGCAGAACGCGCTCGACCTCGGCAAGGTCAAACCCGCGTAACCGAGATCGATACAGCATGTATTCAGTCCACTTGATTGTACTCTCATTCATGCGTCATTCTCGTGGTTAATTCTTTGCTGGGGCTGTGCCGAATAAAGCGTTCTAGCGAAAAATTAATCGAGATGCATGAATCGGTCAATTTCCTGCTATCCCCCATATTTTTCTCTCCCGGCAGTTCTCTCGCCTGGCCGAGGGTGGCGAGGGTTTGGAGGAGTTCTTCCACTTTATCCACGCGGACGCGGGTGAAGTGTTTGGCGATTTCTGGGGGGGCAGGAATCGCGATACGGGGCATGCCCCGCACCGTGATGGCCGGAGGCCGTCTCTGGTGTCGGGGATGCGGAGGGGAGGGGGAGATTGGCGTGTAGATGGTTTTGTACGAGTAGGAGGGAGGGAGGAATGAGGAATGATGAAGGAGAAAGGATGAAAGTGGGGAAAGGATGAAGGCGGTGAGGATGAGGAGGTCTGAACACTGACCACGTTTAACGCAAAGGTGCAAAGGGCGCGGAGGACGCGAAGGGGGGAGGAACAGAGGGGGGGATTCATTGTCGTAAACTTTATCGATCTTTCTTTGTCGAACCAGAAGCCGGATTGGAATTCGGATTCGACGAAGTTCGCGACAAGGTTCACGACAAAGGCGGGGAGCTGGCGACACGTACTCGCCATCCTTCTTCGGATACACTTATGTCGACCCGCATGCCGATTTGGTCGCGGATGGCTCCGACGATGACGGCAAGTGCCACACATTGCCTGTGCCCTTTTTTCACCCGCCGCTTCCACCTACTCCGAAACCGTAATCGCCTCCAGCCGCAAATCCCGGGCCGTAAACACATCCCCCAATTCCGCCGACCTTAACGGCCGCGCCCCCGTCTTGCGCTTCGGTCCGAACCGTCCCCGGTTCGCCTGAAACACTTCCTCCACAAACCCCCGACTCCCCAGCACCACCCCGTCGCTGAAATACCTCACCCGGCAACGCAGCAAATCCCCCGCGCCCAGCTTGCCCCCCTCTTCGAGCACCTTCTTCACCCGTTCCGCCGAAAAGCCCGGCTGCGACGCCGTCTTCTCTCCCCGCGCATACAAATAAACCCGGTACGCCCGACCTGCGGACCGCCAATCCGTTCCCTGCCCCAGACTCTCCGTAACCAGGCCCAGACCTCCCCGGGCCAACGCAGATCCCGCAACCGCCTCCCCGTACCCGCAAAACCGATAATCCTTCGGATCCGCGACCAAACCCGCCCGCACCGGATTCAAGTCGATGTACGCCGCCATCGTCGCCAACACATTCCCCCGGCCCTCCACCAGCACACTCTTGAATCGCTCTTCCCAAAGTGTCCCCCGTCGCGCATGACGCCGGTTGTACCACTGCGTAAACCGCTGCTTCAGCGTCTTGATAAATTCCGACACATCCC
>DAOLCW010000139.1:0-7570 GCA_035327665.1 Kiritimatiellia bacterium
CGCTGGCGTTTCAGGGGGTAGGGTGGAGTGTGCTGGGTGCAAAGACGCTTACGCAAAAGTTTTTGGGGGGGGGGTATTTGGGGGGGGAGAAGGCGGCGAGGATGTCGTTGCGGTAGCGGAGGAGGGCGTCGAGGGAGTCGACGGGGGGGACGAGGTTGGGCATGACGATGGCGCCGCTGAAGGTTTCGGCGGAGAGGGGGGCGACCCGGCGCAACATGTCCCCCTGACGGAGGTGGAGGTGCATGTCGAGGGGGCGGTCGAGGGTGAGGGTGGGGGTGGTCATGACGGGTCGAGGGTGAAGCGTCCGCTCTGGCTCATGAAGGCGTGGGGGTTTTGGAAGACGATGCGGTGGATGAGGGGTCGGGGGAAGCGGCGGCGCTGCATTTCGAGGATGGCGAGGGGGACGGAGAGGGGGTCGCTGGGGCCCCAGTCGCAGGCGCTGTTCATCCAGATGCGTTCGGGGCCAAAGACTTCGAGCATGTCGACGGCACGGGGGATGCTGCACTTCGAGTCGGGGTAGAGGGTCATGCCGGCCCAGTAGCCGGCGTCGAGGACCATGCCGATGGTGTGTTCTTCGACGTGGTCGATGATGACGCGGGCGGGATCGAGGCGGGAGGCGGCGAGGGCGTCGAGGGTGAGGCGGGTGCCTTTGCGTTTGTCTTCAAGGTGGGGGGTGTGGATGAGAACGAGCTGGTTGTGTTCGCGGGCGAGGGAAAGGTGGGCTTCGAGGATGGCAAGTTCGTTGCGGCTGTTTTTGTTGAGGCCGATTTCGCCGATGCCGAGGACGTTGGGACGAGCGAGGCGTTCGGGGATGAGGCTCATGACATCGCGGGCGAGGCCGAGATCTTCGGCTTCCTTGGGGTTGATGCAGAGCCAGCAGGTGTGAAGGATGCCATAGGCGGCGGCGCGTTTGGGCTCGTGGAGGGTGAGCTGGTCGAAGTAGTCGCGGAAGCCGTCGGCGGAGCTGCGGTCGAAGCCGGCCCAGAAGGCGGGCTCGGAGAGGGCGCGGCATCCGGCGAGGGCAAGCTTCTGGTAGTCGTCGGTGGTTCGGCTGACCATGTGGGCGTGGGGCTCGATGTAGTCCATCAGGGGGCCTGCTTTCCGAAGTCCGGCCAGGCGCCAATGGCGCCTTTTCCGGGGGCGTTGTCGATGGGGGCTTCGGTGGGGTCGCTGAACAGATCGAGGATGATGGGTGTCCGAGGAGAGGAGGAGGCGGAGAGGGAATCGAGGGCGGCGACGAAGGAGGCGTAGCGGGGGTCGCTGGTTCCGCCGGCGCGGTCGATGCGGTCGCGGAAGGCGGCGAGGTCGAGGAGCTGGGATCGGGCGCGGATGAAGTCGGCGTCGAGGATTTCGAGGGCGGATCGGGAATTTTTCTCCATGGCATTTTCTGTCATGGAGGCTATGATAGCGAATGTAGGCTGA
This sequence comes from Kiritimatiellia bacterium, assembly GCA_035327665.1. GTDB lineage: Bacteria > Verrucomicrobiota > Kiritimatiellia > CAIVKH01 > CAIVKH01 > DAOLCW01. The sequence goes on from DAOLCW010000139.1 coordinate 1,423, forward strand.
ACTGGAAAAGCGAAACCACAGGTGAGATTTTTACTGTACAACATTCGATACGCGACGGCGGCCCGGAAGCCTCGATTTCCGTGGAGCGGTTATTTTGGGCGGACCGAGGACCATCTGGGGGAAATCACGCGGTTCATCAAGTCGCTTCAGCCGGATATTGTGGGGTTGGTGGAGGTAGATGGGGGGTCGTATCGGGCGTCGAAGAAGAATCAGGCGGAGACGATCGCGGAGGCGTTGGGGCACTACCATACCTACCGGTCGAAGTATAGTGAGACGGCCCGGATGGCGAATTTTCTTCCGGTGCTGAACAAGCAAGGGAATGCGTTTTTGGCCCGGGACACGGTTCGGGGGGAGCGGTTTCACTATTTTCAGAAGGGGATGAAGCGGTTGGTGATCGAGTTGGAGCTGGACCGGTTTGTGATCTACCTGGTGCATTTGTCCTTGGGGTTCCGGGTGAGGCATCACCAGCTTCGGGATCTTTACGATCTGGTGCGGAACACCGAGAAACCGGTGATCGTGGCGGGGGATTTCAATGCGTTGTGGGGGGAGACGGAGGTGGATCTGTTTCTGGCGGCGAGCGGGCTGCGGAATGTGAATACGGAGAAGTTGCCGTCGTTTCCGAGCTGGGCTCCGAAGCGGCATTTGGACTTTATTTTATGCAGTCCGGAGATTGAGCTGAAGAATTTTTGGATGCCGAGGGTGACGCTTTCGGACCATCTGCCGTTGGTGATTGATTTTGATGTGGCGAGGTGAGGCTGGACGGGTTGAAAACGCTGCGGCTCACCGGGACAGTTCGCCCTACCTGGGGATCCTTGGGGTTGATCAGAGGGAGGCGATTGCCGTGGCCATGCGGTCGAGGGCGATTTTCAGGGTGGCGCGCTGGGTGCCGAAGTTGAGGCGGAGGAAACCGGGGGTGCCGAAGTCGGAGCCGTTGGACAGGCCTACACCGGCTTGCTCGAAGAACGCGGCGGGGTGTTCGAGTCCGAGGGGACGGACATCAAGCCAGGCAAGGTAGGTCGCGGACATGGGGTGCATGGTGACGCCGGGAAGGTGGTCGCGGACGAATTCGTAGACAAGGTCGCGGTTGGCTCGAAGGTAGTGGAGAAGGGCTTGGCGCCAGGGTTCGCCGTGACGATAGGCGGCGGCGCAGCCAGCATAGCCGAAGGCGTTGATTTCGGTGATGATGCCGCGGGCGGTGCGGGTGAACTGGGCGCGGAGGGTGTCGTCGGGGATGACGGCGTAAGCGCAACAAAGACCGGGGAGGTTGTAGGTTTTGCTGGGGGCATGAAGGGTGACGACGCGGCGGGCGGCGGTTTCGCCGAGGGACAGGGTGGGAATGTGGGGGAGGTCGTCGAGGAGGAGGTCGCAGTGGATTTCGTCGGAGACGAGGATGAGGTCGTGGCGTTCGCAGAAGTCGAGGAGGCGGAGGAGTTCATCGCGGGTCCAGACACGGCCAACGGGGTTGTGGGGATGGCAAAGGATGTAGAGTTTGGTGTCGGGGGTGACGGCGGCTTCCATGGCGTCCCAGTCCATGGACCATTGTTCATTGTGGCAGGCGAGGGGAACGGTGATTCGCTTGCGGTGGGAGAAGTAGGGGGCGCTAAGGAAAGGAGGGTAGACGGGGATGCTGGTCATGATGGCGGAGGAGGCGTCACCGGCCATGCGGCAGCAAAGGTTGAGGGCGGGTACGAGTCCGGGAATCCAGACGAGGTGGGAGGGGTCAACGGCAAGGCGATGGCGGTGGGAGAGGTAGTCGAGGACGGCGTCCACGGCGTCGTGGCTGGGGACGGTGTAGCCGAAGATGGCGTGATCGACGCGTTGGTGAAGGGCGTGAAGGACGTCGGGGGGAGAGGGGAAGTCCATGTCGGCGACCCAGAGGGGAAGGACGTCACGATTGGCGTATTTTTCCCATTTGAGGCTCGCGGTTCCGGAACGGGAAACTGGGGTGTCGAAGTCAAACATGGGAGGAGCATACGGGATCGCCGGGGTGTGGCAATACCGAAGCTGAGGGGGGGGGGATTGGAGTGTACGAGTAGGTGTACGAGTAGGTGGGAAGAGGAAGGAGTGAGGGGTCAGGCGGAGGGGGTGGGGCGGAGTTCGAAGAAGGTTTTGTAGACGGCTTCGTCGACGGCGTTGAGGCGGGATTGGAAGAGGTCGACGAATTCGTGGAGTCCGCGGGAGATGATTTCGGGGGCGCTGGAGAAGGCGAGTTCGGAGCGGAGCTGGCCCATACGCTGCTCGGCGACGTTGGAGAAGCTGCCGAGAGGGGTTCCGGTGATTCGGTGGAGGGATTCTTCGCTCTTGGTGACGCAGTAGAGGAGGGTGCGGGGGAAGTAGGTATCGAGGACGAGGAAGTTGACGATGTTGAGGGGGGTGATGCGTCCGAAGCGCTTGCGGTACATTTCGTAGCCGCTGGCGGAACGGAGGAGGGCGATCCATTGGAGTTCGTCGTAGGGGGTTCCAATGTCGGTGACGGAGGGGAGGAGCATGAAGTACTTTACATCGAGCATGCGGGAGGTTTTGTCGGCGCGCTCGAGGAGGCGTCCCATGCGTCCGAAGTGCCAGGCTTCGCCGTGGCTGAGGGTGTTGTCGGTGATGCCGTTGAAGAGGTTTCCGGCGAGGCGGACTTCGGTGAAGAAGGGATGGGAGTCGAGGACGGCTTGAGTGCCGAGGGCGGCGTGGTCGCTGACTTTGAGGTAGAGTCGGTTAAGGTACTCCCACATTTCGGAGGAGATGACTTCGCGAATGGTGCGGGCGTTTTCGCGGGCCTGGCGGACGCAAGAGTAGATGGAGTGAGGGTATTCGCGGTCGAAGGTGAGGAATTCGACGACGGATTCCATGGTGGGCTCGCCGTGTTTTTTCTCGAAGAGCTCGTAGTCGCCGGTGACGTGGATGAGGGGGGCCCAGGCGTTGATGGATTCGTCGCGCTGCTCGAGCATGATGTTCCAGGTGACATCGATAAAGCGAGCGACATTTTCGGCCCGCTCGACGAGGCGACTCATCCAGTACATGGAGTCGGCGACACGGCTGAGCAACATGGTCAGGAGCCTCCGGGAGCGGCCTGGGTTTGGGCCTGGGTTTCGTGGTGGTTGTGGTGCTCGGCGACGACCCAGCTATCCTTGCTACCTCCACCCTGGGAGGAGTTGACGACGAGGGATCCTTTTTTGAGGGCGACGCGGGTAAGTCCGCCGGGGAGGACGTAAATGGATTCGCCGTAGAGGATGTATGGGCGGAGGTCGACGTGACGGCCTTCGAGGCGGTCGTCGCCGATGATGGGGACACGGGAGAGAGCGAGGGTGGGCTGGGCGATGTAGTTGCGGGGGGCGGCGAGGATTTTCTGTTTGAAGGTTTCGCGTTCGGCGGGGGTGGCATGGGGTCCGACGAGCATGCCGTAGCCGCCGGATTCGTTGGCGGCTTTTACCACGAGTTTGTCGAGGTTTTCGAGAACGTGGTCTCGGTCCTTGTCCTGCCAGCAGAGGAAGGTGGGGACGTTGGGGAGGATGGGATCCTGGTCGAGGTAGTAGGAAATCATCTTTTCGACGTAGGCGTAGACGACTTTGTCGTCGGCGATGCCGGTGCCGGGGGCGTTGGCGAGGGCGACGCGGCCTTGTTTGTAGACGTCGATGAGACCGGGGACACCGAGGAGGGAGTCGGGGCGGAAGGCTTTGGGGTCGATGAAGTCGTCATCGATGCGACGGTAGATGACATCGACGCGCTGGAAGCCGGAGGTGGTGCGCATGTGGACGGAGCCGTCGAAGACGACGAGGTCGCGTCCTTCGACGAGTTCTACGCCCATCTGTCGGGCGAGGAAGGAGTGTTCGAAGTAGGCGGAATTATAGATGCCGGGGGTGAGGACGACGACTTCGGGGTTGAGGGTTTGCTCGGGGGCGAGGAACTGGAGCATGTCGAGGAGCTTGCTGGGGTAGTCGGAGACGGCGCGTACGCGGAGGTCGGAGAACAGCTTGGGGAAGGTGTTCATCATGACGCGGCGATTTTCGAGGACGTAGGAGACGCCGGAGGGGCAGCGGAGGTTGTCTTCGAGGACATAGACGGTGCCATCGCCGCCGCGAACGAGGTCGGTTCCGGTGACATGGCACCAGATGCCGCGAGGGGGTTTGATGTGTTCGCAGATGGGGCGATAGGTGGCGGCGGAGTAGATGACTTCCTCGGGGATGACCTTATCTTTGAGGATGGATTTGGGACCGTAGATGTCCTGAAGGAACAGGTTGAGGGCGATGATGCGTTGTTTGAGTCCTTCCTCAATGCGGTTCCATTCCCGTTCGTGGATGATGCGAGGGATGATGTCGAAGGGGAAGATTTTCTCCACGCCGCGGTTGTCGGAATAGACTTGGAAGGTGATGCCGGAATGGAGGAGGGCGCGTTCGGCGGATTTCTGATAACGAAGCAGTTCGCCGTCGGAGAGGGAGGTTAGGCGGTTGTAGAGGGCGGCGCACCCGGGGCGTGGAGTACCCTCGGGGGTGAACATTTCGTCGAAGAAATCACCAACCTCGTAGTTTTTGAATTGCATGACCGTTTTCTTGGTCATTTGTTAAGCACTCCTCATGCCAGCCGCGGGTATGGGTTGGGTTGAAACATGTGTAACTAGTTGAGGGGAAAACATTAGTAAATAGTTATCAGGTTTAGCCAAAAGTGTAGCACGATACAATATTGTGTCCGAATAATTTGATGTATACAATATTGTCATTCCGAATCAAGGGTTTGTTCAAAGCGATCGAGTTCATTTCCATCGATATCGATGGCGCGGACGACGCGGCGGTGGGGTTCGAGGGTGATTTCGAAGACGTGGTGATGGGCTCCGGATGTGCGGAGGTACCAGCGTTCGTCGGGGGTGGCAGGGATGCGGGTGTCGACGCTCCAGGCACCATCACCGAGGTAGACAATGCCTTCGGGGTGGACGGTTCCGTTGCGGATGGGGTGGGTGACTTTGAAGGCGTGGTCATGCTGTTCGAAGACGAGTCGGATGGGATGTTGCTCGAAGAGGGGGACCCAATGGTCGCGGACCATCCGGTTGATGGGGTCGTCGAAGTTTCGGACGGAGGGGAAGGCGGGGACATGGATGACGGGAAAGATGTGGGGTCGTGAGGATCGTGTTTCGAGGATGGAGCGGAGCCATTCGGTTTGTCGGCCTTCGATCGGGTTGGCATGGAAGGTGTCGAGGAGGATGAGGGAGAGGTAGTCGCCGGCGTCGAGGACGTGGTATCCGGGTTGACCGGGGGTGGCGAAGAGGTGGAAGAAGTAGGGGGCGATGGATTCGCGCCAGGGGTCGGAGTCTTCGACGTGGTCGTAGCGGTCGATGTAGTAGCGTTTGGTTTCATGGTTGCCGATGGCGACGACCATGGGGATGAGGCGTCCGTCGGGGGCGCGGAGGTGATCGTGGAAGGATTGGAAGAAGCGATGCCAGCGCCAGACGTTTTCGGTTTTGCCGTCGGCGTAGGCAAGGTCGCCGCCAAGGATGATGAATTCGGGGTCGAGGCTTCCGACGAGTCGATTCATGCGGTCCATGGGTTCGGCATGGTGGAAGACATCTCCGCCCTGGATGAAGCGAACGGGCCGGTGGAGGGTGGCGGGGAGGGTGGAGAAGGTGCTGGTATGATCAAGGGTGGGGATGTGGATTTCGTAGCGGGTGTCGGGTTGGAGGTCTTGGACGCTGACGGTATGGATGAGCAGGGGGGTGTCGGGGAATGGGGTTGAGGCGCCTTCCAGATGTTGCCAGGCGGCGTGGCCCTTTGGCCGGATCTTGATACGGGAGGTTGGGAGGTTGGTGGGGGCATGCCAATGGATGACAATGGAGGTTGCGGGGTCGGCGGCCCAGGTAAGGTAAACGGCGGGGGGATGTCCGAGCACACCTTGGTGGGTGATGTAGGCGAGGCGGTTGGGATCGCCTTCCCATCGGCCATTGACGAGGAATTTGAATTCGTAGGGGCCACGGGTCCAACCGAGGTCATGGATGGAGATACGCCAGTGGTCACCTTCTTTGCGGAGGAAGTGGTCGGTGGCCCATGCGGAGCCTTCATGGCGGATGGCGACGGTGCGGGCGGTGGGATGGGAGAAGACGATTTCCCGGGTGGGTGGAGGTACGGGAAGGTGGCGTGCGGTAAGAGAGAGGGGCGGGGGGGCGGCTTGAGTG
>DAOLCW010000140.1:0-7393 GCA_035327665.1 Kiritimatiellia bacterium
GGGGGGGGTGGGGGGCCTTATCGAGGCGCGTCGGGGCTGGGGGGTGGGTTCGAAGAGGCGTGGGGGGGTGGGGTGAGGCGGGGGAACTTTCCCACCCGCCACACGAGGTGGCGGGGGCCGTTTTTTTGGGGGGGGCGAGGTGGAAAGGGAGGAATTTTCGCTCCGGCCACACAAGGTGGCCGGGAGCGTGGGGGGGACTTTCTCATCCGCCACGCGAGGTGGCGGGGAGTGGAGGGGGACTTTCTCACCCGCCACGCGAGGTGGCCGGGAGCGGGGTTAACTTATTTCTTGAAGGGTGGCATGGAAGAGGTGGAGGAGGTTGTCGAGTTCTTCGCGGGTGATGACGAGGGGGGGCATGAGGTAAAGGACGGGTCCGAGGGGGCGGAGGAGGACCCCGCGGTCGAAGAGGGTTTCACGGATACGGTGGGCGAGGGGTTCGGCTTCGGGTTGAAGACGGACGATGCCGATGAGGCCAAACGTGTGGACATGCTGCACATGGGGATGGGCGCGAAGGGGAAGGAGGGATTCGCGGAGTTGGGCGGCGCGCTCGCGGATACGGGGAAGGAAGGAGGGGTCTTGGTAGTGGTCGAGGGCGGCGTTGGCGGCGGCGCAGGCGATGGGGTTGCCGCAGAAGGTGTGGCCGTGTTGGAGGGTGTGGTCGTCGTCGCGGTCGGAGAAGGTGTGGTAAAAGCGGTCGCGGGCGATGGTGGCGCTGAGAGGAAGGGAGCCTGCGGTGAGGGCCTTGCCGAGGCAGACGATGTCGGGATCGATATGGGCATGCTCGAAGGCGAAGAGACTCCCGGTGCGACCAAAGCCGGTGGCGATTTCATCGACGATGAGGAGGACGTCGTGTTCGCGGCACCAGTGGGCGATGCGGGCGAGGGCCCAGGGTCCATAGAGGTTCATGCCGGCGGCACCCTGGATGAGGGGTTCAACGACGAAGGCGGCGAGTTCGTGAGCGATGGGGCGGAGGCGTTCGAGAAGGCCGTCGAGGCAGGTTTGGGGGCAGGAGGAGTGGTCGAGGCAGGAGGGGGGACAGTGGGGAAGGGGAAGGCGTTGGGCTTTGAAGAGGAGGTCGGCGAAGGGGCGATGGAAGGTTTCGAGGTAGCCAAGGGACATGCCGCCGAGGGTGTCGCCGTGGTAGGAGGCGGAGAAGCAGGCAAAGCGGGTGCGGGGGGGCTGGCCGAGGTTGGTGCGGTATTGGACGGCGATTTTGATGGCCTGTTCGATGGCGCTGGCCCCGTCGGAGGCGAAGAGGACGTGGCGGTCGGGGGTGGGCATGAGGCGGGCGAGGCGTTCGGCGAGGCGGATGGCCTGGGGGTGGGTGAGGTTGCCGAGGATGCTGTGCTGGAGTTGGGCGGTTTGCTCCTGGATAGCATGGACGATGTCCGGGTGGCTATGGCCAAGGGAGCAGGACCACCAGGAGGAGATGGCGTCGATGAAGGTTCGGCCCTGGTCGTCGTGGAGATAGATGCCGTTGGCGGAGACGATGACGGGGAGGCGGTGGGCGTGAAGGGTGGAGAAGCGGGTGTAGGGATGCCAGAGGTGGTTAAAGTCGCGTTCGAGCCAAGAAGAGGTCATGGTTGGGTTTTAGCAAAGGATGGTTGTTTAGGGGAGGCGAATTCGGGGCGGTTGGTTTGAACGGAGGGGAGGAGGGGGTCATCTATAGAGCGGAAGGGAAACGATCATGAAGGCACCGGTGATAACGTTGTTGACGGATTTTGGGACGCGGGACGGGTATGTGGCGGCGATGAAGGGGGTGCTGGCCGGTTATGCTCCGGGGGTGCCGGTGGCGGACGCTTCGCATGAGATTCCGCCCCAGAATATTTTTTCGGCGGCGTGGGCGTTGGCGGTGTTTCACCGCTATTATCCTCCGGGGACGATTCATGTGGTGGTGGTGGATCCGGGGGTGGGCACGGAGAGGCTGCCGCTATGTGTGGTGGCGGATGGACGGGTTTATCTCGCGCCGGATAACGGGGTGTTGAGTTTGGCGCTGGAGGGGGCGAAGGAGGTGTTGTACCGGAGAATTCGGGAGGAGGTGCATCTTCCGGGGCAGGTGAGCGCGACGTTTCACGGGCGGGATGTGTTTGCGTATGCGGCGGCGTTGCTGGGTTCGGGAGAGAAGACGGTGGAGGAGGTGTCGGAGCGGGTGGAGGGGATGGTGCGGTTGTCGTTGGCGGAGGTGGATACGGGTCCGGCGTGGGTGCAGGGGGCGATTGTGCATGTGGATGGATTCGGGAACATGATTACCAACATCCGGGAGGATCATTTGCGGGAGTTGGGGGAGGGATCATGGCAGGTGGAGGCGGGTCGGCGGTTTCGATTCGGGGCGATTCGCCGGACGTACGGAGATGTTGCGGGGGGTGAATTGCTGGCGTTGTTTAATTCCTCGGGGTATTTGGAACTGGCGGCAAACGGTGGGAGTGCGGTGGCGATGACCCGGCTGGGGCTGGGGGATTTGGTCCGGGTGGGGCGTTGACCGGTTGGGCGGTACCGATAAGGCCAATGCCTTGTTTTGTATTAAAGTGGCCACTTTTTGAAGAGACTCGCGCTTTGGCTGCGGCATTTTTTTGAATAAAGGCATTACTTTGATTCATCAAAAAATGATTGAGACATAATTTTACGTATTTTGACGCGATTTTTATTTGACTTCGGATGTGGTATGGTGGATTTTGTCCGCAGAAGCACGAACTTTGAGGTGATCTATGATAGCGACGAAAGAACCACAAGTGATGGATGGAGCCCAGGCGTTGGTCCGGTGTTTGGAGCGGCACGGGGTGGAGTACATTTGGGGGCTGTCCGGAGGGGCAGCGATTCCGATTTTTGATGCGTTGGTGACAACGGGGACAAAGATCAAGCTGGTGCTGGTGCGGCATGAGCAGGGGGCGACGCACATGGCGGACGGGTATGCCCGGGCGACGGGTCGTCCGGGGGTGGTGCTGGTGACGAGCGGTCCGGGGGCGACGAATACGATTACGGGGATCATGACTGCGCACATGGATTCGGTGCCGATGATCGTGATTACGGGCCAGACGATTTCATCGATGCTGGGCAAGGACGCATTTCAGGAAGCGGATGTGTTCGGGTTGACGATGCCGGTGGTGAAGCACAGCTATCTGGTCAAGAACACGCAGGACATTCCGCGGATCGTGAACGAAGCCTTTCATATCTGTAATACGGGGCGTCCGGGTCCGGTGTTGATTGATATTCCGAAGGACATGAGTTCGGGTGTGTTCACGGGGGATCTGAATCCGGAGATGGATTTGCCGGGTTACACGGTGGACACGAGTGTGAATGAGGCGGATGTGCTGGCGATTGCGGAGGCGCTGAACCGATCGAAGCGTCCGGTGATTCTGGCCGGTCACGGGGCGTTGATCGCCCGGGCGTCGGATGCGGTGAAGGCGTTGGCGGAGAAGCTGAATGCGCCGGTGACGACGACGTTGCTGGGGAAGGGGGCGTTTCCGGAGAATCATCCGCTTGCTCTAGGGATGTTGGGGATGCACGGCACGGCGTATGCGAACAAGGCGATCGTGGAGTGCGATCTGGTGATGTCGATCGGGTCCCGGTACGACGACCGGATCATTGGTCAGGCTCCGAGGTTCTGCCGGGATGCGGTGCGCATTCATATTGATATCGACAAGGCGGAAATCAACAAGATGGTTACGGTTCACCATCACTGCATTGGGGATGCACGGGTGGTGGTGGAGGAGCTGCTGAAGCACGTCCATCGTCTGGAGACCAAAGAGTGGCTGGCTCATTTGGACGGGTACAAGAAGAAGTTTCCGTTGAAGTATCCGAAGCAGGGCGGATTGAAGATGCAGCACGTGCTTGACGAGCTGTACAAGATGACGGACGGGAAGATTATCGTGTCGACGGACGTGGGGCAGCACCAGATGTGGGCGGCCCAGTTCCTGAAGACGGTGCGGCCGGACGACTGGCTGAGCTCGGGGGGAGCGGGGACGATGGGCTACGGCTTTCCGGGGGCGATGGGGGCGGCATTCGGGCGTCCGAACGAGCAGGTGTGGGCGATCGTGGGAGACGGCGGGTTTCAGATGACGATGTGCGAGCTGGCGACGGCGTGCGTGCACAAGCTGCCGGTGAAGATTCTCGTGCTCAACAACCATTACTTGGGAATGGTGAGGCAGTGGCAGGAATTGTTTTACGAGGACCGGACGAGCGGGGTGGATCTGGAGGGCAATCCGGATTTTGCCAAGCTGGCCGAGACGTTCCCGGGGGCGAAGGGATTGACCCTGAAGCGCCCGGCGGATGTGCGGAAGATTCTCCAACGGGCGATGGACTACAATGACGGCCCGGTGGTGATCAATGCGGAGTGCGAGAAGACGGACAATGTGTTCCCGATGATTCCGGCGGGCCGGGCGCTTGAGGACATGATTGTTGAACGGCCCCGCTACAAAATGGAAAAACCCACCGGTTCCACCTGAGAAAAACCATGAGTACTACAAACGAAACATTGCCTATTCACACGATCAGCGTCTATGTGGCGAACAAGCCGGGGGTGCTGGCACGCATCGCCCAGGTGTTTGCCCGGCGCGGCTACAACATCGAATCGCTGGTGGTTTCACCGGCGATTGACGGTCACTTTTCCCGGATGACCATCGGGTTGAGCGGGAGTCCGTCGGGGTTGGGGCAGATCATTCATAATGTGAACAAGTTGATCGATGTGATCACTTGTATCGACCATACCGATGACACCTCGGTGATCCGGGAGTTGGCGTTGATCAAGATCCGGTGCGCTCCCGGTCAGCGGACGGAGGTGCTGCAAGTGGCGGAACATTTCGGGTGCAAAACGGTGGATTTGACCGAGACGTCGTTGATTGTGATGGCGACGGGGGCCTCCGACAAGGTGGATGCGTGCGTGAAAATGATGCGTCAATACGATGTGGTGGAACTGGTGCGCACGGGCAAGGTGGTCATGGCTCGCGGCGAAACGCCGACGTGAGGCGTTGCGCGGAGGGCCACCTTTTGTTCGGAAACAACCGGTCGAAGGTGGACGTTTTACGGTGAGGCGATTTAGGGAGCGGGCCCGGGGGTGGCGGTAATACGGAGGAAGCGTTCGGGGTGATTGGTGACCGAAACCAAGCCGATAAGCTCCTGTGCGGTGCTCCCATCCATGATTTCGTTGGTTGACCAGGCCGAGAGGAGGTTGGTGGTTGTTTCGACCATGAGGTGAGCGTCGGGGCGGAGGGTGCGGGGCATTTGAATGTGGAGATCGTTCCCGGTTTTTCCGGCGATAAAGGTGGGCGCGCTGGAGGTTGCGTCGATTCTGGTTCCCGCGAGGTATTCGAGGAGGTTGGGGAAGCCGTCCTGGTCGCTGTCCTGATTGGGTTCTGCGAGAATGGCATGGGCGATGGCGCGTGCGGCGTTGAGTCGGCCCCCGGATACGCAGAGGCCGGCGTAGTTGGTGGAAAGGGTGACGCTGGACATCACTGCGTTTTTGATTTGATCGGCGCTCCAGTGCGGGTTGGTGTATTTTAGTGCGGCGGCGACGGCGGTAACGAAAGGCGCAGACATGGAGGTGCCGGTCCAGCTTTCGTATGAAGAACCCAAGACCGTACTCACGATATCGCGGCCGGGCGCGAAAAGATCTACGCGGGTCGATCCGTAATTGGATGGGTTGAATGATCCCGCCCATCGGACATCATTGCGGGAGTGATTGCCGACCGAGAGGATGTTGGGGTGGGGATAGGAGCTGGGGTAGTTTGGGGTGATATCGTTGTTGGCACCCTGGTTTCCGGCACAGATCACGAGGAGGATGCCTGCGGTTTGGCAGGCGGTGAATTCGGTGTCGAGGGCGCTGCTGTAGGGATAATTTTGGAGGGACATGTTCATGATCGGCGCTCCGAGGAGCCGGGCGTAGGTGGTGGCGGCGATGAGGTCGGAGGTAAAGCCACTGTTGGCAGCGTTGAGTATTTTACAGGGGAGGATGCGTACGGCGTTGAGTACGCCCGCGATGCCAAGGCTGTTGTTTCGATGGGCGGCAATGATTCCGGAGACGTGAGAGCCGTGGCCTTGGTCATCGGTGGGATTGTTGTTATTGCTGACGAAATTCCAGCCGCGGTCGTCATCGACTTTGCCGTTTTGGTCATTGTCGATGCCATCATTGGGGAGTTCGCCGGGGTTGATCCAGGCAATGTTCAGAAGATCCGGGTGGGAAAAATTCAGGCCGGAGTCGAGAACGGCAACCAACACCCCTTCGGCTCCTTCGATGATGTTCCATAGCTCGAAGGCACGGATATCCGCACCTGCGGCGCCTCCGGATTGACCGGTGTTATTCAGGCCCCATTGCTGGGATAAGAGGGTGTCGTTAGGGGCACCGCCGCCGAAACCAACTCCGTCGGGTTCGGCGGCAACGAACCTTTCGGGATGGTTGGCGATGAGACGTAATGCTTGGGGAACGGCATCGAGGTCTGATCGCGGCAAGCGGAGGGTGAAGAGGCGGTTGGCGATGGGTGCACTGGTGTTGCCGAATTGGGCCAACACGTCGAGTGCCTGATCTAAATTTGCCTGGTGAGAGATTTGAACGATGATTTGATCGGCGAGGTACATTTCACGACTCAGGCATTGAGAGGTTCCGTTTGTTTCATCGATGTACCAGTGTTCCCGGACCCGGACGAGGCGAGGTTGGACCGGTGAGTCCACGAGGCGGATTCGCAGCCATTGGTTGGGTGTTGAAGCGGGTTCGATTCTTGTGTCCACGATTCGGCCGATGGCAACGGCTCGTTCAACGGGATGCGATGAGTCGGTGCGATCCGGGATCATGAATCGCTCAATGGGATGGGTAAGGAGAGGCGCGGCGGGGTCTGTCAAGGGGCCGGAGCCGGGATGGGAGCGATGAGAAGAAAGCGTGTTGGGGAGGTGAGTCTCGATTGTTGCGGTTGCTTCATTTGTTGAGGTGGTTTTCGTGTTGAAAAAGAGCCAAACTCCGATGACACCGGTTGCCAGTAGTGCGAGTCCAGACCATGTTGCGGGTCGATTCATTGGATGATGTTCGGGTATCCGTGGAGCCCATCGATACGGGTTGTGTTTTTTCGTTTACGAGGTTGTTCCCGTGAGGTCGAAGGTAATGAACGGAAGGCGGGATGCCAAGGGCGAAGGATTCGCGTGGGTGATTATGGCTTTGCCGGGGGTGACCGATGGGGCAAACTTTTGTCTGCTTCCCGGTGGATGTTCAGGTTATAGGTAGGAAATGAACAACGCGGATGAGGCCAACGAAGTTGCGGGGGGTGAAGGGGCGGAGAAGGGGGAGCGGCTAGCAGCGGGGTTGTATGTGATCGGGACGCCGATCGGGAATCTGGGGGATATCACGTTGCGGGGGGGGGCGACGTTGCGGGGGGTGGGATTGGTGCTGGCAGAGGACACACGGATGACGAAA
>DAOLCW010000141.1:0-7364 GCA_035327665.1 Kiritimatiellia bacterium
ACCGAAGTCTCTATCGGCCAAGCTTCATACCGAAAAGTTATAGGTAATGGTATCATAATCATAATCGCCTGCCTCCCCCCCCAGCAACTTCACCACCAATGGAGACGCGGTGCCCCCACCGCGTCCTTCTCCTGAGCCCCCGCAACTCGCGTCCCGCCGAAGCTCCGCAGGAGCGAAGGCAGATCATTTCCTAACCTTGGAAAATCCCCCTCCCTGCGTTTCCAAACCTTGGAAACCAAAACCCCCTCTTTTTCCAAGGTTTGGAAACCAACTTGCGGGGGGTCCCCTTTCCCCCCTCTCGAGGGCTTCCCTCTCGTCCTTCCTGCCCGCCGCAACCTGACAGACCAACTAAGACCGCGTCTCTGACTCAAGCTGATCCAGCGCCGCCTTAAGACCATGCCACGGCATCGTCGCGCACTTGATCCGCAGTGGAAACTTGCGAACCCCCTTCAAAGCTACCAAATCCCCCAGTTCCTCCTCGCTCAATTCCTCTCCCCCCCGCATCATGTCGTTGAACCGGCGGATCAACTCCCGAACCTTCACCACCTCATCCCCCAGCACCTTTTCCGCCATCATCGAGGCCGATGCCGTGCAGATCGCGCACCCTTCACAGTCCACGTCAATCGAAGTCAATCTCCCCTCCCCCACTCCCGCATTTAACCGGATGTGGTCCCCGCAGGTGGGATTCTCCTCATCCACCATCGCCTCCGCCTCGGAAAGTTTCCGGAAATGGCGGGGCTTCTTGTAGTGGTCGAGAATGATTTCCTGGTACAGCTCGTCAAGATCCACGGTGAAAATACTCCCGCACCCGGTTTAACGACTCGATCAAGCCATCGACATCCAAAGGCAGATTGTAAAAGTACAAGCTGGCCCGGGTCAGGGCCGAATGCCCGAACTTCTTCACCAGTGGCTGGGCGCACATATGCCCGGCCCGCACCGCAATCCCGTCCTGATCGACAAAGTGCGCCACATCGTGGGGATGTACACCCTCCATCGAAAACGAAATCGCCCCGCCCCGATGAGCCGCCAGCCCCACCACCGACAACCCCTCCACCGACTGCAGGCGTTCGAGGGCATAGGCGGTCAAAGCTTCCTCGTAGGCCCGCACCGCGTTACCGTCCAAACCGCCCAGATAATCAATCGCCGCCCCCAGCCCGATCGCCCCCGCGATGTTTGGCGTGCCCGCCTCGAACTTATGCGGAACCTCCGCCCATGTGGATCGCTCGAACGAGACCTTGCTGATCATTTCGCCCCCGCCGAGGAAGGGATCCATCGCCTCCAGAAGCTCCGGCTTGGCCACGAGGATCCCGATCCCCGTCGGTCCCGCCATCTTATGCCCGGAAAACGCAAAAAAGTCGCAGCCGAGTTCTTCAAAATCGATCGGCATGTGGGGCACGCTTTGGGCTCCATCCACCAACGTCACCGCCCCGACCCGGCGGGCCGCTTCCGCCATCGCCTTCACCGGATTGATCGTCCCCAGCACATTCGACATATGGGTTACCGCGAGCAACTTCGTGCGGGGGGTCAAGCGCTCATGAAATGCGGCCAGATCCAACTCCCCGTTTTGCTGCACCGGGACATACCTGAGGACAGCCCCCGTTGCCGCCGCCAGCATCTGCCATGGAACCAGATTGCTGTGATGCTCCATCTCGGTGATCAGCAGCTCATCGCCTTCCTTCACAAACTTCCGGCCCCACCCGTGGGCGACCAGATTGATCGACTCCGTGGTCCCCCGGGTAAAAATCACCGCCCCCTCATTCGGAGCCTTCACCCATCTCGCCACCTTCCCCCGGGTCGCCTCGTACTCCTCGGTAGCCAGCTCGGCCAGCCGGTGAATCCCCCGATGCACATTGGCGTTCATCCGGTGATAATACTCGTTCATGCAAGCGATCACCCGCTCCGGCTTCTGGGTCGTCGCCGCATTGTCGAGATAAACCAGCGGCAAACCCTCCCGCACCGTGGTGAAAAGAATCGGAAAATCCTTTCGCCACCCTTCCGCCCGCCCGATCTCCTCAGGCGACAGCCGCTTGGCCCTGACCGTTCCCGTCACCCATCACTCCTTGATCTGGACGAGAATCCGGTCGCCCTCCCGCTTTAGCGGATACGAAGCAATCGGACGCACCGCCGGCAGGCAAAGGTGCCGCCCCGTGCGCAGGTCAAACCGGGCGGCATGCAGCGGGCACTCGATCTCATGCCCCTCCACATCCCCGCTCATGATCGTCGCCTTCTGATGGCTGCACCACGCGCTCACCGCAAAAAACTCCTCGCCCACCTGAAAAATCCCGATCTGGTGATTCCCTCCCAAATCCACCAATTTCCGGTCGGTATGACTAAAATCTGCGAGGCTCGCCACATCTTTCCACTCGCTCATCGCCACCTCATCCGATCTTCCGGTTCACATCCGCCCGCACCCGCTCCTGCAGGAACTCATCATCCAGCTTCGCGATGATCTCCTCGAAGAAGGCCAGCACGAGCATGCGCCGCGCCTCCACGTCCGAAAGCCCCCGCGACTTCAAATAAAACAACTCCAGCGGACTGAGGTTGCCCATCGTGGACCCGTGGCTGCACTTCAAGTCGTCCGCGTCGATCATCAACCCCGGCAGCGAGTCCGCCCGGGCTCCCGGATTCAGCACCAGGTTCTTGTTCATCTGGTACGCATCCACCTTGATCGCTCCCTTGCCTGCCGCGATGACCCCCTGGTACACCGAGCGGCCCTCGTCCTTCACCGCTCCCTTGTAGAGAAGGTTGCTGTAGGTGTGGGGAGCCGCATGCTTCTGGAGGGTCCGCTGGTCAATGTGTTGCTTCTCGTTCGCGAAGAACAAACCGCTCATGAACGCATTCGCGTTCGGCTCCGCAACCTCGCAGCCCATCATCATCTTGCTGATCTTGGATCCCAGCGAAAGCGTGACCCAGTCGATCTGCCCATCCCGGCCCACCCGGGCCCAGTCCTCGGCAATCTGATAGGCCCCGTTCCCCCATTCCTGCACCGCGTAGAGCGACAACTGGGCCGCTTGGTCCACATACATTTCACGGGCCCCGATGCACATCATCGCCTGCCCGTCCGGCGACTGGTAATACTCCGTCACCCGGGCCCGGCTCCCCGCCTCCGCATGCACGATCAGCCTCGGAATCACCAGCGCGTTCCTCCCGGTAATCTCATAGCGGATGAGGACGCCCCGTTCCACCGCGGTATTTTTCGCCACATGGATATAGAACCCCACATTCCAGAATGCGCTGTTCAACTGGGTAAACTTTCGGTCCCGTTCCAACACCGCAGGCCCGTCGAAACAAGCCGCCAGGTCATCCCCATACTGGCGCAATGCCTCCCGTAGCGGGAGCACGGTTAACCCGCAAACCTTACCGTCCCGGTTGTCCCGGATCGCGTACCCCTCGTCCGTCACCGCGATCACCACGTCGAACCGGTCATCAAGATCACTGGCGGCAGGAAACGGGATTTCCCCGAGATTCGCCAGGCGCGAAACCGCCTCGAACGGGAACAGTCCCGGATCCGTGCGCCGCCACTCCTCGTCCCGAAGGGTCGGCAGCGGAAGGCTTCGGTAGGCCTGAAAGGCCTGAGTCCGTCGCTCCCGCAGCACCCCTTCCTCACCGCCCGCCGCTCCTGAGAAGGCGTCTTCGTTCAATCCGGCCCAAAAGCCGCTTTCGTGTTCCAATATCGTGGTCATGATGTTCGTCCCGCCGGCTCAGCCGACACTATGCTCAAGTTTCAATTCCAGAAGTTTCACCGCTTCCACCGAAAACTCCATCGGAAGCTCCTTGAAAACCTCCTTGCAGAATCCATTCACGATCAAGGAGGTTGCGCTTTCCTCGTCGATCCCCCGGCTCGTGATGTAGAACATCTGCTCCTCGCTAATCTTCGACGTTGTCGCCTCGTGCTCGGTAATCGCCGTCGAGTTTTCGCACTCAATCACCGGGTAGGTATTCGCCGTGCAGGTATCCCCGATCAACATCGAGTCGCACTGCGTGTGATTGCGGGCGTTGTCCGCCCCGGGCAGAATCTGCACCAGACCCCGGTACGAATTCCGCGACCGCCCCGCCGAAATGCCCTTCGACACGATCGTGCTCTTGGTATTCCGGCCCACATGAACCATCTTTGTTCCCGTATCCGCCTGCATCTTCCGGTTCGTGAACGCCACCGAGTAAAATTCGCCCACCGAGTCGTCGCCTTCCAGCACCACGCTCGGATACTTCCAGGTAATCGCCGAGCCTACTTCGACCTGGGTCCACGAGATCTTCGACTTGCGGCCCCGGCAATGTCCCCGCTTGGTCACGAAATTATAAATTCCGCCCCGGCCTTCCTCGTCGCCCGCATACCAGTTCTGCACCGTCGAATACTTGATCTCCGCCCCCTCCAGCGCGATCAATTCCACCACCGCCGCATGAAGCTGGTTGCGATCCCGCGACGGAGCCGTGCACCCTTCGATGTACGACACATACGCATCGTCCTCGCACACGATCAACGTCCGCTCAAACTGGCCCGTATCCACCGCGTTGATCCGGAAATACGTCGACAACTCCACCGGACACCGCACCCCTTTGGGAATGTAGCAGAACGAACCATCCGTAAACACCGCCGAGTTCAACGCGGCAAAGAAATTGTCCCCTTGCGGCACCACCGTGCCGAGATACTTCTTCACCAGCTCCGGATGCTCCTGAATCGCCTCGCTGATCGAGCAGAAGATAATCCCCTTCTCCGCCAGCATCTCCTTGTGGGTCGTCCCCACCGAGACACTGTCGAACACCGCATCCACCGCGACCCCGGCCAGCCGGTCCCGCTCGTGCATCGGAACCCCCAGCCGCTCGAACGTCCGCTTTAGCTCCTCGTCCACCTCGGGATTGTTCTCAAGTTTCGGCGCCGAAAAGTAGCAAATATCCTGGTAGTCGATCGGCGGGTACGACACATCCGCCCACTGCGGCTCCTTCATGTTCAACCACCGCCGGAACGCCTTTAACCGCCACTCCGTCATCCATTCCGGCTCGTTTTTCTTCGCCGAAATCGCCCGGATCACCTCTTCGTTCAAGCCCTTCTCGAACGACTCGGTCGGGACATCCGTGGAGAATCCGTATTTGTACTCGTCGCGGACGAGCGTGCTATTGGTTTCCAATGTAGGCATAAGATTTTCCTCCCGGGATTAAACCAGGACCTCCGCGCCAAATTCCTTGCGAATCCAGTCGTACCCCTTCTCCTCCAGTTCCTTCACCAACTCCGGTCCCCCGCTGAGCACGATCTTTCCGTCGATCAACACATGCAGATGATCCGGCTTGATGTAGGTCAAAATCCGCTCGTAGTGCGTGATCAGCAATACGGCAAGATCCGGACCCACCAACCGGTTCACCCCTTTCGACACAATCCGCAGCGCGTCGATATCCAGCCCCGAATCCGTTTCATCCATCACCGCAAACGACGGTTTCAGCGTCAGCATCTGGAGAATTTCCATCCGCTTCTTTTCCCCCCCCGAGAACCCGTCATTCAAAAAGCGGTTGATGAACGTCTCGTTCATCTCCAGAAACTTGATGTTTTCCCGGAGCTCCTTCAGAAACGCCCCCGCCCCAACGTTCTTGTCCCCGTGCACCGCGTCATGGGCGCTTTTCAAAAACTTCGCCACCGTGACCCCGGGAATCGCCACCGGATACTGAAACGCCAGAAACACCCCCAGCTTCGCCCGCTCATCCGGCTCAAGCTCGAGGATGTTCTCCCCGTTGATCCGGATCTCCCCCTCCGTCACCTCATACGCCGGATGGCCCATGATCACGCTCGACAACGTGCTCTTCCCCGAACCGTTCGGCCCCATCAGCGCATGCACTTCACCTTTGTTGATGGTTAAATTCACACCCTTTAAGATCGGTTGATCCTCGATCCGGGCGTGAAGGTTTACAATTTCAATATAAGGATTGCTCATTTCATACTCCTGCTCATTAGCTTTACACATCAAATCCAAGTTGCAACCGGACCTCCTCGGTCATCTTGTCCGGACCCCACGGAGGCTCCCATACCACCTTGATCTGCGCATCCCGGATCCCCTTCAGACTTACCAGGGTATCCTTGACCACATGCAGCAGATAAGGACCATACGGGCATCCCGGCGAGGTCAGCGTCATGCTCACCTCCACCTCGTCCTCCTTCAAGACGACCCCGTACACCAACCCAAGATCCACAATGTTGATATGCAGTTCCGGGTCGATCACCGTCTTCAGAATTTCACGGATTTGCTCCGGTGTCCATACTACGGTTTCCGTGTACTCCGGGGCTGCTGCTTTCTCTTGTTCATCCGTCACGTCCATTCTCCTGTTACAAAACCATCGCTTCCTGCGGTTCGCTCCGCAGGGAAGCCAAACTTACCCCGTTAATAAATTCCGCGAGCTGCTGATGAATCCCGTGCAACGCGTCCTTGATCACACACCCCTCGAACTGGCTGCACCCCGCCGGATCCTCAATGCACCGGGTCAGCTTCACCGGACCCTCAATGCTTTCGATCACATCTCCCAGAGTGATCCCTTCCAGCCCCTTCGCCAATTTATAGCCCCCCTTCGCCCCCTGTACCGCCTCCACCAGTCCCGACCGGGCCAGCGCCTGAAGCACCTTCCCCAGCAGCTCCACCGGCAAATGGAAACGCTCCCCCAAGTCCTTCGTCGACACCACCTCCCCCTTCCCCAGCGACGACATATACAACAGGGAAATCAGCCCATACTCCACTTTTTTACTCAACATCAACATATCTCGGACCAATTTAGTCCGAGTTCGACAAATCCGCAAATCATTTGTTCTTTGCAGTCACGATTTATCAACACTCACCCCCCACAACACCGCCCCCGGCGACCTCGCGTCGCCGGAGCAAAAGTTCTGCCTCCCTCACCCCTCACCCCCCGCGACAGCGCCCCCGGCGACCTCGCGTCGCCGGAGCAAAAGTTCCGTCTCCCCCACACCTCACCCCCCGCAACACCGCCCCCGGCGACCTCGCGTCGCCGGAGCAAAAGTTCCGCCCTCCCTCGCGCCTTCACCGCCCGCAACACCGCCCCCGGCGACCTCGCGTCGCCGGAGCAAAAGTTCAGCCTTCCCTACACCTCACCCCCCACAACACCGCCCCCGGCGACCTCGTGTCGCCGGAGCGAAAGTTCCGCCCTCCCTCGCGCCTTCACCCCCCGCGACACCGCCCCCGGCGACCTCGCGTCGCCGGTGCAAAAGTTCCGCCCTCCCCGCAACACCGCCCCCGGCGACCTCGCGTCGCCGGAGCGAAAGTTTTGCCCTCCCCCCCCCCCCCCCCCCCACCGCCCCCCCCCCCCCCCCCCCGCGCCGCCCGCGCCAAAGGTTGTCCCTCCCTCCCACCCCCCCCCCCCCACACCCCCCC
>DAOLCW010000142.1:0-7325 GCA_035327665.1 Kiritimatiellia bacterium
CCCCGGAACGTGGAATGCGGCGAATCCACCGGCGGCGTGGGAGGGCCGGGGGGGGGGAGAGGTCGAAGGGGAGGGTTTGGATGAGGAGGTTGCCGGCGGGGTGGGCGGGATCGGAGGGGGGGAGGGATAGGTGGTGAAAGGTGAAGCGGCCATCGGGGCTGAGGGAGGTGGCGTCGATGGCGAGGGCCATGCCGAGGTTTTTGCGGATGTGATCGCGGAGGTAGTCGCGGAATCCGGGGGTTCGGGCGAGGGCGAGGAGGGCGATGTAGAGGATGAGGAGGATGCAGGCGGTGGCGACCCAGAACCGGGTGAAGGTTCCGAGCCAGGAGCTGGAGGACTCGGGCGGGTCGAGGTCGGCCATCTTGGGGTTGCGTTTGATTTTGGCGCGGGCCATGGGCTAGTCCTGGGAAGCGAGTTCGCGGGAGCGGTCGCGGGCGGCGGCGACGGCACGGGCGATGAGGCCGGATAAATCGCCGGTTTCGAGGGTGGCGATGGCGGCGGCGGTGGTTCCGCCTTTGGAGGTGACTTTGGCCCGGAGTTCGGCGGCGGGTTCGGGACTGGCGCGGAGGAGTTCGCCAGCTCCGGAGAGGGTTTCTTCGGCGAGTTGGCGGGCGAGTTCGGGGGGGAGACCGGCTTGTTCGGCGGCGTGCTGGAGGGCCTCGGCGAAGTAGAAGAGGTAGGCGGGTCCGCTGCCGCTGACGGCGGTGACGGCGTCCATCATGGCTTCTTCGACGACGACGACTTTTCCGACGGCGCGGAGGAGGGTGTCGGCGGTTTCGAGGTGGAGGGAGGTGGCGTGGCGTCCGGGGCAAAGGGCGGACATGCCGCGCCCGACGAGGGCGGGGGTGTTGGGCATGACGCGGACGACGGGGGCGTCGGCGCCGAGCCAGGTTTCAAGTTTTGTGGTGGTGAGGCCGGCGGCGATGCTGAGAAGCCATTGACCGGGCTGGCGGGCGGGGGCGATGGCGGTGAGGACATCGCGGGCGATCTGGGGTTTGACGGCGAGAAGGAGGATTTCGGCTTGGTCGAGGGCGTCGAGGTTGTCGGAACAGGCGCGGATGCCATAGGTTTGGGTGAAGAGGTCGCGGCGGGCGGGGGAGGGGTCGGCGACGCAGAGGGTTTCGGGGGAGCAGACGCCGCTTTCGAGCCAGCCGCGGACGAGGGCTTCGGCCATGTTGCCTGCGCCGAGGCAGGAGACGCGCAAGGATCCGTTCATGGTGTTTCTCCGTAGGTGCGTTCGCCGAAGATGGCGGTGCCGACCCGAACCCAGGTGGAGCCTTCCTCGATGGCGATGTGCAGGTCATGGGACATGCCCATGGATAATTCTTCAAGGGGGAAGCCGGATTGTTGGCGCCAGCGGTCGCGGTGGTCGCGGAGGGCGGCAAAGTAGGGGCGGGCGCCTTCGGGGTCGCGGGTGGCGGGAGGCATGGTCATGAGGCCGATGACGGCGAGGCGGTGGAGGCGGGAGCAGTGTTCGAGGGCGAGGGGGATGTCGGCGGGGTTGAAGCCGAATTTGGAGGCTTCGCCGGAGACGTTGACTTCGAGGAGGATGTCGAGGGAGCGCCCGGCTTTGTCAGCGGCGGCTTCGAGGGCGTCGAGGATGCGGAGGGAGTCGACGGAATGGATGACGGGGAAGAGTTCGACGGCGAGGGGGGCTTTGTTGCGCTGGAGGTGGCCGACGAGGTGCCATTCGAGGTGGCCGGGGGATTCGGGGATTTTGGCGCGGGCTTCCTGGACGCGGTTTTCGCCGAAGTAGCGGAGTCCGCAGTCGGCGGCTTGGCGGACGGCGTCGGGCCCGTGGTTTTTGGAGACGGCGAGGAGGCGGACGGAGTGGGGGTCGCGATGAGCGCGACGGCAGGCGTCGAGCATGCGCTGCTGGATGGCGGCGATGCGATCGGGGAGGGTGGAGGGGGGAGGGTTCAGGGGGTTTAGGGGGTTCAGGTGTTTAAGTGTTCAGGTGTGCAGGTGTTTAGTTGTTCAGGGGGTTCAGGGGTTCATCTTATCGCAGATGTCATGCGCAACCAATCAAGAGTTGAGTGTACGAGGATTACGATGGCGATGAGGAGGGAGAGGGGTTGAGGGGTCGTTTGGGGTCGCCGGCGAGGTAGAGGGTTTGGGTGGGGAAGGCGAATTCGATGCCTTCTTGATTGAAGCGTTCGAGGATCTGAAGGTTGAGTTTTTCGGAGAAGGCCATGTAGTCCCAGAAGACGGGGGGGAAGTACCAGTAGATGACGAGGAGGTTGAGGTGGGCGGGGCCGAAGTCGTTGAAGACGATGCGGGGAGGGAATTCGGGGTTGAAACCTTCGTGGTTATCGAGCAGTTCGGCGAGGATTTCTTTGGCGCGGAGGATTTTTTCGGGAGGGGTGTCGTAGGTGAGGCTAAGGTTGAGGACGCGGCGGATGTAGGGGCGGCGGGCGATGTTGGTGATGGTTTTGTTGGCAAGGTCGCCGTTGGCCATGGTGACGAGGTGGCCATCGAGGGTGCGGATGCGGGAGGAGCGGAATCCGACTTCTTCGATGGTGCCGTCGATGCCGTCGACGGTGATGCGTTCGCCGATTTGGAAGGGTTTGTCGGAGAAGATGACGATGGATCCGAAGAAGTGTTTGATGGTGTCCTGGGCGGCGAGGGCGATGGCGAGGCCGCCGACGCCGAGTCCGGCGATGATGGAAGTGAGGGGTTTGTCGGTGAGCAGCTGGGCGATTTGGAGGATGGTAAGGACGATGATGGTGACGCGGAGGCTGGTGCGTACGATGGGGGCAAGCATCTGGTCCATCTTGGAGGCGGAGGCCTTGGCGCGGTTGGCGAGCCAGACATCGATGACATCGGTGAGGTGGTAGAGGAGGAGTCCGACGCCGACGGCGATCATGACGGCGAGGGTGGTGTTGACGATGCCATTCAGGTTCTCGGGCATGGCGAGGAAGGTGGCACCGATGCGGAGGCCGATGACGAGGGCGATGTACATGGTGACCTTGGTGACGGCACGGAGGGAGGCGGCGGAGAGGAGTCGCCGGACGCCTTCGAGTCGGTCGCTGGTGCGAAACAGGAAGAGTTTGAACATCTTGCCGCCGATGAGGGAGGCGAGGAGGACGATGAAGAGGAGGACGAGCCGCCAGACTTCGTTGCCGGCGATGAGGGTTTGGTGCCAGGTCAGGGGGTTGGTATCCATAAGATCAAAGGGGAAGGGATGAAGGGATCAATTTGATTGTTTTTAACCATGAATCGGGGTAAAAATCAACGGTTTGGATTGGAGAAGTTCGAGGAGATCGACGTATGCGCATGTTACGGTATCTGGGCCGGTTGCTCGGCGAGTTTTTTGAGTTTGCATGGCAGAACAAGGCGTGGTGGGTGATTCCCATTGTGCTGGTGCTGTTGTTGCTGGGGGTGTTTATCGTGGGCGGCTCGAGTGTGGCCCCGTTCATCTACACGTTGTTTTAGGCCGGCGATGGAGGTGTTCATCCTGGTCACGGGTCCGTACGAGGAGAACTGCTTGATCGTTTATCCGGGGTCCGGGGATGAGGTGCTGGTGGTGGATCCGGGGGATGATGCGGAAGGGATCGTCGAGTGGCTGAAGGCGCGCGGTTGGCGTCCGGCGTTGTACCTTTTGACCCATGGGCATATCGATCATGTGAGCGGATTGGCGGAGGTGCACCGGGAATTTCCGGCGCCGGTGGCGATGCATCCGGCGGACGAGGTTTGGGCGTTTACGGATTTGGCGGCGTTGCCGCCTTATTACGAGAAGCCGGAGTCGCCGGGCCCGGCGGAGCGGAAGCTTGCGGATGGCCAGGCGTGGACGGATCTGGGCTTGAGGTATGAGGTGATGGGAACGCCGGGGCATTCGCCGGGGGGGGTGGCGTTTTATTTTCCCGAGGAGAAGGTGGTGCTTTCGGGGGATTCGTTGTTTGCGGGCTCGATTGGGCGTTCGGATTTGCCGCTGGCGGACCCCCCGCAACTTTCCCGGAGCCTGGACCGGTTGATGGAGTTGCCGGATGAGGTGGTGGTGTATCCGGGGCACGGGCCGACGACGACGATCGGGGGGGAGCGACGAACGAACCCCTATTTACGTGACCGCCGGTGGGCGGGAGAAGGTTGATGATGATGAAGAAGTTGCTGGTGACGGGAAGCAGCGGGTTGATCGGGTCGGAAAGCGTGACGTATTTCGACGGGAAGGGATGGGAGGTCCACGGGGTGGACAACAATCTTCGGCGGGAGTTTTTCGGGCCGGATGGGGATACGACGTGGAACTTGCGGCGGGTGGAGGCGGCGACCCGGAATTTTCATCACCATGACCTGGACATCCGCAACCGGGAGGCGGTGTTGGGGTTGGTGGAGGAGGTGCGTCCGGATTTTGTGATTCATTGCGCGGCCCAGCCGAGCCACGACCTCGCGGCGTCGAGGCCGTTCGATGATTTTGATGTGAACGCGGTGGGGACGATGAATCTGCTGGAGGCGGTGCGGCGGTTTGCGCCGGAGGCGGTATTCGGGCACATGAGCACCAACAAGGTGTACGGGGATGCGCCGAATGAGTTGGCGTTGAATGAGCTGGAGACGCGCTGGGATTACGCGGAGGAGGGGTATGCGAACGGGATTGCGGAGGATTTCCGGATCGACCGGTGCAAGCACAGTTTGTTCGGGGCGAGCAAGGTGGCGGCGGATATCATGGTGCAGGAGTATGGCCGGTATTTCGGGATGAAGACGGCATGTTTCCGGGGGGGATGTTTGACCGGGCCGGCCCATTCGGCGGCGGAGCTTCATGGATTTCTCGCGTACTTGGTGAAGTGCTGCCACACGGGGCGCCCGTACCGGATTTTCGGCTACAAGGGCAAGCAGGTCCGGGACAATATTCACTCCCTGGATGTGAGCCGGGCGCTGGAAGCGTTTTATGAAAACCCGAAGTGCGGGGAGGTTTATAACCTCGGGGGAGGACGGGGAAATAGCGTCTCGATTCTTGAAGCGATCGCGCGGGCGGAAGAGGTGACGGGGAAAACGATGCGTTACGAATATATGGATCAGGCGCGGATCGGGGATCACATCTGCTACATTTCGGATCTGTCCAAGCTGAAGAGGGATTTTCCGGGTTGGGGGATTACGAAGAGCCTCGATGCTATTTTTGACGAGTTGGCGGCGGCGCTGGTTCGGGGTTAGGGGAATTTGGCGGTAATGTGGCGGGTGGAGAGGCGATCTTCGAGGAGGAGATTGTTGCAGAGGGGGTGGTCGGAGGGTTCGATGATCCATGATTGTCCGAGCATTCGGTTGAGGCCGTGGACGATGTCGTAGAAGGGGAGGCCGGGGTTTCCGTCGATGTGATAGAGGCCGGCGGGGTGGGATTCGATAAGGTGAATCAGGCTGTCGGCGGTGTCGGAGAGGAAGGAACAGGCTTGAAACCAGTTTTGGCTGGCGGGGATGCGGCCTTCGGTTTGGGCGGTTCGATGGAGGTGGGCAACCATGTGGTTGCCGTGGGGCGTTTCGCCGATCTGCCAGCCGAGTCGGGCGACGATGGCCCCGGGATGGGCGGCGCGAACCCGGTGTTCCCCTTCGAGCTTGTAGGCGCCATAGTCGTCGTCGGGGCGGGGTTGGGTCGCTACGGTGAAGGGGCCGCGCTGGGTTCCGGAAAAGACGGACACCGAGCTGGTGTAGAGGAAGGGGATGCCTAAGCTGGCGCAGGAGCGGGCGGCGGTTTCAGCCCAGTCGAGGCTTCCAGTGGCAAGATGGAAAAAAGCGTCGGGTGTTTCGCGGGAGATGAAGGACTGGATTGCTTGGGGATCTTCGGGGGATACCTGCTGGCGATCCCAAGGAAGGACGTGGTGGCCTGCGTCGCGAAGTCGATCCGCGAGGACCAGACCAACGGTGCCATGGGTTCCGGTCACAAGGGCTTTCATGTGAAAGAAGGGGGAGGACGCGAAGGGGGATCAGAAGTTTTCGCAGAAGCAGCAGAGGTGTTTGCCTTTGCGCGCGGTACACCGGAGCTTTTCACAGGTTTGTTCGGGGGCATCGAGGAATTTGATCCAGACGCGGAATTTGCCGTCGGGTTCGTTGACTTCCTGGCAGCGCACGACGGCTCCGGTGCAGCGGATGTTTTCGTCGGAGTCGGGATTGGACTCATCGGCCTTGAGGTCGAATTCCATGAGTTCGAATTCTTCGACCTGCCGGTCGGAGTAGAATTGGACCCCGAGGGGGCAAAGTTGGAAGGTCTGGGGCTGGGTTTTGCCCTCGGCGTTTTCGATGACGACCACGACCTCTTCCGGTCCTTCAAGCTTTGTTTCGGTCAAGGTTAGCGCTCCTGTTAGGTGGTTCCCGTTGGTCCAATTGGACAGGATTAATCTACCACGCTAGATGCGGGTGTCAAATGGCGGGAGCACGGTAGTTCAGCGGGGATATGTGCTTCGGTGGGTTGTGCCTTGACGATGAGGCGTGAGCCGACCACTTTGGGTGGATGGTGATGTGAAATGAATGATTCAGGCGACG
Organism: Kiritimatiellia bacterium; assembly: GCA_035327665.1. Taxonomy (GTDB): domain Bacteria; phylum Verrucomicrobiota; class Kiritimatiellia; order CAIVKH01; family CAIVKH01; genus DAOLCW01. The sequence continues at coordinate 6,463 of DAOLCW010000142.1, forward strand.
AGTTTAAGATTAAAGCGGTGACGAGCGGTGGTTCGGGGTCGGCGTTCCGGAAGTACCGGGATCTGATGTATGGACCGGCCTCTCTGGGGTACGTGATGCTTTCGGAGCTGCTGGTGCTGTTGTTTGGTTCCCTGCCGGGGGCGTTGGGGCTGGTGTTGCGGAAGAAGCTGTATCCGCGGTTGTTCAAGCAGGTGGGGCGAGGGGTGGTGTTCGGGCGGAATCTGACGCTCCGGCATGCGCAGAAGATCACGCTGGGCGATCATGTGATTCTCGACGACAACGTGGTGGTGGATGCGAAGGGGTCGTCGAACCGGGGGATCGAGATTGGCAACGGGGTGTACCTCGGGCGGAATACGATCGTGTACTGCAAGAATGGAAACATCACGCTGGGGGACCGGGTGAATGTTTCGTCGAATTGCCAGATCTTTTCATCGAACGAGCTAACGGTCGGGCAAGGGACGGTGATCGGAGCGTTTACGTACCTGCTGAGCGGGGGGGAGTATGATCCGATGAACCGGGAGGTTCCGTTTGCCGATCAAAGCGGGATGGAAACGAAGGGGCCGCTGTCGATCGGGCGGAATTGCTGGTTGGGGGCGGGGGTGGTGGTGACGGATGCATCGTCGATCGGGGAGCATTGCGTGGTGGCAGCGGGGGCGGTGGTGACGAAGCAGTTCGGCGATGAGGTGATCCTCGCGGGGGTTCCAGCGAGGGTTCTACGTACGTTGGACGGGGGGGATTCGTAGTGCGGGGTGCGGGTTACGGGATGCGGGATACGGGATACGGGATGCGGGTTACGGGATGCGGGATGCGGGATACGGGATGCGGGATACGGGATACGGGATACGGGATGCGGGATACGGGAT
>DAOLCW010000143.1:0-7310 GCA_035327665.1 Kiritimatiellia bacterium
CCGAAGTCTCTATCGGCCAAGCTTCATACCGAAAAGTTATAGGTAATGGTATAATACCTACCCCCTCCGAAACCCGATCATCCGGATCAACACCGCTGGCCCCCGGTGCAACCGCCCCTCCTCCAACACCACCTCATCCCGCCGTACCGCCAACCGTTCCAGTCCTGAAAAATCCGCCCGGAGCATCTCCTCTGTAAACATCATCCCCGGATCGCGCGGCCCCCCCGACCCCAAACCAAACTGATCCCGATGAAACGCCTCCAGCATCATCACCCCACCCGGCCTCAACGCCTCCACCATCTTCCCATGCAGCCTCGCCCGCACATCCGTTTCGAGGTGGAAATACACCGCCACCACCGCGTCATACACCCCTACCGGCCAGTCCCATTCCTTCAAATCCGCGCAAATCGTGGTCAGACTCAACCCCTCCCCATCCGCCACCGCCTGCACCTTCGCCAACCCCACCTCGGCGAAATCCACGCATGTCACCCGCGCCCCCCGCCGGGCCAGCCACAACCCGTTTCGGCCCTCCCCATCCGCGGGAACCAATACCGACGCTCCCCGCCCAATCGCCACCCCATGCTCTACCAGAAACAAACTCGGATCCCTCCCATACGCAGGCTCCTCCGGCCGAAACCGGTCATTCCAATGATCCGGTCCAAATGCGTTCATTCGCTTCTCCGGTCCTCATTCAACTTCCGCACCTCATCGAGAAGTCCCGCCAACTTGACCCCATACTCCGTCAGATCATATTCCACATGCAGCGGCTTCTCATCAAACTCCCTTCGCTCAATCAGCCCGAACGCCGAAAGCTTCCGCAACCGCTCATTCAACACCTTCGTCGAAATCCCGGGAATGTATCGCTGCAATTCCCCCGGCCGCTTCACACCCTCCCCGATCGCCGCCACCACCGCCGTACTCCACTTGCACCCGATCACATCCTCCAACCGCTGATACACCTTCCGCTCCACCAGCGGGATAAACTTGGCCTTCTTCATGCCATCCAAGCTATCCCATCATGGCGTGCCGTGGCAAACGCAGAGCGACACCGCTTTGTTTAAGGCGAGAAACGAGTCATCGAGCGCAGCGTCGCCTATTCCCTGTATTCCACCACACCCTTTTGGAGTGCGGGATCTCGATCCCGCTTTTCCCTCCGCTTCTTGAAGCGGAGTCGGCGCACCACAACCTTCACTACACCATCCCCCCTTACCAAAAAGTGCCTACTACCCCCATCGCTCCCTCCCGCTTACGTTGTACCGTGTCGCCCATGGTGGGTGACAAAACAACCACGAAGGAGAAACCATCATGACCAGCAAAGCTACCTTCTACCATGCCGGTTGCCCGGTCTGCGTCGAAGCCGAACAAAACGTCGCCGCCGCCCTCGATCCCGCCCGCTTCAACGTCGAGATCGTTCACCTCGGGGAACAAAAAGCCCGCGTCGCCGAAGCCGAAGCCGCCGGAGTCAAATCCGTCCCCGCCCTCATCCTCGACGGCCACCCCTTCCACATCAACTTCGGGGCCGGCCTCGATGTCCTGAAATAGAACCCCTCATCACCCCGCCGGCGGAGAGAAGCCGGCGGGGTGATGTCGCCTTAGATCATGACAAGACCATCAGTCCAATACCTGCACGTGGTAAAAAGCCCGCGGAAGACCTGAACTCGTCGCATCCTGAAACACCATCTCATCTGCACCCGATGGCGCGACCATCACCGGCGAAACCGGAGTCCACCCCTCCACCGGCAGCGACACCAATTCCGTTCGCCACACCCGGTACGAACGTCCCGGAACCACCCGCCACCGCACGGTGAAGCCCACCCCCGCCGACAAATCCTCCGACTCCGCGATGAACCCGCGTTCCGGATCCAAGCGCTCAAAAATCCCCACCCCGAGATTGTCCCGAAGCGCCTCCAACGGCACCGCAAAAAACTCATCCGGATCAATGTTTTCATCACCGTTCCCCTGCGGAGCTTGGGAACGAAGCGACTCCAAATCCGCAGTACCGTAAGCCGCCGCCGCGAAGTAAAGCATGTCCGGCATCCTTCCGAATGCCTCCACCAAATCGATGGTTCCCTCGATCCTCTCCCCCGCCGTTCCCGAACGAAACGCCGACGCTCCCGCCGGCGCGTTGAACCAGCCGATGAAGGACGATGTACTTTCCGCCCCCAGGAAAGGCGACCCCGAAGGCCGGGCGATGAACCCTTTCTTCTCCCATGGAGCCCTTCGCGTCGCTGCCGGAAGCAACCGGTCCGTCACAAAAATAAAATGGTCACTGTCGCCTCCTGCGGGTGTCCAGGTCGCTACATAGAGCTCCGTTCCCCGCACCGCGGCGTAGATCCGCATTCCCGGCGATGACAACAAATACCCCGGACTATCCGGTTGGCCATCCAGCGAAAACCCGGGAAGAGCCGACTCGGTTTGGATCAGCGTGGAGGCAGAGTTTGCCGATGAGCCACTCATGTTATCTGCTCGCACCCGGTAACCGTAACCACCATTCGCCACCAGCCCGCTGTCCTGCCACGTCGTGCCCACCACATTCGAGGCGATGATCGCCTCGTTTCGAAGAATCGTGTAAGACTCCGCATGCACAGCCGGACTCCATGACAACGCGATGCTATGCGGCCCTAAAGCAAAACCCGAGGGCGCTCCCGGGGTCCCCGGAACCGGCGGCACTGCAAGCGTTCCAATGACCAACGGATCCGACAAACTCGACTCCCCGGATCGGTTGACCGCAACCACCCGGTAGGTCGCCGAAGAGTCAGGACTTCTTGAAGCATCCACAAATCGTGGTTCGGTCACCGTCCCAACCGTCACCCCGTTTCTCTCCACCCGGTAGGATTGAGCCCGGATCGTCGGGCTCCACGAAAACTCCGCCGAGGTCGAGGTTACCCGCTCTGTCGCAAGTCCGGATGGAGCCGGAGGAATGCCGTCGCCAACCTGGGACATCTGATCAAAAAACACCCCATTCACATCCACCGCCCGCACCACCCGGCCCGTATCGGTAAACGTCGCAAGGTAGGCGTGGTGCCGCTTTTCTGCCACCTGAAGATCCTCACGCCCCTCGGTCTCTTTCACCGTTCGAGTATCTACCCCCCACGCACCATCGCCCATGAACACAATTCCATCCTCATCAATGGAACCACCCAGCAGCGGCGTGCTCCGCTTGAAGGTATGGTCATGATGCTCGAAGACGAGATGAACCCCCGCTCCCTCAAACAACGGTAACCAATTCTGCCGAATCGAAACGTTGCGGGCGTCCATACTCGACCGATGCGAAGGATAGGCCGGTACGTGAATAATCGGCAAGAGGTGACGAATGTGACGTCGCTCATCCAGCCGGGCTTCCAACCAAGCCGTCTGCGCACCGACGATCGGATTGAGGTGGTCGGTATCCAGCACCACCAGGCTCAAGTAGTCCCTGAAATCCAACACATTGTAGCCCGGCTGTCCCGGAAACGCATAGGGACGGAAAAAGTACGCCGCCTCCCGGTCCCGCCACGCATCCGTGTCCTCGATGAAAGGATACCCCGTAATGTAGGCCTTTCGCACCTCATGGTTCCCGATCCCCACGATCAACGGGATCAGTCGCCCGTCCGGAGCCCGGAAGCGCGTATACCAATTCTCGAAGTACGTGTACTCCATCCACAGCTGCTCAGCCCGGCTGTCCGAATAGGAAAGATCCCCGCCAATCATCAAAAACGCAGGGTCGAACGAAGCCACCGTCACCGCCATCGCATTCGCAACTGTTCCGTAAAGAATGTCGCCGGTAAACGCCGCCGTCAACGGCTCGTCGAGCGTCTCTGGCATGGTCCGGAAGGAATAGGTCTCGTCATACCCATCCACCTGAAACTCGTACACCGTGGACGGAAGCAACCCGGCCAGTTCCGCCGTTTGCACCTTGCGCTCGCTGAACGCAAAATCTACCGTAGAATAGGCGTTGGTATGCAGCCACGTCCCCGACCCCGGCAACCGGTAGCGCACTGCCGTATTCGTCGGCTGGTAGGTATGCCAATGCACAATCATCGTGGTCGCCGGATCGTTCACCCATGTCAGGTACACCGCCGGAGGCTTCGCGATTTTACCGTCCTCCCGGATGTACAATCGACGGTTCGACCCGCTCTCGTAGTCGCCATTCAGACGGAATTTGAATGTATAAAATCCCGGCGACAAGCCCGCGTCACGAATATCCATCTCCCACACACCGCCTCCCGTATTCGTAAGCGGATAACTGGTCGTCCAACCATCATTACTGGAACGAAACGTCACCGAGCTGGCCACGGGATCGCGAAAACGAAGCATATACGAAGGTTCAAAACCCGGGAACCGGCGCTCGCCTAATGTCAACGGCGCATCCCCGCGCACCCCCGGTGTAAATACAAAGTTATTGAAATACAGATTATTCTGCGCCGAACCATTGTCGGTACCATCCACATAAAACCGGAAATACCGTATCGTCCCCGATGTAATCGCGTTTGTACCCGACGCCGACTGGGTCAAGCCTCCCGTGCGCTGCACCGTCCACACGAAATCCCTCTCGCGTTGCTCAAAGGTGAAGGTAAACACCGTATTGGCATGGTAGGTGTTGAGACCCACATCCTGACTATTCACAAAATTTCCTGAATTCCCTGTCTGGAAACGCCAAACCCCCGAGTCGCTCTCGTTGCGAAGCGTGAATCCTTTGAGTCCGTTTCGAAAATTCACCACCACTTGAAACGACAATTGATCTCCCGTCGTCATCGTCTGCTTCGCAAAATACCGACGCGCCGCCGCATAAGTTCCAGAGTGACCGAACATCCCGAACGACTTGCCGTCCGTATCAATGTCGCCACCTCCAGCTGTCGATGAGCCAATAAAATGCCCGGAATTCGGAGAGTTGGACTTCTCGAACACCCAATCCCCCCAGCCAAGCTCCCCCCGGTGTGTCCCCGAAACCCAAGTCCCCTGCGATTGCGAATAATTCCCCGCATGGTCCACCACCTGCCCCCACGACACCCCCGCCGCAAACCCCACCACACATCCCGCCAGTCGAATCAAATGCTTCATAAAAACTCCCTTGCCTGAAAACTCTCTCACAAAAACTTAACCGAATCCCCACGCAGGGTAAAACCGAACCCCATGGCAAATCTTGATGATCTCCTGACAAAAGTTGCCGAAATGCGCAATGGACATCCCTGCCCGCGCATCATCACCCCTGCATCCTCCGGTTCAACCTTGCGGAATCGCCCGATGCACCCCCGCATACGCCATCGGATTCATCCCCACCACCCTTGAAAAGCTTCGGGAAAACGTCGCCGGGTCCTCATACCCCAGGCTGTACGCCACCTCTTTCACACTCATCCCCGTTCCCGCCAGCAAGGCCGACGCCCGCTTCATCACCACCTGAAGGTGGTATTGCTTGGGCGTCGTCCCATGCAACTTCTTGAACTCCCGGATCAAATGCGACTCCGTCATCCCCACCGCCTCCGCAATCCGCGCCACCAACCCCGCGTCCGGACGTTCCCCCTGCTCGATCAAGATCCGCGCCCGCAGAATCGCCGCTTCCTTGTGTCGGCTCAGCGGCAGCAATCCCCGCCCGTCCGCCAACCCCGCTCCCCGGATGCTGCGCGAAAACATCGAAATCATCCGGATCACCAGTGCCACCGCATCCGCTCCCACCCCGTAACCCGGAACCGCCACCTTGTCCTGAAGCTCCCGGAACAACCGGAACAACCCCGGCTCCTCCTTCTCCTCCCAATTCAACGTCATCCCCGCCCGTAAAAACATCCACTCATAAAACGGCGCCATCGCCATATCCACCGGCTCCACCGTCTCCGCAAGCACCCGGCTCGCATCCAGGTGCATGTCGAAATCCACCGCCATCAAACGCCAGCGACCTCCCCGTGGAACCACCCACCGCGAACCATGTCCGAGAAACGGAGGCACCGCCACCAACTGCCCCGGACGGCAATCCACCTCAAGCCCCCGGTCCGGCGCGAAAATCGTGCCCCTTCCCTCCAGCGTAAACAAAAACTCCGCATGCGGATGCACATGCAAGGGAAACACCCCCCGGCTCCGGTGGTCGTGAATCCCGATGTAGCGCAGGTTGAAATCAATCCCCTGAACCTGAAGCAGGATCGGCCCCTTCCAAAAGCCCCCCTTGTCCCGCTGATCCGGAGTCGGCCACTCCCCCACCCGCCCCCGCTCCGCCACCCGCTCCACCACCCGGCGACCCGGAACCGGCATCTGTACCCTTATCGATGTCATACCTTCCACCTTCCCGAAAGGATGCTTACTCAGGAAAAATCATCCTTACACCTGAAAAAAAAAAGTTCGTAACCACTTCGAGAGGATAAGGGGTCTGCACATAGTAACAACTATTTGATTATTCGGGCTTCACGATTTGCTGACTTCCTATACCGACCCACCGCCCGGCCTATATTCATGTGATAGCCCATTTCCACCCAAACAAACAAAATACCCGTAAAGCGCAATCTATTCATATTTACGGACTTTCCCCGGGCACTTGGGCTCTCTTGCAACAATGTGCGGACCCCTTATCCCTGTTCGGGGGAAGTGGCGCGACCCGTCACGCCTACTCACGCTAAGCCAGGCAAAATCCTCTCATATTTCTTTGGCCTCATGTTCAAACACCGTTCTTTTTGGGAATTGCAAAGCAACCGCGCGTTTTCCCGCATTCGCTTCAGATCAGTCCGGAACCGTAATCGCCTCCAGCCGCAAATCCCGCGCCGTGTAGACATCTCCCAATGCCGTCGACCTTAACCGCCTCGCCCCCGTCTTCCGCTTCGGTCCAAACCGTCCCCGGTTCGCCTGAAACACCTCCTCAACAAACCCCCGGCTCCCCAACACCACCCCGTCGCTAAAGTACCGCACCCGGCAACGCAACAAATCCCCCGCGCCCAGCTTGCCCCCCTCCGCCAGCACCTTCTTCACCCGATCCGCCGAAAAGCCCGGCTGCAACGACGTCTTCTCCCCCCGCGCATACAAATAAATCCGGTACGCCCGACCCGCTGATCGCCAATCCATCCCTTGACCCAAACTCTCCGTCACCAAGCCCAGACCTCCCCGGGCCACTGCCGATCCCGCAACCGCCTCCCCGTACCCGCAGAACCGGTAATCCTTCGGATCCTTAACCAAACCAGCCCTTACCGGATTCAAATCGATGTACGCCGCCATCGTCGCCAACACATTCCCCCGTCCCTCCACCAGCACACTCTTGAATCGTTCCTCCCAAAGCGTCCCCCGCCGCGCATGGCGACGATTGTACCACTGCGTAAACCGCTGCTTCAGCGTCTTGATAAATTCCGACACATCCC
>DAOLCW010000144.1:0-7093 GCA_035327665.1 Kiritimatiellia bacterium
TGGCGACGGTGGCCCACTTGAGGCCGGTGGGGTAGCCGCCGCCGCCGCGTCCGCGGAGGCCGCTGCGGGTGACGATGTCGACGACATCGGCGGGGGACTTGGAGAGGCAGTCGATGAGGGCCTGGTAGCCACCGGCGGCGAGGTAGGATTCGAGGCGCTCGGGTTGGAGGGTGTCGAAGCCGTCGAGAACGACTTTGACCTGGCGGGAGAAGAAGGGGGCGGAGAGGTCGCAGAGATGATCTTTAAGGGGCGGCCCGGCGAGGGATTCGACGAAGGCGGGGACGACGTCGGGGGTGATGTTTTTGTAGATGTCGCCTTCGGGCTGGACGGAAACGAGGGGACCTTCGGCGCACAGACCCATGCAGCCAACGCCCGCGGCTTGATAGCCAATGTCGGGGCGACGGGAAAGCGCGGTCTTGAGGGATTTGAGAACTTCGTCGCTGCGGCAGGATTGGCAGCCGGCAGCGGTGCAGACGCCGATGCGCTTGGGCTGCTCGGTGAGGCTTTTCTGTTCGGCCTTGGCGATTTCCTGGAGGGTTTCAGGCGTCATGGGGCAATCCTTTCAGGTGCTCGACCACGGCTTCGGCGTCGAGGTGGCCGAGGACGGAGTCGTCGATGACGAGGGCGGGGGCGAGGCCACAGGAGCCGACGCAGCGGGCGGTGAGGAGGGAGAGGTGTCCGTCGGGGGTGGTGCCGCCGGGGTCGACGCCGTATTCCTTGCCGACACGGTTGAGGATGTCTTCGGCGCCCTTGATGTAGCAGGCGGTGCCGAGGCAGACCACGCAGGTGTGGCGGCCTTTGGGCTTCATGCGGAAGAAGTGGTAGAAGGTGGCGACGCCATAGACCTTGCTGGGGGGGAGTTTGAGGGCGTGGGCGACCTTGATGAGGTTTTCCTCGTCGAGGTAGCCGAAGGCTTCCTGAACGGCATGGAGGGTTTCAATTAAAGCGTTGGCTTTGTAGCCGTGGCGCCGCATGGTGACATCGACCATACGCCACCGCTTGTCTTGTTCGGGGCGGGCTTCTTTTTCGGTTGCTGCGGTCATGATTCGCTCCCTCGTAGCATGGGGGTTCCCTTAGCCAAGACCTTGACGGTCGGGCAGTTGAGGGTCAATGAAGGAGGATCGAAAATCACCCCGATTTGGGTGTCGGGGATTGGATGATCAGGGGGCGGGAGGATGCTTGCCGACAGCCCAGCGGGTCTGACGGGCGATGCCCATGAGGATGTTGACGTCGGATTCGGACATTTTGCCCCGGGAGAAGATGCGGCGCATGGCCATCATCATGTGTTCGGCTTTTTGTTCTTCGAAGAATCCGATGTCCCAGAGCATTTGTTCCCACATGGCGATCATGCGCTCGCGCTGTTCGACGGTGCATTCGGGATGTTTTTCGCCGGGGGGCTGGTAGTTGCCCTTGATGAGGAAGAGTTCGTAGCAGATGAGAAGGACGGCCTGGGCGAGGTTGAGGGAGCTGTATTCGGGGGAGGTGGGGATGCGGACGATTTGGGTGCAGAGGGCGAGGTCTTCGTTGTTCAGGCCGTCTTTCTCGGGGCCGAAGACGATGGCGACGGGGGCTTGGGCGGCGCTTTCAAGAAAGCCGGGAGCCCAGGCCCGGGGCGGGGAGGCATGGAGGCGGTAAACACCTTCGCGGTTGGTGGTGCCGGCGACCTGGACGCAGTCGTGGATGGCCTCGGCGAGGGTGGCGACTTCCTTGCGTTGGGCGAGGACGTCATCGGCGCTGACCGCCATAGTGCGCGCTTCCTGCCAGTCGACGGAGGCTTGGGGCTGGACAAGGTAAAGGTGGCGGAGGCGCATGTTTTTCATGGCCCGGCAGACGGAACCGATGTTTCCGCCGTACATGGGATTGACGAGGACGATGCGAATGTTGTTGAGGGACATGGGGGAGAGCATGGAGATTTGGCGGAGATCATCAAGCCCGGAACGCGGGAGGGAATTTGCATGGGAATGAGGTTGAATATGATGTATGGAGGGAGAATGAAGGTTGTGTTTATGGGATCGTCGTTGTTTTCACTTCCGGCGCTGGAGGCGCTGGCGGGTTCGGATGACGTGGAGCTGGTGGGGGTGGTCACCCAGCCGGATCGTCCGCAGGGCCGGAACCGGAAGGTGGTTCCGGGGGTGGTGAGGGCGCGGGCGGAGGAGCTGGGGATTCCGGTGCATGCCCCGGAAAAAATCGGGAGCGGGGACTCGGTGGCCCGGCTGGCGGAGTGGGGGCCGGAGTTGATGGTGGTGGCGTCGTATGGGCAGTATCTCCCGTCACGGGTGCTGGCGCTGCCGAGGCTGGAAACGATCAATATTCATCCTTCGATGTTGCCGAAGTACCGGGGAGCGGCACCGATGCAACGGGCGCTTGCCGATGGCAATGGTGAGACCGGGGTAACCATTTTTTACATCGCGAAGGAGATGGATGCCGGGGATATGATTATACAGGAGCCTTATCCCATCGACCCCGAAGACAACGGGGTGACGTTGGAGGCGAAGCTGTCGACGTTCGGGGCGGAGCTCATGATGCGGGCCGTGGGGATGATCAGGGCCGGGTTGGCTCCGAGAACTCCCCAGGATCACGCGGCGGCGACGTATGCCCCGAAGATCGAGAAGGAGGAGGGCCGGATTGACTGGGGAATGCCGGCATGGTCGATTCAACACCGGGTGCGGGGCTTTCAACCCTGGCCAGGGTGCTTTACGCTGTTCCGGGGACGGTTGTTGAAGGTGTGGAAAGCTACGGTGGTGGAGGGAGCCGGGCGGCCCGGGGAGCTGTTGGCGGGCGGAGGGGATGGCGTGGTGGTGGCGACGGGGAACGGGGCGTTGCGCCTGGATGATGTTCAGCCGGAGGGAAAGCCGAGGCTGGACGGTGCGGCGTTTGCCCGGGGGGCGCGTTTACAGGCCGGGGAGCGGATGGGAGAGGAGCGGGAAGGGGGGTAGGATCAGGGGCGGATCACCGGTGATTTGATTCACCCTGAGGACCTGATCGCTCGTCGTCGGAAGAGGTCAAGTCTTCGGGAAGGATGGCGTGCTCGTCGGGGTCTTGGGGAGCGGGTTCGGGCTCCGGATCGGGTGGAGCAGGCTGATGGGCGTCCAACTTGGCTTGGATTGCCTCGGGGGTTTCGTGGCCGTGCTCGAGGGCGATGGTCCAGAAGTGGAGGGCCTGGTCGAGGTTGCCGAGTTTGTAATGAATGTCGCCGAGGTGGTCATTGATGACGGGATCTTCGGGGAGCTTTTCGGCGGCGCGCTCGATATCGTCGAGGGCGAGTTCGTAGCGGCCCTGCTGGTAGTAGATCCAGCCTCGGGTGTCGATGTAGGCGGCGTTGTCGGGGTCGATGGCGAGGGCGACGCCGATGTGGTCATAGGCCATGTCGAGCTGTACGGCTTGTTCGGCGAGCATGTAGGCGAGGTAATTGTGGGCATCGGCAAAGTCGGGTTTGAGGGCGATGGCGCGGAGGAACAGCTCTTCGGCTTGATGGTATTCATGGATGCGCTCGGAGGCAGCGCCGAACCAGAAGAAGAAGGTTTCGCCGAGATCCTCGGGTTCGAGTTGCTGTTGGTCGGCGATGTCGTGGGCGCGTTGGAAGGCGTTGACGGCATCGTGGTAGCTGCTGCTGCGCTTGAACAAGGCGCCCGCCTGGATGTGGATCCAACTTTCCCGGGGCAGGTCAGGGGCGGCGATGCGGAGGGTCTCCAAGGTGGCGGCCCGATGGATCTCGTTGGTCTGCTGCCAGGCGTAGTTGAAGTAGCCACGGAGGGCGCCGGGGTCGTTGAGGGCGGCGGTGGCAAGCTGGCGGGCGGCTTCGCCGGGGCGGTCGTTCATTTGAAGGGCGATGGCGTAGTTGACGGGAAAGTGGCTGAGGACGGGGAGGGCGTCATCGGCTTCATAGGCCCTGGCGGCCCGGTCGAAGGCCCGCATGGCCTGTGGAAAGTGTTCGCGGGCGAGATGGATGTAGGCAAGCATTTCATCGAATTGGGCGTCGTCGGGCAAGCTCGCCTGGCCACGGATGAGGACGTCTTCGGCGGGTTCGAGTTCCTCGCGGCCCATGTGAAGGAACGCGAGGCGGAGGTAGGCCCGGGAATCCCCGGGCTGGATGGAGATGATGTGTTCGTAAACGGTGATGGCTTCTTCGATACGGTCTTCCTGTTCGAGCAGCTCGGCTTTGTAGTGGAGAAGGCGGATGTTTTCGGGGCTACGGAGAGAGAGGGTTTCGAGGATGCGGATGGCTTCGACCCGGTCGCCAAGACTGGCGAAGCTGAGGGAAAGGCGCTGGCGAACGCGCAAATCGGAGGGGTTGCGCTCCTCGATGCGGGTGAAGCAGGCGATGGCGTTTTCGAGGTCGGATAAAAGGATGAAGAGATCGCCCATGAGGTACAGGAGCATTTCATCGGCGTCGGGAGGGGCAATGGCGGCGTGGAGGCGCTCGAGTTCCGGGGTGAGGTCGATGGCTTCCCGCCGGGAGGTGGCGTGGGCGGCATCGCGGAGTGAAATTTCGGCGAGGGCGATGTGGAGGGGAAGTTGGTTTTCTTCAGGGACCCGTTCGTAGGCGGCAAGGAGGAGGGTGCGGGCCTGATCGGATTGATTCTCACGGACATAAAGGGCGGCGGCTTCGATCACATGCATGGGGTTGTGGGGATCGAGGCGGGCGGCTTGAAGGAAGGCTTCGCGGGCGGCAGGGAAATCGTTTCGGGAACGCTGCACGAGGGCGAGGAGGAGATGGGCCCGGACATCGTGGGCGTGGCGGGGCATGGCCTGACGGAGACGTTTTTCGGCTTGGTCGGATTGCTGATGTTTGAGGAGGCTGACGATTTCGCGGTGGAGAAGGTCGAACCGGGAGCCATCGAGCATGGCGGCGGCATGGTAATGCAGAATGGCGGTTTCGTGATCGTCCTGAAGATCGGCGATCATGGCCCGGCTGTAGTGGGCGAGCAGGGCGGCCCGCTCCTGGTAAGCGGTGTCAGGCGGCGGAGGAGCGGCTTGCTCGGGGAACAGGGTTAAACGGGCGCAGCCGGTGGACCAAAAAAGTCCACCGGCTAGCACAACCCCAAGGAAGGTGTGTTTCGCGGTCGAGCCCATGTTGCCTGCGACCGGCTACCCTCCGGTCTTGGTTACTTCTTCTTGTGGCGATTGGCCGAGGAGCGTTTTTTGCGCTTGTGCTTCGCCATTTTTTTGCGTCGTTGCTTTTTAACCGAACCCATATGTTCCTGCCTGTTCGATGGTTCAGGGAACCACTTTGTTCAATGCGATTTCAATGATGCCTTCCGCGCCACATTCCTTGAGCTGGGGGATCAAGTCCCGTACCACCGACTCTTCCACCACCGATTCGATGGAGAACCATCCGCTGTGGGCGAGCTGGTTGAGGGTGGGTGCGTGCAAGGCGGGGAGAAGGGCGGAAACCGCTTCTACTTTGTCTTGATGTACATTCATCTTGAGGAGCACCCGCGACTCTGCGGCAAGGGCTCCGGTGAGAAGGAGTGCGATCTGCTCGATTTTTTTCCGTTTTTCCGGGTGTTGCCAGGCTTTTTCGTTGGCAATGAACCGGGTGGTGGATTCGAGAATGGTCTCCACAATACGGAGGTTGTTGGCGCGAAGCGAGGAGCCGGTCTCGGTGATTTCGACAATGGCGTCGACCAGCTCGGGGGCTTTGACCTCGGTGGCGCCCCACGAGAATTCGACCTCGGCTTGGATGCCGTTCTTCTCCAGGTATTGGCGGGTGATGCCAACCGCCTCGGTGGCGATGCGCTTACCTTGGAGATCCTTGACGGATTGAATGGGGGAGTCGTTGGGGACGGCAAGCACCCAGCGAACGGGGCGCATGCCGACTTTGGCATACACGAGGTCGGCAACTTCGACGACCTGGGATTGGTTTTCGGTAATCCAATCGTGACCGGTTAGGCCGGCGTCGAGCACGCCTTGCTCGACGTAACGGCTGATTTCCTGGGCGCGGATAAGCCGGGCCTCGACCTGGGGGTCGTCGACGGAAGGAATGTACGAACGGGAGCCCGCCCGGATGGTGAAGCCCGCCTTCTTCATCATGGCGAAGGTGGACTCCTGAAGGCTTCCCTTGGGCAGGCCCAAAATGATTTTGGTCAAGGATTTATTCATGGTTTTAGGGGTAAAGGCGGTGGAGAGTATACGCTTCAGGGGGAAACGTCCACCCCCAAACGAAAAAAAAACCCCGGAGAGACGAGGCGGCGTGGAGGATGTTTCATGTGTTGGTGATCAACACGGTCCGCCCATGAAGGACGATCCGGTTTTCGGCGAGGGCGCGGAGGGCTTCCGGATAAGCGAGGTGTTCCTGTTCGAGGATTCGGGCATGAAGGGTTTCCGGAGAGTCGCCGGGCAGAACAGGAACGGATTTTTGGAGAATAATCGGCCCGGTGTCCATGCCTGCATCAACGAAATGGACGGTGCAGCCGGTAATTTTCGCGCCATAGTCACAGGCTTGTTTCCAGGCGGCGAGGCCGGGAAAGGCGGGGAGGAGGGAGGGGTGGATGTTGAGGACGCGGGTGGGAAAGGCAGCGAGGAGAGGTGGCTTGACCATGCGCATGAAGCCGGCGAGGGCGATGGTGTCGACCCCGTGGTCGTTCATCATGGCAATGGCCCGATCCTGGGCGGGGCCGTCGAGCTTGGACTTGAATGGAGAGCAATCGAGGTGAAAGGAGGGAATTCCCGCCCGGCGGGCTTTCTCGAGGATTCCGGCCTCGGCCACATCGGAAAGGACGCAGCAAATCTTCGCCGACAAGGTTCCGTCACGGACTGCATCAAGGATCGATTGAAAGTTGCTTCCGCTGCCTGAGCCGAATATTCCGAGGTGTAACATGGGGGGGGTTCTCCGGGGGGTATGGAATCGAAGGAGCGAATCTCGGATTTGTACATCTTGTCCTGAATGCGGCGTGGCGGCGCTCCGCCCTCCATGAAGCGGTTTGAGTTATTCATGGGGCGTGCTCCGCGAACTTGCTTGTACAAATCAGGAGATGAGCCCGAATCGAACTTGACCGGGACTATATACCGTCTAGGATGGCCAATCCAGTTTGTTCTGGGCGGTTAGCTCAGTTGGTTAGAGCGTCACGTTTACACCGTGAATGTCGGGGGT
>DAOLCW010000145.1:0-7045 GCA_035327665.1 Kiritimatiellia bacterium
CCCCTCCCGCCCCACCCTGAATCTCCCCCAATCCAACTAACCCCCTACCTCCTCCTCAAAATGCTATCGAATACGAGGGAACGTCAATCTACGCCGCAACACCTTCCTCCCCACCCAAACCAAGCCTCCACGTCCCACCAATTTTCTGCGTTTTCCGGGCCTTCTGCGGTTCCCCCTCCCCTTCCTTCTTGAACGGCTGGCGTTAGACCGTTCGTTCGGACGGCTTCTTCATCATGGTGTCATCGGGGAGATGTTCAAGGTCGTCCAAATCCTTGTATCTTCCTGCCGCCTTCTTGTTCATACGGAGGTGTTCGCAGGAAATCAGGTGAACCGTCTGGCCATCAATTTCTGTGGTGATCCGTGCGGCATAGCAGTCGGGGAATGCAACACCATCGATATCGGTGAGTACCTCAATTCGCATGGGTGGCACCCCCATGCGGATGATCTTTCCTCGCTCCTGAAAGACGGCAGCTGTTAATGTCTCATCCTCCATCCCGAACTGCCGGAAGACGCGCACCAATTTGGTGGCATTGTCTGAAGATATACCCACCCAGATATCCATATCTGCCGTAGCACGAGGGTAGCCATGGTAGCCAACGGCATAACCGCCAATAAGAAGATATTGAACCTCAGCCTTGTTCAACAACTTCAAGAACTCTTTGAAGTCTTCGGGTAGTACTTGATCGTCCATACGCCACCTGCCGGTTAACGCGAACGGCTCGAAGTCGCTCGACGGGTGTCTTCTCGTGCCAAAACGTTCGGTCGGATACCTCCTCATTTCCGTGGAGGTCAACCACGTCAAGTTTACTTCGGTCCACCTTCATCATGGAGGTTAGTATAACCACACCCGGCTCGTGCGACAAGCAACATCACCCGTCCTGCGCTTGCCTCCCCACCCAAATCAAGCCTCCACATCCCACCAATTTTCTGCGTTTTCCGGGCCTTCTGCGGTTCCCTTCCTCCCCTCTCCTCCCACCAACCGCCATAGCCCGCCGTAGTCCAGCCGCCGCCGGACGCAAGCGGCTGAACCCCTGAACACTCCCCCCCCCGCCTACAGCATCACGTCTTCGCCCCATACGTTGCCACAAACCCCGCGTAAAATGCGCATGCTCTCACCAGGTGCTCGATCTCCACACACTCATTCGGCGCGTGAGCAAAATGCTCATGCCCCGGCCCGAACCCAATCGTGGGAATCCCGTGCATTCCCGCCGTGGCAATCCCGTTCGTGCTGAACGTCCAATGCCCCACCTCCGGCTTCGTCCCAAACACCCCCTCATACGCCTCCCGCGCCTTCTTCACTTCCTCCGTCGACTCCGGCATCTCCCACGTCGGATAATACTTCTTCGTCGGATACCGCAACCCCGTGTAGCTCGGCGTGTCATAATCCAACACCCGCACCACCGCCTTCGCCTTCTTCACCGACGGCAAATTCTTGATCTGCTTCACCGCCACCTCTTCCGTTTCCCCCACCGTCAGCCGGCGGTCCAGATGGATCACGCATCCATCCGCCACCGCGCACAGGCTCGGCGACCGCGACCGGATATGGCTGATTGTCACCGTGCCCTTGCCCAGAGGTTTCTTCGGTTTCAGCCGCTCATTCAGCGCCTCGATGTCCGCAATAATTCCCGCCATCTTGTAGATCGCGTTCACACCCCGCTCCGGCGCCGACCCGTGACACGACACCCCCGACGTCTCCACCTCGATTTCCATCCGTCCCCGATGCCCCCGGTAGATCCGCAAACTCGTCGGTTCCGTAATCACCACCACATTCGGTTTCAGCTTCTCCTCCTTCACCAAATACTGCCAGCACAGCCCGTCGCAATCCTCTTCTTGCACCGTGCCCGTCACATACAACGTCGCATGCTTCGGGAACCCCGCCTTCTTCAACATCGCCCCCGCATACACCGCCGACGCCACCCCGCCCTTCATGTCGCTGCAGCCCCGACCGTACAACACCCCGTCCTTCAACACCGGATCAAACGGGTCCGTCTTCCACGCGGACAAATCCCCCACATCCACCGTATCCACATGCCCGTCGATCGCGATCTTCACCGGGCCATTCCCGATCCGTCCGATCACATTCCCTTGCGCATCCACCCGGACCTCATCATACCCCAGCGCCTTCATCTCCTTGGCGATCCGTTTCACCACCCGACCCTCTTCGC
Organism: Kiritimatiellia bacterium; assembly: GCA_035327665.1. Classification (GTDB taxonomy): domain Bacteria; phylum Verrucomicrobiota; class Kiritimatiellia; order CAIVKH01; family CAIVKH01; genus DAOLCW01. The sequence continues at coordinate 2,166 of DAOLCW010000145.1, forward strand.
TGCTCAGCGACTTGATCGCAATGATGTCCTGCATGAATTTCGTCAACTTCGGCTCCATCGCCCGCGCCATTTCCAACCATGTCATTTTCATTTCATTCTCCTGATCTCATTATTGAATTGTCCTAAACACCAAACCCCTCATCCCTCCGCCCTCAGCATTCAGCTTTCATCCCTCATCCCTTACTTATCCCTTCGTCGCCGCATTAAACGCATCGATCCTCTTGTCCCATTCCGCCACCACACCGTCATCGAACACCTCCTGCCAGAAGTCTTCGCTCCATAGCGCCCGCAGCTCCTCCACATCCTTCCCTTGCTGTTCCACCCACGTGAAATACTTGAACTGATGCAGGGCCTTCCGGTCGCTGTACGTCAGCTCCCGCAGATGATCGGTTTGCGCCCCATCCAGATAGCGCGCCTTTACCGCCACCGCCTTCTCCCGGGTAAACCGTCCTTCCGCCTCGTTCATTTCCTCCATCCGCGACGCATACAAATCCATCGAATCCGTCAGCGGCAGAAACAACACATCATCCGAGGTCAGATCAAACAGCTTCGCCGTCTTGATCGCCGCGATCAGATTGCAGATGCACGAAATCCCCGCCAACCCCAGCCGGGCCACCGTATCCCCAGGAACCCCGTTCTCCTCCAGATAGGCGCGACCTTCCGGCTCGTTAAACAGGCGCATCACCTGCATCACCGCCTCATCGTCGATCGCCGCCACCACATCCGTATTCCGCACATTATGAATCCACGGAATGTGCTTGTCCCCAATCCCCTCGATCCGGTGCGCCCCGAATCCAAACTGGTACAGCGTCGGACACTGCAACGCCTCCGTCGCCACCACCCGCAGGTGGGGATGACGCGTCCGCAGGAAATCCCCCGCCGCAATCGTCCCCGCCGACCCCGTCGCGCTGATGTACCCCGCCAGCCGCGACCGGTCCGTCCGGATGTGCTTCTCATAGATCTCCTCAATCACCGAGCCCGTCACATGATAATGCCAGATCGCATTCCCGAACTCCTCGAACTGGTTGAAGATCACGATCCCGTCCCCCCGGTCCCGCCGCAGCTCCCAGCACTTGTCGTAAATTTCCTTCACGTTCGACTCGCTGCCCGGCGTCGCAATGATCTCGTCTGTCCCGATTTCCCGCAACCACTCGAACCGCTCCCGGCTCATCCCCTCCGGCAAAATCGCAATCGCCGGACATCCCAGCAATGCGCAATCATACGCCCCGCCCCGGCAGTAATTCCCCGTCGAAGGCCATACCGCCTTCTGCGTCGTCGGATCAAAATGCCCCGACACCAGACGCGGCACCAAACAACCATACGCTGCCCCCACCTTGTGCGCCCCCGTCGGAAACCACTTGCCCACCAACCCCACAATCCGCGCATCCACCCCCGTCAGCGCCGACGGAAACTCCACCCAGTTCCCATCCCCGAACCCTCCCCCCTTCGCCTTCCCTTCGTTCTTCCAGGTAATCCGGAACAAATTCAGTGGGTTTACATCCCACAACCCGATCTCTCCCAGCTTCTCCCGGATCGATGCCGGCACCTTCATCGGATCCTTCTGCTGCGCGATCGTCGGCAGAATCACCTTCCGCTCCTTCGCCCGTTGCACCGCCTTCGCCAGAACCTCTTCCCGGATTGTTTCGCAAGCCATCATGTCCATCACCTTCAGTTTGTTTATGCTGAAGAAACAGCTTCCGCCCCCCCGCAGTCCCAATCAATCAGAATAGAACTCCCCTCACCCCGAATCCTGCATAAGACTTTCCCCGAGTCCCGGACAAGCCCCCACATGCTCAATGGGGGATCAACGCTATGACCATATGGTGCGGCATCTCGATGCCGCTTTCACCTTCGCTTCTCGAACCGAAGATCCTCCCCCCCCGAATCCCCGCTTGACCAATCACGGAATCATGCTTAACTGCCATGTTCGTCTCGTTACCCACGATGGAGCGCACATGAAACTTTTAGTACTCAAAGAAACCGATGCCGGTGAACCGCGGGTCCCCATCATCCCCGCCACCGTCCAAAAACTCGTTAAACTCGGGGCCGAACTTGCCGTTGAATCGGACATCGGCAAATCCCTCGGCATCCCCGACCAAGCCTACCTCGACGTAGGCGCCTCCATTGCCCCCGACCGCACCTCCGCGCTCGAAACCGCCCACATCGTCCTTCGCCTCAGCAAGCCTTCCCCCGTGGATGTCGCCCAGCTCAAGACAGGTACCATCCATGTCAGCTACCTCGACCCCTTCAACGAGCCCGAGCTCATCCGCCAGCTCGCCTTCGCCGGGGTCAGCGCGGTCAGCCTGGAAATGATCCCCCGCTCCACCATCGCCCAGAAAATGGACGTCCTCAGCTCCCAGGCCAACCTCGGCGGTTATACCGCCGTAATCCTCGCCGCCGGACGCCTCAACAAAGTTCTCCCCATGATGAGCACCCCCGCCGGCACCCTCGCCCCCAGCCGCGTCTTCGTCATCGGAGCTGGCGTCGCCGGGCTTCAGGCCATCGCCACCGCCAAACGCCTTGGCGCCATCGTCGAAGCCTTCGACACCCGGCCCGTCGTCGAGGAGCAGGTCAAGTCCCTCGGGGCCAAATTCGTCAAAGTCGATCTCGGCGAAACCGGCCAGACCAAGGACGGCTACGCCAAAGCCCTCACCGAAGAACAATTGGAGATCCAGCGCAAAGCCATGGCCAAACATTGTGCCTCCGCCGATATCGTCATCACCACCGCCCAGGTCTTCGGACGCAAAGCCCCCGTCATCCTCACCGCCGACATGATCCAGGGCATGCAACCCGGCAGCGTCGTCGTCGACATGGCCGTCGAAACCGGCGGCAACGTCGAAGGCTCCAAACTCGGCGAAGAAGTCCTCGTCAACGGCGTCCGCATCCTCGGCCTCGCCAACCTCCCCGGCCGTGTCGCCGCCCACGCCAGCCAGATGTTCTCCAGCAACCTCGGCAACTTTATCGAGCATTTCTGGAACAAGGAAACCAAGCAATTCGACCTCAAAACCACCGACGAACTGATCCAGGGCTGCCTCATCACCCATGGCAGCCACGTCGTCCACCCCACCATCCGCCCCCTCATCGAACAAGGAGCCTGACCTCATGGATACCCTGCTTCTCTTCGTCTTCGTCCTCGCCATCTTCCTCGGCTTTGAGTTGATCTCCAAGGTCCCCTCCCAGCTCCACACCCCCCTCATGTCCGGCTCCAATGCCATCTCCGGCATCACCATTGTCGCCGCCATCAGCGCTGCTGGAGCCATCGACGACTCCGTCGTAACCACCCTCCTCGGCACCCTCGCCGTCATCGTCGCCACCATCAACGTCGTCGGCGGCTACCTCGTCACCAACCGCATGCTCGCCATGTTCAAGAAAAAAGACTCCACCGGAAAGTAAGTTCATGAACATCCTGATCGACCTTAGCTACATCCTCGCCGCCGTCCTCTTCATCTTCGGGCTCAAAATGCTCGGCTCCGCCTCCACCGCCGCCCGCGGCAACATGGTCTCCGCCCTCGGCATGCTCATCGCCGTCGTCGCCACCCTCATCCGCACCGACGACTTCTCCTACACCTGGATCATCGTCGGCGGCATCCTCGGCGCCCTCATCGGCGGCATCGCCGCCCAACGCGTCAAAATGACCTCCATGCCGGAAATGGTCGCCCTGTTCAACGGGTCCGGTGGCGCCGCCAGCTTGCTCGTCGGCTGGTCCGAACGCCATGGCAACGCCGGCATGACCGACTTCACCCTCGTCGCCACCTTCCTCGCCGTAGTCATCGGCGGCATCACCGTCACCGGCAGCGTCGTCGCCTACGGCAAGCTGTCCGAGAAAATCTCCGGCAAACCCTTCCTCTTCCCCGGACAAAAACTCGTCAATGCCGCCCTCCTTGCCGCCGTCCTCGGCGGCATTGTCCTCGCCGTGCTCTATCCGGCCATCGGCTATCCCCTCCTCCTTCTCGCCGTGGTCATTGCCCTCGTGCTCGGTGTCATGGCCGTCATGCCCATCGGCGGAGCCGACATGCCCGTCGTCATCTCCCTCCTCAACAGCTACTCCGGCCTCGCCGCCTGCGCCGCTGGCTTCGTCATCAACAACAAAGTCCTCATCGTCGCCGGCGCCCTCGTCGGGGCCAGCGGGCTCATCCTCACCCAGATCATGTGCAAAGCCATGAACCGTTCCCTCGCCAACGTCCTCTTCAGCGGCTTCGGAGCAGGCGCCACCGCCACCGGCTCCACCGCCGTCCAGGGCGAAGCCAAACCCATCAACGCCGAGGACGCCTACTACATCCTCGAATCCGCCCGCTCCGTCGTCGTCGTCCCCGGTTACGGCATGGCCGTAGCCCAGGCCCAGCATGCCGTCCGCGAGCTCGGCGAACTCCTCGCCGAAAATGGATGCGACGTCCGCTACGCCATCCATCCCGTCGCCGGCCGCATGCCCGGTCACATGAACGTCCTCCTCGCCGAAGCCAACGTCCCCTACGAACAGCTCGTCGAGCCTCAGGACGTCAACCCCATCATGTCCACCATCGACGTCGCCATCGTCATCGGCGCCAACGACGTCGTCAATCCCGCCGCCCGCACCGACGCCTCCAGCCCTATCTACGGCATGCCCATCATCAACGTCGACGAAGCCAAAACCGTGTTCATCCTCAAGCGCAGTCTCGCCGCCGGATTCGCCCAGATCGAAAATCCCCTCTTCTTCCTCGACAACTCCCGCATGCTCTTCGGCGACGCCAAAGCCACCGTCACCGCCCTCGTCTCCCAATTCAAAGACGCCTGACCCATGCCTGCCTTACAGCATACTTGAACATGTTGGTGCAACTTTCCGGATCTCCGCCGAACAGATTTCGGCGCTACAGGAAGTTGTCCCCATTTCGTAGCGCCCATAT
>DAOLCW010000146.1:0-7036 GCA_035327665.1 Kiritimatiellia bacterium
GGGAGCCGCGGAGGAACCGGAGGCGCCGGGGGGCTCGATGGTGATGCGGTAGGTTTTGGTGGCGCCGCCTTCGGTGACGGTGCAGGTGGTGGTGACGGGTTTGTCGAAGAGGACGGGGGCAGAGGCCGGAGCTGAAGTTGCGGGGGGTGAGGCTTGGGGTTTCTTTTTGAGGGGGAGGTTGATCTTGGCTTTTCCGGTGAGGAGGCGGATGCCTTCGTTGAGGTCGGGGTTCTTGCCGGGGACGAGGGCGGAGGCGACGAGGAAGAGGTTTTCGTCGGTGAAGGGGAGGTTCCGCTCCTTGAGGGCCTTGGCGGCGAGGGCGAGGCTGTCGGGAGCTTGTTCGAGGGGATCGCCGGTGAAGGGTTCGAGGTTGAGCTGTTCGGCGGCGATGTTGACGACGTCGGGGTCGGGGGATTCGGGAGGGCGGCCAAAGTAGCCGAGGACGGAGCGGCCATAGCCCGCATCGATTTTTTTCCATCGGCCATGGAGGACGTTGTTGAAGGCCTGGAGCCAGTATTGCTGGCTGCCGGGGGTGACGCTGGTCCAGGCGCCGCCGGCGCGGACGACTTCGGGAAATTCGGCGAGGACGGCTCCGTATTTGTGGAGGATGCCTGCTTCTTCCATCATGTGGACGTTGGGGCCGATGGCCCCGCCGGGCATGGGGAAGTTGACGACGCGGGCGTCGGCGGCGAGGGTGATTTCGTTGAAGTGATAGTCTTTAAGGCAGTCGGTGAGGACGAGTTCGAGTTCGTCCATTTTGGCGTGGTCGATATCGAGGGAGTAGCCGGTGCCTTTGAGAGCGTGCCACATCGAGCGGACGTCGGGCTGGGAGGTTCCGGAGGCGAGGGGGCGGATGGAGAGGTCGATGCCGTCGACGCCACCGGCGATGCCGGCCATGTAGCAGGCGACGGCCATGGAGGCGGTGTCGTGGGTGTGTTGGACGAGGGGGATTTCGGGAGGAAGGATGGCCCGGATGCCTTTGGCGGTTTCGTAGCAGGTGCGGGGGTCGGTGGTGCCGGAGGCGTCCTTGAGGCAGACGGAGTCGATGCGGACGCCGGTCTTGAGGAGTTTTTTGACGACGTTGATGTAAAATTCGGGGGTGTGGACGGTTTGGGAGGGGTAGGGAAGGCCCATGAGGGCGACGCAGACCTGGTGGTGCATGCCGGCGTCGAGGATGGGTTTGGCGGTTTTGACGAGGTTGTCGACGTCGTTCATGAAGTCGAAGTTGCGGTCGATGGTGGTGCCGTGCTTTTTCATGAGGCGGCCCTGGAGTTCGAGGGCGGGCAGGCGCTGGGTGGTGAGGGTGACGCCGGAGACGGAGCGGGTGAGGATTTGGAGGTCGGCGCCGGGCCCGGCGGCGTCGCGCATTTTGTCCATGCAGTCGAAGGGATCTTCGCCAACGTAGAAGTAGGGGGCCTGGTAGCGGGCCCCGCCGCCGAATTCAAAGTGGCGGATGCCTGCGTTGGCGGCGGCGTCCATGGCGGGGAGGATGTCGTTGACGCGGACTTTGCCACCGAAGACGCTTTGGAGGCCGTCGCGGAAGGCGGTGAGCATGACGCGGATGGTCTTGGAGGTGGTAGTATGGATCATGATGCCTCGTCAGGGTTGATGGTCGATGCGGGTGACGCGGGCGCCAGGGAGGACGGAGTGGACGGCGGATTGGATGGCGGCAGCGAGGGGGGCGGAGACGCTATGGGCCGGTTCAGGAGCGTGGGCCGGGGGTTTTTCGGGGAAGAGGGTGATGAGGATCCGCATGAGGAAGGCGAGAGCGGAGAGAAGGAGCATCACCGCGAGAAAGGCGTTTGCGCAGACAAGGAGGAGGTTGATTTCCATCAGGGGGGGCCGGGGAGACGCAGGGGAAGAACCCTGCGGGGAACAGGGCTCAAGGGGTACGACCGGCCCGCCGCTTGACGCCGTCCTTGTGGGGGACGGTTTTGGCGACTTTGGCCTTGGTGGTGCGTTCGACCTTTCGGGCTTTGGCCCCCTGGGGCTTGAGGGTCAGCTCGTAGTGCCGGATGTACATGGGATTGTTGTAGCCTTCGCAGTTACGGCCTTTCCATTTGAGAACCGGGTGGTGGAAAATCGCGCATTTGTCGCCGAGGTTTAGCTCACAACCTTTGCATTCGCGAACTGGTTTGGTACTTGGATTGGTCATTCCTTTGCTCCCGCCTTTATCTTGAGGGTGACTCTAGCAGATGGGGGAAGGAAAGCCAAGCATGTTTATCGGACAGCATCTTTATCGGATATGGCGATGTATTCGGAGGTCAGGGAGATTTTGACCTTTTCGGCTCACTTTGGTGTTTGGGATGGTGAAGGTTGTTGAGGGGTGGTGATCTTGGGATGCGGGTAGGGAGAGGCGTCTGGCCGAGCCGGAGGATTTGTTTTGCGGAGGTTTTTGAGAGGGGGCGGCTCACCTGGAAGGTTCGCCCTACCTTTTGGATTCGCCCTACCTTGAAGGGAGGTTGGGCTCAGGGGATGAGGACGTTGAGGCGCTGGGGATGGAGGGTGACGACGACTTCGGGAGGGGATTGGACGAGTTCGCCGTCGAGCTGGATGACGTCGGGATGTTCGCGGATGACATGTAGGCGTTTGAAGCGGCGGGTGTGGACGCCTTCGACGCGGTCGATGGTGCCGTTGAAGAGGCGGGTGAAGGAGGCGGCGGCGAAGGGGGCGTCGGCGCGTTTGACGGCGACGAGTTCGAGGAAGCCGTCGTTTTCGCAGGCGGTGGGGGCGATGCGGGCACCACCGCCGTATTGGGTGAGGTTGGCGGCGGTGAAGATCATGGGTTTGTCCATGGTTTCCCAAGGGCCGTGGTCGAGCTGGAAACGGAAGAGCTGGGGTTTGTATTCGAGGAGTTCGACGGCGCCAGCGAGGACGTAGGGAAGGATGCCGCGGATGGGGGATTTTTCGTAGGAGCGGACGAGGGCGGCGTCCCAGGCCATGCCGCAGGTGACGATGAAGGGACGGTCGTTGGCGATGGCGACATCGATGGGTTTGGCGGTGGCTCCGACGAGGGCGGCGGCGGCTTTGGCGGGATCGAGGGGGATGTTGAAGTGGCGGGCGAATCCGTTTCCGCTGCCGCAGGGGAGGACGCCGAGGGCGATGTCGGAGCCGAGGAGGGCGGAGCCGATGCTGTTGATCATGCCGTCACCGCCGGCGACGAGGAGGGTGCGGACGCCGTCGCGCTTGGCGTGTTCGACCTTGGCCTGGCTGTCGGCGATGTCGTGGCTGAACTGGTAGGTGATTTCGTCGGTGGTTCCGCGCCAGGCTTGTTCGACGGCGTGGGCGAGGTCGCCCATGGAGGGCCCGAAGCCGGACTTGGGGTTGACGATGACGCGGAGGCGGTGCATGGCTAGAGGGTGGCGGTGAGGGTTTCGATGCGCTGGCGCATGTCGGAGACGAGGGTTTGGGCCTGGGTCAGGGTGGGGGCTTCGGCGGTGAGGCGGAGGACGGGTTCGGTGTTGGAGCGGCGGATGTGGAGCCAGGCATCGTCGAGGTCGTAGTAGACGCCGTCGCTGAGGTTGACGCGGGAGGGTTCGAGGTCGTGGCGGATGGCGCGGAGGATGGCGGGGGCGAGGTCGCTGCGGAGGGGGAGTTTGTCGCGGACGACATGGTAGGCGGGGAGGTCGGCGTGGAGCCGGGAGAGGGTTTTGCGGGTGGTGGCGAGGCGTTCGAGGAGGATGGCCATGGCGGCGAAGCTGTCGCGGCAGGGATGGATGGCGGCGATCATGACGCCGCCGTTGTGTTCGCCACCCGCGACGCAGCCGTGTTCGAGCATGGCTTGGGCGACATGGATCTCACCGATGCGGGTGCGATGAACGGGGACGTGGTGGTCGCGGGCGATGGCGTCGATGACTTTGCTGGTGGAGAGGTTGATGGCGAGGGGGCCTTTTTGATGGTGCTCGAGGATCTGCTGGACGGAGAAGGCGAGGGTGAGATCTTCGCTGAGGGCTTGGCCTTGTTCGGTGACGAGGGTGAGGCGGTCGCCGTCGGGATCCTGGGCGAAGCCGAGGTCGCAGCGGTGGTCGAGGACGGCCTGGCGGAGGGCGTCCAAGTTGCGGGGGGTGGGTTCGGGGTCGCGTTCGAAGATGCCGGAGGGGGTGTCGAAGAGGGGGACGACGTCGCAGCCGAGGATGTTTTTGAGGAAGAGGGGGGAGTAGAGGGCGCCGACGCCATTGACGCAGTCGACGGCGACTTTGAGTTTGCGGGCGCGGATGGCCTCGGTGTCGACGTAGGCGCGGATGGCTTTGACGTGGGATTCGACGGGGTAGGGTTCGATTTGTTCGGTGCGGAGGTCGGCTTCCTCGACGAGGGGGAAGTCCTGCTGGTGGTAAAGGTCGAAGAGGTCTTCGGCGCGGTTGGGGGAGAGGAAGAGGCCGTCGGAGCCGATGAATTTGAGGGCGTTCCAGGGGGCGGGGTTGTGGCTGGCGGTGATGACGATGCCGCCGCGGAGTCCGGTTTGGCGGGTGAGGAAAAGCATGGTGGGGGTGGGGATAATGCCGGCGAGGACGGGTTTGCAACCGACGCTTTGGAGACCGGCGACGACGGCGCGTTCGATCATGGGTCCGGAGGGGCGGGTGTCGCGGCCGACGAGGACGGCGCCACGTCCGACGAAGGCGCCGAAGGCCTGGGCGAAGGCGGCGGCGAGCTGGGGGGTGAAGGAGCCGCCGACCACGCCGCGAACCCCGGAGATGCTGACTTTGATGGTGTCTCTCATGGGGGTTAACGGGATTCGGAAAGCCAGCGGACGGCGCGTTCGGCGCGGGCTTCGGCGGTTTCGCGTTGGTGGTCTTCGGACAGGATGCGGATGACTTGTTCGGTCTGGGAGGCGCGGAGGTGCATCCATCCGGATTCCCAGTCGAGGCGGATGCCGTCGGTGAGGTCGCGTTCGGCCGGGCCTTCGCGCCGGATGGTTTCCTCGGCGAGTTGTTCGATGAGGGGGTAGGCTCGATGGGGCTCGCTGGGGATGCGGCGTTTGACGATGTGGTAGCGGGGAAGCTGCTGGAGGAGGGTGGAAAGGGTTTGCTGGTTGAGGGCCATAGCTTCAAGAATGTGGGCCATCATCATGAAGCCGTCGAAACCGCGGGAGAAGGCGGGAAGGACGGCGCTGCCGCTGCCTTCGCCACCGAGGACGCAGCCGCCGTCGAGGACGGCGGCGACGACGAGGGCCTGGCCGACACCGGTTTTGGTGACGGGGACGTTGTGGCGGGCGGCGATGTCGTCGATGGTGCGGGTGGTGCAGCAGTTGGTGGCGAGGGGTCCGGGATGTTTGGTGAGGACATGGTTGGCGAGGAGGGCGAAGGTCATTTCCTCGCTGACGGGTTCGCCGGTTTCGGTGACCATGGACATGCGGCCCATGTCGCTGCTGAGGACGAATCCGACGTGGCCTTTGACGTGCTTGATGAAGGCGGCGAGGGGGAGGGCGCTGCGGGGGCGGGGTTCGGCTTCGCGGGGGAGGTAGCCGGACATTTGGGCGTTGATGGCAACAAGGTTGAAGCCGAAGGTGTGGGCGAAGGCGTCGAGGAAGGGGCAGCCAGCCCCGGCGACGGGGTCGATGAGGACGGTGAAGTTTGCGGCGCGGATGGCGTGGAGGTCGACGGTTTGGGCGAGGCGGGTGAAGTAGGGTTCGGAGAGGTCGGAGGCGTTGCGGACGGAACCCATGTGGTGGGCGTCGCAGCGGATGAAGTCGCCTGCGTGGTAGACATCGAGGATGGCTTCGCCGCCGACGGGTTCGATGAGGGCGCCGGTGGAGTCGATGAGGGTAAGGGCGTTCCACCCGGCGGCGTGGTGGCCCCCCGAGATGGAGAGGGCACCGGCGGCGTGGAGGGCAGGGGTGGCGAACTGGGCGAGGGGAGTGGGGCAGATGCCGAGGTCGTGGATTTCGCATCCGGAACTCATGAGGGCGGCCTGGGCGGCGGCGTGGAGCATGGGGCTGGAGGCCCGGGTGTCGCGGGCGAGGAGGATGCGTCCGCCGTCGAGGTAGGTGGCGAAGGCGGAGGTGTAGTCCATGACGGCGCGGAGGGAAAGGGAGTCGCCGATGAAGCCGCGCATACCGAAGCTGGCGAGGCGGAGGGTCATGGGGTCTTTTTCTCCCAAAGGTAAAGAATCCAGATACAGGCTTCGTAGAGAAGGAGCATGGGGATGCTCATGAGGAGTTGGGAGATGACGTCGGGGGGGGTGAGGACGCAGGCGAGGAGGAGGCTGGCCACGACGGCCTGGCGGCGGTTGCGGCGGAGGGTGTCGGGGCCGATGATGCCGAGGCGACCGAGGATGAGGAGGGCGAGGGGGATTTCGAAGGCGAGTCCGAAGGCGATGAGAAGTCTGGTGGTGAAGGCGACGTAGCTGTCGAGGGTCCAGATGGGGGTGGCGCCGAGCCAGGTGTTCATGAAGAACATGGCCTGCATGGCGAAGGGAAGGGTGTAGAAGTAGCCAAGGGTGATGCCGAAGGAGAAGAGGCCGAGGCCGATGGCTCCGGCGATGACGGCGAGGCGTTTTTCGGATTCTTTGAGGGCGGGGACAAGGAACCAGCCGAGGATGATGACGAGGATGGGGGAGGCGATGAGGAGGCCGGACCAGAAGGTGATGCGCATGGCGGCGACGAAGGCTCCGGCGACGTCGATGGTTTGCAGGAAGAGTTCGGGATGGTCGGTGACGGCATAGAGGGGGCGGCGGAGGAGGCGGAGGAAGAGGGGGGTGAGGGGGAAGGCGACGATCATGCTGACGGCGAGGGCGGCAAGCATGCGGAGAAGCATGGCGCGAAAGTCCTCGAGGTGGTCGAGGAAAGGTTTGAGTTCAGGCTCGGGGGCCGGAGGGGCGAGGGTGGTGGGAAGGTTCAAGGGGAGGGATGAGTGTTCAGGGGTTCAGGGTTCGGGGAGGGATGAGGGATGAAAGCTGAAAGCTGAGTTCTAGGATGGAGGCTGGTTTTCAGGGTTTGGGGAAGATGAAGATGGAGGTCTGGGCTCAGGGTGAGGGTTTTCGGGTGCGGGGGTTCGGCTGATGGATTCGGAGGTGGGGCGGGGCTGGAGGTCTGGTTCGG
>DAOLCW010000147.1:0-7007 GCA_035327665.1 Kiritimatiellia bacterium
CCACGGAGATCACAGAGGACACGGAGGGGAGGTGTGGGGAGTGGAATGTTGCGGGCCTGACTTCCGAAATGGGGACAACTTACCGTAGCGCCGAAATCTGTTCGGCGGAGAGCCGGACCTATGCGCCAGAATGTTCGTGGTAAAGCTCTTACCCGCCGAGTTGGATCCAGCGGCATCCGTAGGGCTTGAGGTCGATGGTCGCTCCCTCCCCGACCGGCAAGGTTTCGCCGGAGAGCAGATCCCGGCCTTGCGTTCCGGGTTGGGGGATTCCGGGCGGAAAATCGATCCGCTGCGGTTCGCGGGTCAAGTTGTGGATGGCGAGAAGGTGGACGGATCCGTCCGGGGATTCGCGGAGAAACTGGAAGCATGAATCCGGTCCCGGGAGATGGCGTTGCGGGCCTTCGGGATGAAAGGCAGGGCAAGCTGCGCGGGCGCGCAGGGCGCGCAACAGCTCGCTGAACACCTGTCCGCCCGGTGATTCCGGATCGTCGAGCAGGGTCTCCAGATCCTCCCGCTTCCAGCGCATCCGGTTGATCGAGCGGGCGCGCCCGCTTTCGGCCATTCCGGCGAGGTCGTTTGCGGTGGCGGTCAAGCTGTGGATGTACAGGGCGGGAATCCCCCGAAGCCCGAGCATGGCGATTTGGGAGCAGAGGAACCTTTGCACGTGCAGATCCTGATCGTGATCTTCCGGATCCGACAAGGCGGAGAAGTAGGTGATGTTTAATTCGTAGGGACTGGTCGAGCCATCGGGGTTGCGCTTCATGGAAACCTGTCCCCCGCGTTGCTGGACTCCCTCGACGAGAGCCGCGATCTCGGCCTCGGGGACGAGGCCGGTGAGGGGGCGCACTCCGATTCCGTCATGGGATGCGGTGAAGTTTAAAAAGGTGCATCCGGGCGGGGGCGGGGCAAGGCGGCTCGCCCAGGCATTTAAATACTGTGCGTTCCCGGTTTGCAGGGCGTGGAGGAGCAAGGGGGGGAGGCTGAACTGGTAAACCATATGGGCTTCGTCCCCGGCGCCGAAGTAGGAGATGTTTTCGGCGTGAGGGACATTGGTTTCGGTGACGAGGATGGTTTTTGGGGCGACGGTTTCGACGATATCGCGGAACAGTTTCACCACGTCATGGGTTTCGGGCAAGTGGATGCAGGGGGTTCCCGGCCGCTTCCAGAGGAAGCCCACCGCGTCGAGCCGGACCAGCCGGGCTCCCCGGGCGAGGTAGCCGAGCAGGATGTCGAGATACTCGAAGAGCACATCGGGGTTGGCCATGTTCACGTCGATCTGGTCGCGGCTGAAGGTGGTCCATACATGCCGCTTGCCCCGGGCGGTGCTCACCTCGGAAAGCAGGGGAAGGTCGCGCGGGCGGGTGACTCCGGAGAGGTCGGTTGCAGGGTCGACTTCAATGAAGTAATCACGGTAGGGAGCGACATCCATGAGGTAATGGCGGAACCATTCGCTTTGGCGCGAGACGTGGTTGATGACGAGGTCGACCATCAGGTCCGCCGCGTCGCCGAGCTTGGCGAGATCAGCCCACGTACCGAGGTCGGGATTGACCATGCGGTAGTCGATTACGGAAAAGCCGTCGTCGGAGGAATAGGGGAAAAAGGGGAGGACATGCACGATGGGAATGAGGCCGTCGAGCCGATTGGAAACGAAGGCGGTCAAGGCCTGTAAGGGTGGTTTTCCGGGTTCGAGGATGGAATCGCCGTAGGCGATAAGAATGGCATCGGTTTCATCCCAGCGTTCCTGGTTGCCTCTGCGGGTGGAGCTGAGTCCATACCGCCCCTCAAGCAGTCCGACGCGCCGCATCAATCCGTCGATCGGGGCCTCGGGATACAAGCGTTCGAGCCGTCCGCGAATCCGTTCCATGGTTTCCGGGTTGCGGCTGCGCTTCATCATGTGATCTCCGAAAGGCCGGTGATGTTGGTGATGAGGGTGCGGAGGTTCCGGCGGAGGACGCTGTAACCGTAATAGCGAATGGCGACGTGGTAGTTGTGGTCGGCGAGGGCCTGGGCATAGGCTTTGTCCTCGAGGATCCGGCGGACTTCTTCCACGACCTTCCGGGTCACGAACCCATCCATGAGGGGAACCCGGAAACCTTTGGGCTCGATGTCCCGTCCAAACACGCTGTAGCGATTGACGAGGACGGGAACGCGGTAGTAGATCGCCTCGAGGAAGGCATTTCCGAACCCTTCGTACAAGCTGGGGTAGGTGACGAGATCGGCATGGGGGTAGATGTCGCCCAAGGTATAAACTTTTCGTCCCTGGTCATCGAGTTGACGGGTTTCCGCGACCTGGGTGGCAATAAACCGGAGGTCGACGCGGGCATCGCGGGCCATTTCGCAGAGCATGTTGCGGTACTCGAATCCCTCGTCGCCTGCTTCGTGGGAAATGACGAGTTTGTATTTGAGATCCCCGAGCATTTGCACGAGTTTGATTGCGTGTTCGATGCCTTTGCGGGGGACGACGCGGGTGGGCTGGAGGATCATGATGTCCCCCGGTTCCAGCCCGATCTGGGCGCGGACATCGGCAGCATAGGCATCAACGGGAGGGGGCGGATTTTCGAAATCGATGACGTTGGGAATAAGCAGCGACACCGTGCCCTTGCGCAAGGCGAGGCTTTCCTGGGCGGCTTCGTTGATGACGACGTGCTGTAGGCGGACATCCCGGGGCGGAAAGGCCATGTCGAGGAAGTCGGGGACGGCATTCACGGAAAACCGGGTGCGTTCCCAGTGAAAGTCGTGGTGATGGGCGATTGCGGGCATGCTGGTCTCGGCGAGAAAATAGGTGATGGCAACTCCCAGAGGTACGTGCATGGGGATGGTGACGGCGTTTTGCAGCACCAGCATGTCGAGGTTGAAACGGTCTACGAACTCATAGAGGGAGTGCTTGAGGTAGTCGGCGAGGGCGAGGATGCGCTCGGTGACGAGGGGATCCCGGTCGGTTTTTCCCCAGATGCGCTCATTGATCCACACGTTTTCGGGATGTCCAAAGAACGCTTCGGGAACGCACATGCTGATCTCGGGGTTTTCGTCGGTGAGCCCGGCGTACCAAAACGAGCGGCAATTCAGGGACTCGAACACCTTGGCCCATTTCAGGCTCTCAAGGGTGACCCCATCCGTCCCCGCAAACCGCGTGGACACAAATCCTAATCGTCCGTTCATCATCGTTCCAAGCATGAACCCTACCGGCTTCACGCACGGCGGGCAAGACTTGAGCGTGGGTTTCTGGTGGCGGGTTCAGTGGCGAGGGGTCTTGGTGTACGACAAGAGGTTGAATTCGCGCTCGTCCACGTATTCTTTCACTCAAGCCTCTTGAGTGGTAACGGGGGACATCCGGGTTAGGTGTCACACCTTTGGTTGGTCGAGGAGGTTGAGGATGGCGTGGCGGGCGTGGTGGAGGGCTTGTTGGGCGGAAGGGGAGAGGGTAAGGCAGGTGTCGAAGTGGGCGCCGGGGATGGCGACAAGCCAGGCTTCGGGGGCCTGGCCATGGAGGGTATAGCAGAGGTCGAGGAGGCCGGTGGGGGTGGCGTGATGGACGGAGGTGCTGTAGCCGGTGGGAGACGGGGAAGGGTAGACGCGTTGGATTCGGGGCTGGGGTGGGGAGTCGGGGAGGGAGAAGCAGGCGTCGACGAAGATGACGCGGCCGGCGGGGGCAAGGTCGGTGGCGAGTTCGGGGGTGAGTTGATGGCAGGTGAGGCAACGGGTCTGAGGGAGGTCGAGGGAGGCGAGGGCGTCGACGGTGACGATGCCGACGGCGTCGTCGCCGCGAAGTTGGCTGCCGTAGCCGATGATGAGGGTGGGGGAGGGCATGGGGGGAAAGGGGGGGGACTTTTTTAATGAAGAGTTTTGACGGCCCCTTCGACAGGCTCAGGGGAGGCGGATTATGCTGATGGCGTGGATAGGAATGGAAAGATTTTGCGGGGGTTGTTTGTGGGGGGCGGCTCACCCGGAGGGTTCGCCCTACCTTGGATGGTTTTGACGAGCGAGGGGCTAGGGGGTTCGTTCGCGATGGGCGAGGCAGTTGCCGTGGCGGTCGACGACTTCGACGCGGAGAGGCATCTGACCGAAGGCGTGGGTGGAGCAACTGAGGCAAGGGTCGTAGCAGCGGATGACGGCTTCGATGCGGTTAAGGGCGCCTTCGGGGATGTCGGGTCCGGTGATGAAGGCTTTGGCGGCCTGAAGGATGCCCCGGTTCATGGCGAGGTTGTTGTGGCCGGTGGCGATGACCATGTTGACGTAGGTGATGCGGCCCTGGTCGTCGATGCGGTAGTGATGGATGAGGGTTCCACGGGGGGCTTCGGAGATGCCGACGCCATCGCGGGCGTTGGGTCCGGCGACGGCGCGGACGTGGGGATCAAGGATGTCGGGTTGCTCAAGGAGCTGTTTGATGCGCTCGAGGCCATGAATGATTTCGATGAGGCGGGCGATATGGAAGTGGAAGGAGGAAAGGACGGCTCCGGCGGGGGCGAGCTTGCGGAAGCGGGGGAGGGCCTGGTCGGCGAGGGGAGTGCCACAGGCGTCGGCGAGGTTGAGGCGGGCAAGGGGTCCGACCCGGTACATGCCGCCTTCGTAGCCGAGGGGGGTGTAGTAGGGGGATTTGAGGTAGCTGTCGGGTTCGACGGCTTCGGAGAGCCATTCGGAGTAGGAGGTGGAGGGGAGTTTGTCGAAGATGATGTTGCGGTGGGCGTCGACCATGCGGAGGGGACCGTCGTAGTGTTCGAGGTTGCCTTCGGGGGTGGTGAGGCCGAAGAAGAGGGAGGGGAAGTTGGCGAAGGCGTCGACTTCGGGCTGGAAATTGTCGATGAGGGATTCCATGCGTTCGAGGTTGCGGGTGGCGGCCTGGATCATGGCGGGCCATTCGGCGAGGATGGCGTCGCGGTCGGCTTCCTGGAGGGACCGGCTGACGCCGCCGGGGACGACCCAGGCGGGATGGATGCGCTTGCCGGCGAGGCGTTCGATGATTTGCTGGCCGTAGCGGCGGAGGGCGACGCCGTCGCGGGCGACTTCGGGGTAGTCGGCGGCGACACCGAAGAGGTGGCGGTTTTCGGGGTCGTGGTCCATGCCGAGGAGGAGGTCGGGGGAGGAGAGATGGAAGAAGCTTAAGGCGTGGGACTGTACGATTTGGCCGTAGTTGATGATGCGGCGGAGGGCGACGCCCACGGGGGGAACGCGGACGGCGAGGAGTTCATCGCAGGCTTTGGCGGCGGCGAGGAGATGGCTGACGGGACAAATGCCGCAGGTGCGGGCGGTGAGGGAGGGCATTTCCTCGAAGGGGCGTCCGACGCAGAAGGCTTCGAAGCCGCGGAATTGGGTGACGTGGAAGCGGCAGTCTTCGACTTTGCCGAGGTCGTCGACGGTGAGGGTGATGCGGGCGTGGCCTTCGATGCGGGTGACGGGGTCGAT
This sequence comes from Kiritimatiellia bacterium, assembly GCA_035327665.1. Taxonomy (GTDB): domain Bacteria; phylum Verrucomicrobiota; class Kiritimatiellia; order CAIVKH01; family CAIVKH01; genus DAOLCW01. Next base: position 5,401 of record DAOLCW010000147.1, read on the forward strand.
GGAGATGGTGCGGGTCATGATGGAACCTATCCAAAGCGAAGGGTGGGGAGTTCAGCGGGATCGCGGCCTTCGAGGAGGGCGACGAGGGCTTCAGCGATACGGGGGGCGGAGGGGGGGCAACCGGGGAGGAAAAGATCGACGGGGATGATGTGGTGGACGGGGATGCTACGGGCGAGGAGGGGGGGGATGTGTTCGATGGGGATCTGCTGGTTGGCCTGGGCCTGATCGAAGTAGGCGAGCTGGAAGATGTCTTCGGTCTTGAGGTTGTTGCGCATGCCGGGGACGTTGGCGGTGACGGCGCAGTCGCCGAGGGCGACGACGATTTTGGTGTTTTTGCGGATTTTGCGGAGCTTTTCGACGTCCTCGGGGGTGCTGACGGCGCCTTCGATGAGGACGACGTCGACGTTTTCGGGGTAGTCCTTGCGGTCGACGAGGGGGCTGTAGACGATTTGGATTTTTCCGGCGAGGTCGAGGAGGAGTTCGTCGATGTCGAGGAAGGACATGTGGCAGCCGGAGCAGCCGTCGAGCCAGATGGTGGCGATTCGTACCGGGTTCATGATTCACGCTCCCGCATGGAGGTTAGGTAGGGAAGGAAGTTGCGGCGCTTCTGCATTTCGGCGACGGATTTGCCGCGTTCGTAGAGGGCGCCGGTGGGGCAGACATGGACGCATTTTCCGCAGCGGGTGCAGGACTCGGAGTCGCCCCAGGGCTGGTTCATGTCGGTGATGACGGCGCAGTCGATGCCGCGGCCCATGATGTCCCAGGTGTGGGCGCCTTCGACATCGCTGCAGACGCGGACGCAACGGGCGCAGAGGATGCAGCGGTTGCGGTCGACGGCGAAGAGGGGATGGGTGGCGTCGATTTCGCGGCGGGGGTGGAGTCCGGGGAGGTCGACGTGGTCGACACCGAGCTTGCGGGCGAGTTCCTGGAGTTCGCAGTGTCCGTTGGCGACGCAGACGGCGCAGATGTGGTTGCCCTCGGAGAGGATCATTTCCATGGTGATGCGGCGGTAGGCTTTGAGGGTGTCGCTCTGGGTGGTGACCTTCATGCCTTCGTGGACGGTGGTGCAGCAGGCGGGGAGGGGGCGGCGCATGCCTTCGATCTCGACGATGCAGAGGCGGCAGGCCCCGACGGGCTTGAGGCCCTTGAGGTGGCAGAGGGCAGGGATGCCGATGCCGTTTTCGCGGGCGACGTCCATGATGGTCTGGTTTTCGCGGGCGCCGCAGTCGCGTCCGTTGATGGTGAGGGTAATGACTTTTTCAGGGGTGGGGCTCATCGTCCGACCTCCGCGATTTCGGGCATGGGGGTTTCGTCGACGAGGAGGTCCTCGTATTCGTTGCGGAAGAAGTGGAGGGTGCTAAGGACGGGGTTGGGGGCGGTTTGGCCGAGGCCGCAGAGGCTGGTGGTGCGGACCATATCGCAGAGGGTTTCGAGCTGGTGAAGGTCCTTGCGGGTGCCGCGGCGGTTGCGGATGCGGTCGAGGAGGTTGTAGAGCTGGGTGGTGCCGACGCGGCAGGGGACGCATTTGCCGCAGGATTCGTGTTTGCAGAATTCCATGAAGAAGCGGGCGACGTCGACCATGCTGGAGGTTTCGTCCATGACGATCA
>DAOLCW010000148.1:0-6959 GCA_035327665.1 Kiritimatiellia bacterium
ATGGCACGCCGTAGTCCGGCAACCGCCGGACGAAGGCGGCAGCTTTCACCTTTCACCCCTCATCCCTCACACCCCATGCCCCCTCCCAACGCAAACTCCACCGCCCGCCGCAAACTGTTGCTCGACCAGCTCTGGGAGATGAACCTCACCGACGCCCCCCGCTCCTTCGACCACCTCCGCGGACGGCTCCTTCTCCTCTTCTGCGGCCTTTCCCTCCTCGTCAACATCCTCTATGCCGCCGCCACCATCACCCTCGGCAACCGCGCCGAACTCGCCGTCACCCTCGTCACCCTCGCCATCCTCCTCACCGTCCTCGTCAAGACCCTCCGCCGCGGATGGCGCCGCTGGACCGCCCACCTCTACCTCTTCTCCGCCGTTCTCAGCCTGCTCCTTTACATCGCTGTCAGCGGCGAGGCCCATCCTTCCATCACCATCTGGATTCCCTTCATCCCCATGCTCGCCCTTCTCCTCCTTGAACGCAAAGACGGCATCCTTCTCACCCTCCTCTACGCGGCGATCATCTCCCTCGCCGCCCTCCTCGTCGAACATACACCCGGCCACGAAACCCTTTCCCAAACCCTCCTCCGCATCACCCCCGTCCTCTTCGCCATCCTCCTCACCTCCCTCGCCACCCTCGGTGTCATCCTCGTCTACATCCACATGCGCGACCTCATCGCCCATCGCCAGCGCCAGGAGCGCGAAGCCAAGGAAACCCTCCTCCGCATCCTCAGCCACGACATCGGAAACAACCTCACCGTCCTCCGCCTCACCTCCTCCTCCACCCCCTCCAATCCCCAGGCCTACCAGCGCTTTGCCAACACCATCCGCGACGCCACCGACGGCATCGTCGAAATGGTCGACTCCGTCCGCGCCATGCGCGCCCTCGAAGATGGAAAACTCGCCCTCCGCATCGTCCCCGCCGACCTCGAAGCCGCCATCACCAAAGCCATTCGCACCCTCACCCCCCGCTTCCGCCAAAAAGACATCCAGCTCCACATTGACCTCCCCCCCGGGCCCCATCACATCCTCGCCGATCCGGTCACCCTCGAACAAACCATCATCGCCAACCTCCTCAGCAACGCCATCAAGTTCACTCCCCCCGGCGGACGCGTCGGCCTCTCCATCGATCTCGACCCCCAAATCCTCCGACTCCACATCTGGGACGACGGCATCGGCATCCCCGAATCCCTCCGACCCGACCTCTTCGAACCCGGAAAGCATACCAGCCGCCGCGGCACCGAAGGCGAACCCGGCACCGGCTACGGACTTCCCCTCGTCAAAAAAATGGTCGAATTCATCCACGGCACCATCACCGTCCACTCCCCCCGCCCCGGCTCCGATCACGGCACCCAATTCACCCTCACCTTCCAACGCGCCTAACCCCAACCTTGACCCTCATCGCCAATCCTTTGGGTTTAACATTACTCTACCCCCCCCACCTTCGACATTCGACGTTCCTTCGGAATTGGGCACTTCGTCATTCGGCATTCTCGATTCCCCTTCCCTCCCCTCCTCCTCCCCTCTATTCTCTCCCATCAAATCACACGCGAAAGGAGCACTTCAGTATGAGCAAAAGCTATAAAGACATCACCACCCGCATCTCCAAAAACGCCGTGACCTTCGCCAAGGAAAACAGCGCCGTGATGCAGGGCTTCCGCGCCATGAGCACGGCCGCCATCGCCGAGGGCACCCTCTCCTCCAAACAAAAAGAACTCATCGCCCTCTCCATCGGCGTTACCCAGCGCTGCGACGGCTGCATTGGCTTCCACGTTAAAAAACTCGTCGAACTCGGCGTCACCCGCGAAGAACTCATCGAAGCCCTCGGCGTTTGCGTTTACATGGGCGGTGGACCCGCCCTCATGTACGTCGCCGACGCCCTCCACGCCTACGACGAATTCACCGCAGGCTAAGCGGAACCTCCCGGATGGCCCTCGTTTCCCTGAACCAACTTTGTCTCAGCTACGGCGGCCCCCTCCTCCTCGACCACGCCACCCTCCACATCGAGCGCGGCGAGCGCATTTGCCTCATCGGACGCAACGGTGAAGGCAAATCCTCCCTCATGCGCCTCCTCGCCGGTGAGGAACGCCCCGATCACGGGGAAATCGCCGCCAAACCCGGCACCGTCATCCGGCTACTCGCCCAAGCCGTCCCCCGCGATTGGTCCGGCGCCGTCTTCGAAGCCGTACGCGCCGGAATCCCCTCCGACCTCGAAGACTGGCAAGCCGACCTCCGCGTCGAAACCCTCCTCTCCCAATGGAACCTCAACGGCAACCACTCCCTCGCCTCCTTGTCCGGCGGACAATCCCGCCGCGTCCTCCTCGCCCGCGCCCTCGCCGCCGAACCTGACCTCCTCCTCCTCGACGAACCCACCAACCATCTCGACATTCCCACCATCGAAGCCCTCGAAGCCTCCCTCCTCAAATTCCCCGGCGCCGTCCTCTTCGTCACCCACGATCGCACCTTCCTCCGTCGCCTCGCCACCCGCATCGTCGAACTCGATCGCGGCCAGCTCACCTCCTGGGACTGCGACTACGACCGCTACCTCGAACGCCGCGCCGAAACCCTCGCCGCCGAAGAAAAACAAAATGCCCTCTTCGACAAAAAACTCGCCGCGGAAGAAGTCTGGATTCGCCAGGGAATCAAGGCCCGCCGAACCCGCAACGAGGGCCGCGTCCGCGCCCTCGAAGCCCTCCGCCGCGAGCGAGCCAAACGCCGCGAACGCCTCGGCACCGCAACCCTTCAACTTCAAACCGCCGACCGCAGTGGCGAAAAAGTCATCGTCGCACAGCGCCTCTCCTATGCCTGGAACGGCGTTCCCTGCATCAACGACTTCTCCACCCTCATCGAACGCGGCGACAAAATCGGAATCATCGGACCCAACGGTTGCGGCAAAACCACCCTCATCAACCTCCTCCTCGGCCTCCTCCCGCCCGACACCGGCAACCTCCACCACGGCACCAAACTTGAGATCGCCTATTTCGACCAGCATCGCGCCTCCCTCGATCCCGCCAAAACCGTCATCGAAAACGTTTGCGGCGAGGACTCCCATGTCATCTTCAACGGCGCCCGCCGCCACATCATCAGTTACCTCGAAGACTTCCTCTTTCCCCCCGACCGCTCCCGCTGCCTCGTACGCGTTCTTTCCGGCGGCGAGCGCAACCGCCTTCTCCTCGCCAAACTCTTCACCCAGCCCGCCAACCTGCTCGTCATGGACGAACCCACCAACGACCTCGACGCCGAAACCCTCGAACTCCTCGAAAACCTCCTCGTCGAATACACCGGCACCCTCCTGCTCGTCAGTCACGACCGCAACTTCCTCAACCAGGTCATCTCCAGTTCCTTCGTCTTCACCGGACAAGGTCATATCGAAGAAGTCGTCGGCGGCTACGACGAAGCCGCCCGCGTCCTCAAAGCCCGCCCAACCCCCGCGCCTTCACCTCCTCCGCCCCCCCGCCCTGCCCCCGCCAAACCCCGCAAAATAACCAGCCAGCAGCGCAAAGAACTCAACCAACTGCCCGCCCGCATTGAAACCCTCGAAGCCGAACTCGCCACCCTCGAAATCCGCCTCCACCACCCCGACTTCTTCAAACAAGATCCCGCCACCATTCAGTCCGTCACCGCCCGCATCGCCGCCCTTCCCCGCGAGATTGAAGCCGCTTACACCCTCTGGTCCGAACTCGAACCCTCCAGCGACTGATCACCCCCGGAATCCCAAGGGCGCATCTCCAGGTTAGCAGGCACTCCCGCTTCCCCCGGCCCCACTCGCCCTCTCGAGAACCTCACGAGATGCCGCTTGAATCGCGGACCGAACTTCCCTACACTTTCACGCGTTTACCTTATCTTATCACCACCTAGTAGGAGTTACCTTCATGTCTGAAATTCTTGCCATCCATGGGCGCGAAATCCTCGATTCACGGGGAAACCCCACCGTCGAAGTCGATGTCATCCTCGAATCCGGAACCCTCGGCCGCGCCGCCGTCCCCTCCGGCGCCTCCACCGGCATCAACGAAGCCAACGAACTGCGCGACGGCGACAAAACCCGCTACCTCGGCAAAGGCGTCCTCAAAGCCGTTGAAAACGTCAACGAAGCCATTCAGGACGCCCTCGTCGGCTCCGACGTGTTTGATCAATGCGCCATCGACCGCACCCTCCTTGAACTCGACGGCACCGAAAACAAAGCCAAGCTCGGCGCCAACGCCATGCTCGGCGTCTCCATGGCCTGCGCCCATGCCGCCGCCAACGAACTCGGACTCCCCCTCTACCAATACATCGGCGGAACCAACGCCAAGGTCCTCCCCGTCCCCATGATGAACATCCTCAATGGCGGCGCCCACTCCGACGCCCCCATCGATTGCCAGGAATTCATGATCATCCCCAAAGGCGCCCCCACCTTCTCCGAAGGCCTCCGCATGGGCACCGAAGTCTTCCACGCCCTCAAAAGCGTCTTGAAAAAAGCCGGCCTCAGCACCGCCGTCGGCGACGAAGGCGGCTTTGCACCCGCCCTCAGCAGCAACGAGCACGCCCTCGAAGTCATCATGCAGGCCATCGATAAAGCCGGATACAAAGCCGGAGAGGATGTCTTCATCGCCCTCGATGTCGCCGCCAGCGAATTCTTCGACAAGGAAAAGAACAAGTACGTCTTCAAGAAGAGCGATAAGTCCGAACGCACCGCCGAGGAACTCGTCAGCTTCTACGAAGCCTGGCTTAAAAAATTCCCCATCATCAGCATCGAGGACGGCTGCGACGAAAGCGACTGGGACGGATGGAAAATCCTCACCGACCGCCTCGGCTCGAAGTGCCAGCTCGTCGGCGACGACCTCTTCGTCACCAACACCAAGTTCCTCAAGAAAGGCATCGAGCTCGGCGTCGCCAACTCCATCCTCGTCAAGGTCAACCAGATCGGCACCCTCACCGAAACCCTCGAAGCCGTCGAGATGGCCAAGAACAACCGTTACACCGCGGTGATCAGCCATCGCTCCGGCGAAACCGAGGACAACACCATCGCCGACATCGCCGTCGCCACCAACGCCGGCCAGATCAAAACCGGTTCGCTCAGCCGCACCGACCGCATCTGCAAATACAACCAACTCCTCCGCATCGAACAAATGCTCGGCGACTCCGCTCGCTACGGCATCTAATCCGAACAGTATGCCTTCTCCGCGGGGATGGCGGCCTGACCCCAGGCCGCCATCCTTTCGGAAACGCCTCGGGGGTCCATGAACCGGACAGGGAAAAAAGAGACATCGATCTGGACGGTCCTCTACCGTTTCTCCGCCATGCTTCTCGTCGCCCTCGCCGTCTTCACCCTCATCCGCGTCTTTTATCCCCGCTTCCATGAGTTAACCAGCCTCAGCCAACGCCGCGCCATGCTGGAGGAACAGATCCGCGCCGAAGAAGAACATCTGGAAAACCTTCGCAACAAACAAGAGCGCCTCCGCAACGATCCCCGCTACGTCGAACGCATCGCCCGCGAGGAACTCGGCTATGCCAAACCCGGCGAGATCGTATTCAAATTCGAGGACGACCCTCCCGCCGGCCCACGGCCCCGCCGCTAATGTCCGACCTCGGCAATCACGTTCGCTACCTGGAAAGCGGCGGACTGAAACGCCGCTACGTCCTCCACATCCCGCCCCGCCACCCCCCGCAACCTCGTCCTTTGCTTGTCATGCTCGACGGACGCGGCGGCACCCCGTGGACCGCCATGAAAATCACCGGCTGGACCAAAACCGCCGACACCCATGACGTCCTCGTTGCCTACCCCGAGGCCCGCCGCATCGACCCCCAAGGCCCCCTCCACTTCCTCACCAACCCCCAGATGTGGAACGCCGGAACCGGAGGCTCCGACGCCGAACGCCCCCCCGTCGACGACCTCTCCTTCCTCAACGCCATGCTCGACGACATTCCCAAACTGGCCGATGTAGACCCTTCAAGGATCTACATGACCGGCTTCTCCAACGGCGCCTCCATGACCTACCGCTTCGCCGCCGCCTTTCCCTCCCGCCTCGCCGCCATCGCCCCCATCGCCGGGCATGACCGGACCGACGGCGAACCGCTGCCCATCCCCGTCCCTTCCCTCACCATCTTCGGCAAGAAAGATCCCCTCAGTCCCTACGAGGGCGGACGCGTCGAACTCCCGTGGGGCAAGGTCGAATCCCGCCCGCCCGCCTTCGCCTCCACCCAGCGCTGGGCCGTCCGCTGCGGCCATGCCCGCGGCGACTTCCTCCACGAACGAGGCCCCGGCTACGACCACTACCACTACGGCCAAACCGGAAAACCCAACGAAGTCGTTTTTTATGGTGTGGACCGACTCGGCCATGTCTGGCCCGGCGGCCATCGTCTCCTCCCCGAATCCCTCGTCGGCCCCGCCGACGACACCCTCATCGCCAACGACATCATCTGGTCTTTCTTTTCCCGCCACCAAACCAAAACTTGATCCCATGCCTCCTCATCCTTTGGAGTGCGGGATTTCGGTCTCGCGGAGCTCGACCCAACCCCCTTACCAGCCCAAACGCTGGAGGGCGGGGCTCTGCGACGCCGCACTTACCAGCAGCCCAAACGCTGGAGGGCGGAGCTCTGCGACGCCGCACGCACGACTACATACAGATGCACAAAATCGGTATGCGTAAACAAAAAACCTTCAACCTTGATGTGTACATACAAACGTGCATGCTTATACCATAACCTATAACTTTCCAGCATGCAGGGTCGAGCGAGACCGGGCTTAGAACTGAATGCCTGCGGACGCGCGGGAGCGCGTCCCTCCAACATGCAGATAAAGTTCTCTCTTTTATACCAGCAAGTTTGGGCAAGTGGTATTAGACCGCAACAATGTTGAACGCTTCCGATCCATGATGGAAGAACAAGGTGGCGGCAAGTATCATACCAGCCCCTAATACTTTACGGCATAAAGAAACGTTTCTTTGCGAAATTTGGAGGGTCGAGCTCCGCGAGACCGAAGT
>DAOLCW010000149.1:0-6869 GCA_035327665.1 Kiritimatiellia bacterium
CACCGCCGCCCCCCGCATGGCCGGAGCCGGAGCTTCCTCCCTCAACCGCGCCGGCCCCCTCACCCTCCTCTTCCCCCTCCTCCTTTGGCCCCTCGCCCCCTTCCCCCGCCTCGACGAATCCCACCCCCCCACCCGCGACCTCATCCACCACGCCGCCTCCGCCCAAGGCATCACCCCCGACCACGAAGCCTGGGAACCCTTCCTCGCCGCCCTCGCCATCGAACAAAGCTACCTCGGCCGCGCCGGCAAAACCCTCCAACCCCTCTTCGACCCCGCCGGCTTCGACTGGCGCATCACCGTCGGCGTCCTCGCCAGCTTCCCCGCCCGCGAAGTCATCATCGCCACCCTCGGCATCCTCTACACCCTCGGCAACGACATCGACGAAACCTCCCCCGACCTCCGCTCCGCCCTTCGCGACTCCCTTTGGACCTCCGGTCCCCGCCACGGCACCCCCGTCTTCACCCTTCCCACCGTCTTCGCCATCATGGTCTTCTTCGCCCTCTGCATGCAATGCGGCGCCACCCTCGTCACCCTCGCCAAAGAGAGCCAGCCCCGCTGGGCCCTCTTCACCTTCACCTACATGACCACCCTCGCCTGGCTCGCCGCCGTCGCCACCTACCAACTCCTCTCCCTCCTCCCCTCCCCCTCCTAATCCTCATCGTAATCCTACTCGTAATCCCTCCTTCCAGCAGCCAATATCCCAGCACCCTCATGTCCTCCGACTACCAACTCCTCGACAGCGGCCACGGCCAAAAACTCGAACGCTTCGGCCCCGTAACCCTCGTCCGCCCCTGCTCCCAAGCCGTCTGGCCTCCCCGCCTCCCCCCCGACCCATGGACCCGCGCCCATGCCACCTTCGACCGGGCTGAAGGCAACCGCTGGAGCCGTCGCAACCGCCTTCCCGACCACTGGGACATCTCCGTCGACGGCATCCGCTTCAAACTCTCCAGCACCGACTTCGGCCACCTCGGCATCTTCCCCGAGCAGCGGCAAAGCTGGGCCTGGATTCGCGAGCGCCTCGCCCACCGCGCCAACACCTCCCCACCCCCCGCCGTCCTCAACCTCTTCGCCTACTCCGGTGGTTCCACCCTTGCCGCCGCCCATGCCCGAGCCGACGTCTGCCACGTCGACGCCTCCAAAGGCATGGTCGAATGGGCCCGCGAAAATGCCAAACTCAACCAGCTCCAAGCCGCCCCCATCCGCTGGATCGTCGACGACGTCCACAAATTCCTTCACCGCGAAATCAAACGCAATCGCCGCTACGACGCCATCATCCTCGATCCCCCCACCTTCGGCCGCGGCGCCAAAGGCGAACTCTACAAAATCGAAGAAGCCCTCCCCGAAACCCTCACCCTCTGTTCCCGTCTCCTCACTTCCCGCCCCCTCTTCCTTCTTCTCAGCGCCCACACCCCCGGCTTCACCCCCATCGTCCTCGAAAACCTTCTCCGCTCCCATCTCCCCCCCGGCCACTACCACCCCGGCGAAATGCTCCTCACCGGAGACCCCGACACCCTCCCCCTCCCCTCCGGCACCTACTGCCGCTGGACCCCGACCGGGGTCAGCCCTTAAAAACCAAATCTAGCTCCCAGCCCTGATCCTACCACCCGGCTCACCTGGGACGGTTCTCCCTACCCGGAAGGGCGCGAGCGAGCCGCCAATTAAGACATTCATCAATCAGAATGCGCACAACTTATACCGTCTCCAGCATGGCGATCTTACCGGCCTCAATCACAGCTACGACTTGTTCCCGCTTAACCGAAGGGAACCCATCAAGGAAGTCTTCGATAGATTCCCCGCCTTCGAGAGAGTCGATTAGATTCTGCAGCGGCACCCGAGTACCAACGAAAACGACTGCGCCACCCATAATCCCGGGATCCGAATGTACAATACCCTTGAGTTTTTCGAGTTGCATAACGGCCATTCCCCTTTCCAGATACGATAATGATTAGCCTATACGCGCCAAATAATCCAGACAATGCATCATGGACCCCGACCGGGGTCAGCCCTTAAAAACCAAATCTAGCTCCCGGGCAACCTCGGGAACCATGTAACCCTCAGCCGCGTCGCCCCATACGGCACCAGCTCAATCCATTCCTCTGACTTTTTCGCCTTCGCCCGAGCTTCTTTATCCGGCAGCCCCGGCATAAACCGCAGATCCCCTTCCCGGATTCGCACATGATCACCCCACTTCAGAACGAGCTTCTTCTTCCGGATCAGCCGCCAGCCGGGAATCCGGCGAGCCGGTATCCTGACCCTCAACGGACAGGTCGCTGCATCCCACGGATTACCAACCAGGCCCAGCTCCTCGATCATCACCCCCGCCCGGCCCGGAATCTTCCCTGGCCGAAGCGCAACCCCGAAATTCCACGGACTTCCCGGTTCCATCGTCCACGCCGGAAACGCCTCCGTCGACCGGGGATCCTCCGGCACCACCGACCGCTTCGCCTCCACCCTTAAGGCCAGAACCAACGGTCCATACAAAAAGCCCACCCCATCCTCCGGGCCCTTCACCGCCACCACCTCCCGCTCAAAATGCACCTCCAAAACATCCCCCGGCTTGAAGGTCCGCTTCACATAAACAAACTCCCCGCGAACCAGTTTCCGGGCGAGGTTCCTTCCATTCAACCGGAGCGTCGTATGCACGCTCCACGAAGGAATTCGCAGACCAAACCGGAACGCCACCGGTGCCCGGCCCTCAAAATGAAACGTCACCTGATTCCCAAACGGATAGGTCGTTTCCTGTCTCACGTTCATCCGTTTCCCACCCACCCGGTGCTCGATCCTCCCCGGCCCGTAGCATGCCGCCACCAAACCACCCTTCCCATCCACCAACCACATCCGCCCCACAAAACACGGCAACGCCCGGTGCACATTCCCCGGACAACACTCCGTCGCCGGATTCGGCCGGAAGCTCACATGGGCGCATCCCTTTCCATGCGGATGATGATTCGTCTGCGGCCCCGCCACCACCTGATTCGGCCCTGAAAAATATTGCAGCGCCTTAAAATCCTCCGTCACCGCTCCCGGCAACGCATTGTACACCACCTTCTCCATCGCCTCCGCGTACCTCGCATCCCCCGTCGCCATCAACAGATACCCCAACGCCCACACATAATCCGTAATCACACACGTCTCATGCCCCGCCTCGCTGTAAATCCCCCGCAAATGCTCGGTCGTGCTCGGCACCCCGTCGATCAACACATGATCCCGCTCCAACTTCCGTTGCGCATTCACCGCCGCCTTCAAATACACCTTGTTGCCGGTGATCCGGTACATCACCGCCCCCAGCTTGAACAACTCCATGTACGTCGGCCCGTGATCCTTCGCCCGCCGCCCGCTCAACATGTGCTTCACCGTCGCCCCGCTCTTCGCCTCCGCCTTTTGAAACGCCTCGTAGCACGCCACCGCCAGATCCCGCATCCGTGCATCCCCTGTCCGCTCATACAGCCAGGCCATGATCTCAACATTGCACACATTCCGTGTCGCCACATGCTCCGCCGTCCCCGACAAATAATGCCCGATCAGCCGCCGCATCCCCTGCTTCCCCCCGCGCTCCTCCCCATCCGCCATCACCGCCCGGAAAAACACCGTATGCGGCCACCGTTCCGACCCCCGTTCCCCTTGGATTCGCTTCAACGCCCGCGGCCCCAAATAACCCTCCTCATCCGGCCGGCTCATCACATGATCCACCTGCCGCCGCGCCTTCGCCTTCAATCCCTCGTCCCCGATCAACAACCCGCACCGCAGCATCCCATCCACCCAATACGCCACCTGCTCAAACGGCCACCATCCCGTCCCTCCCCGCTCCCCCAACGGAATCTCCTCCGCCCGCCACCCCTTCGTGTTGAACGGATACCCCGCCACCTCCAGATGACCCGTCAACCCATCCCGCTGACGCTCCAGCGCCTCCCTCAACCAACCCTCCGCTCTCACCGAACCCAGCCCTGTCTCATTCCACATTCCAAACACTCGCTTCATCATCTTCCTTTCCTGACCCGATGGACGCATCTCCAGTTTCGTGCAGATCGTCCCGCTTTTTTGGAGGGCGGAGCTCCGCGACGCCGCATTCGGGACACCATGCACAAATTCAGAGATGTGCCCAGTACCCGATCCCCTCCCGCATTTCCATTTCCAAACCTTGGAAAAGTACCCTAATATGTTTTCCAAACCTTGGAAACAAACCTCTTCCGGTTTTCCAAACCTTGGAAAACCCCCGGGACCATCTTTCCAAACCCTGGAAACCGCCATGCACCGAAAAGATCAAATCACCGCCACCCTCCCCGACGGAACCAACCTCGCCATTCCCAACGGAACCCCCGTCGGCGATCTCCTCGACGCCCCCACCGACGCCCACGGCCGCCACTACCTCGGCGCCCTCGTCAACAACATGGTCGTCACCCTCGAATTCCTCCTCGAAGTCGACAGCCACATCCACTTCCTCACCTTCGCCGACCCCCACGGCTGGCGCATCTACCGCACCACCGCAAACTTCCTCCTCGCCAAAGCCGTCAAAGATCTCTTCCCCGACGCCACCCTCTCCATCGAACACTCCCTCGGCACCGGCTTCTACTGCTCCTTCACCCGCAACGGCCACGAAGGCATTCCCGAGCCCGACCTCCACCTCCTCCGCCAACGCCTCCACGAACTCGTCGCCGCCAATCACCCCATCCTCCGCCGCAAAGCCCTCTACGCCGCCGCCCTCGCCCACTTCGAGGAACAAAACCAGATCGACAAAGCCAACCTCCTCAAATACCGCAACCCCGGCAAAGTCGTCGTCTACTCCTGCGAAGGCTTCACCGACCTCTCCCACGGCCCTCTTGCCCACTCCACCGGCGCCATCACCCACGTCGAACTCATCGCCCACGACCCCGGCTTCGTCATCCAATTCCCCGACCGCTCCGTCCCCACCCGCGTTCCTCCCCTTCGCACCCAGCCCGTCCTCTTCCAAATCTACCAGGAACACAAAAAGTGGGGCCGCATCCTCAACGTCAACACCGTCGGACGCCTCAACGAAATCGTCGCCACCAAAGAAAGCGCCGACTTCATCCGCATCGCCGAAGCCCTCCACGAAAAGAAAATCGCCCGCATCGCCGACGAAATCACCACCCGCCGCGACCACATCCGCTACATCCTCATCGCCGGACCCTCCTCCTCCGGCAAGACCACCTTCGCCAAACGCCTCTCCGTCCAGCTCCGCGTCAACGGCCTCCGACCCGTCGCCATCTCCGTCGACAACTACTTCGTCGACCGCGAACACACCCCCCGCGACGAAAAAGGCGACTACGACTTCGAACACATCGAAGCCATCGACCTCCCCCTCTTCAACCAGCATCTCCACGCCCTCAACGCCGGCCAAACCATCGACATGCCCCGCTTCAACTTCGAAGCCGGCCGCATGGAATTCAAAGGCGAAACCCTCACCCTCGCCCCCGACCAGATCGTCATCCTCGAAGGCATCCACTGCCTCAACCCCCGCCTCACCGAAGCCATCCCCGCCGAGTGCAAACTCAAAATTTACATCAGCGCCCTCACCCAGCTCAACCTCGACACCAACAACCGCATCTCCACCACCGACAACCGCCTCGTCCGCCGCCTCGTCCGCGACAACCAATTCCGCGGCCACTCCGCCCTCAAAACCATGACCATGTGGCCCAGCGTCCGCCGCGGCGAAAAAACCTGGATCTTCCCCTTCCAGCAAGAAGCCGACCTCGCCTTCAACTCCGCCCTCGACTACGAACTCGCCGCCCTCAAGCCCTACGCCGAAACCCTCCTCGCCGAAGTCAAACCCTACCACGCCCAATACGCCGAAGCCCGCCGCCTCCAGGACTTCCTCGCCATGTTCCTCCCCATCCCCAACGACCAGATCCCCCCCACCTCCCTCCTCCGCGAATTCATCGGCCGCAGCAGCTTCAAATACTAATTCCCCACCCGCCCCACCTCAATCCGCTCCACCAGCAACCTCACCCCCGCCGCTCCATACAAATCATCCCGAAGCGGAATCTCCGTCATCCCTGGCCCCACCTCAACCGGTCCAAACTCCCACGTCTCCATCGTCCCCGCCGGAAACGTCTTCCGATAACGGTCCGCTGCGATCACCTGCTTGCTCCCATTCACCGCCACCCCCCGCAACCTTACCCCCACCCGCATCCGTTCCCCCGTCAGGTTCTCCACCTCGATCACCGCCCGGTCCCGCATCCCTCGCCAATGTTGGATATTCTGCGTCTGCACCTCCACAAACCCAAACGGCCCCGTCATCTCATAACGCCACCCTGGGCCAAAAAATCCAAACACCTCCACCCCACCCGCCCGCAGCTTCTCCAGCGCATCCTCCCGCGCATTGTAAAACAACTCCACCACCACCCGGTTAGTATTCGCAAAATAGAAATCACCCCGAGCGGCCACCCCCAAGTCCCGCAACCGCAACCCCGGCTCATTCGCGATCCTCACCCGGCGCGCAAAATACTGGTGCGGCCAGGCCCACGGCCCGATATCCGGAACCTCATGAAACGTCTTCGCCACCTCCAAATACGCCGCATCCGGATTCCGCTGGAAAAAATTCTGCGTGGTCTCCCGCCACTGGAACTGGCGGAACATCTGCAGCGGCTCATTCGGCACCGTAAACATGAACACCACATTCGTCGAAGGATACACCCGCATCTCATTCCACGGCTCATACCAGCGATCCACCACCACCGGAACACCCTTCGGCAACAACCGGTCCACCGTCTCCACGATATCCTTGTACGGCACCGGCTTGCCCCGAAGCTGGTTCGCCGCCCACGCCGGCCCCGACAACGCCAACACCACCAACCCGAGAAAAATCCACGGCGCCACCCGCCCCCCCCCCCTCATCCCCGACCCCCTCCCCC
>DAOLCW010000150.1:0-6720 GCA_035327665.1 Kiritimatiellia bacterium
GGGGGGGGGCGTGGGGGCGGGGTAGGAAGCGGGAGGGGGAGCTGGTGGAGCCTTGGGGGCTTCGGGTGCGTCATCGACGATTTCGCGGAGGAGGGTGGAGTAGCCTTTTCCGAGGTCCATTTCGCCGCCGATTTCACGGATGGCGGTGGTGGTGCCCATGGAGGAGGTGTCCTGCTCGAAGGTGAAGGAGTAGGATCCGACGCGGATGGTGTCGCCGTGGGTCAGTTTGGCGACTTCGACGCGGTGGCCGTTGACGAAGGTGCCGTTTTTGGATTTGAGGTCTTTGACGTAGAATTCACCGTCCCAGAATCGAATGCCGCAGTGGACGCGGGAGACTTTGTCGTCGAGGAGGATGATGTCGGCTTCGGAGCTTCGTCCGACGGTGATGGACCGTTCGCCGAGTTCGAATTCTTTGGCGCCGCCGTCCTGCTTGGTATAGCGCAATTTCATGGGAAGGTTATAGCGCGATCGATGGGGGATGACAATGCTTGAAGCGGTTTTTTCTAGAGATTTCCCTTTTCGATGAGGGATTTGAAGTAGGCGATGGTGGAGGTGAGGCCTTGTTCGAGGGTGACTTGGGGTTCCCAGCCGAGGATTTCGCGGGCGCGGGTGATGTTGGGCTGGCGGATTTTGGGGTCGTCGACGGGGAGAGGTTTGTGTTCGATGGGGGAGGAGCTTTGGCATGCGGCGCGGATGGTTTCGGCGAATTCGAGCATGCTCATTTCGCGGGGGTTTCCGATGTTGACGGGGTTGACTTCGTCGCTTTTGGAGAGGGCGTAGATGCCGGCGATGAGGTCGGAGACGTAGCAGAAGCTGCGGGTTTGGGAGCCGTCGCCGAAGACGGTGATGGGTTCGCCTTTGAGGGCCTGGGTGATGAAGGCGGGGACGACGCGTCCGTCGTTGGGTCGCATGCGGGGTCCGTAGGTGTTGAAGATGCGGACGATGCGGGTTTGCACGCCGTGGTACCGGTGGTAGGCCATGGTCATGGCTTCGGCGAAGCGTTTGGCTTCGTCATAGACGCCACGGGGTCCGATGGGATTGACGTTGCCCCAGTAGGATTCGGGTTGGGGGTGGATGAGGGGGTCGCCGTAGACTTCGGAGGTGGAGGCGAGGAGGATGCGGGCGCCTTTGGCGCGGGCGAGGCCGAGGGCTTTGTGGGTTCCGAGGGCGCCGACTTTGAGGGTCTGAATGGGGAGTTCGAGGTAGTCAATGGGGCTGGCGGGGGAGGCGAAGTGGAAGATGTTGTCGACGGGGCCTTCGAGGGTGATTTCGGTGGTGACATCCTGATGGATGAAGGTGTGGTCGGGGTTGTCCTCGAGGTGTTTGATGTTGTCGAGGTTTCCGGTGATGAGGTTGTCGATGCAGATGACTTTATGGCCCTTGCCAAGGAGGAGGTCGGTGAGGTGGGAGCCGAGGAAGCCGGCGCCTCCGGTGATAACGGTGACAGGTTTGCGATCGGTAGCGGTCATGATGGTCCTTGCATTTCGTGGTCAAACGAACGGCTAGGATAAGCCAAGGGAGGCGCGGGAACAACATCAAAGGTAGGGGAAGCATTGACAGACGTAAACGGGCATGACTTAATGCGCTGGATCGTGATTTCAGGAGTTTTCTTATGGCGGTATTAATTGGCATGTCCGGGGATTTGAAGGGGAAGAGTTTTACCCTCGACACGTTGGAAGTGACGGTGGGTCGGAACGAGGACAATGTGATCAGCATCAACAATCCGGCGGTTTCGGGCCGGCATTGCGTGATTCGCCATGAGGATGACCGTTACGTGTTGAAGGATCTGGGTTCCACGAACGGGACGCATGTGAACAACAAGCAGGTTCCGGAGGCGGAGCTGAAGCCGAAGGATTTGATCCAGATCGGGAATGTGGAGTTTCTGTTCAATTCGGAGCACATGTCGTACAGCGAGGCGGAGCAGATTTATTCGAAGACGGAAGTGATCGAGGCGGCGGGTCCTGCGGTGAAGCCGGATTCGTTTGCGAGTATTTCTCCGTTTGGGGCGCGTCAGAAGGAGAATCAGGGGATGTGGACGCTCCTGATTGCGGTGATTGGCGTGGCGGCGCTGGGAGTGGTGGTGTACCTGATCTTTACCCTGTTCCAGCAATGAACATGAGGCCGTTCCGGCGGGAACGGATGGCCTCGGCGGGGATGACGCTGACCGAGGTGTTGATCGGTTTGTTTTTAACGGTGGTGGTGGTTTCCCTGGGAGGCGCGGCCTATCTTGCGGTGACGCGGGCTCTGGAGGGGCAAGGGGCGCGGGAGGCGGGGGTGTATGGCCGGTTCGAGGCGGTGGATGGTTTGCGAGCGGATCTGCTGGGGGTGTTTGTGGATTCGGGGGAGGATTCGGGGTGCGATTTCCGGTTGGAGTCGGGGGGGGGCGGGGATTGGGTATGGCGTTTGTCGTTTTGCACGCTGCAGCGGCGGGTGGAGGAGCAAGATACGCGATGGGCGACGCTGTCTTCGGTACGTTACGACGGGGAACGGCTGGCGGATGGGGGGATGAGGGTGATCCGGGTGGAGGGAGGGACGGGGGTGACGGCAGAGCCGGTGGCGGTTGTCACCTCGGTGGTGGTACGGGCCGTGGCGGAGGTTGAGGTGGCGTTGAGGCGCGGGGAGGAGTGGGTGATGGCGTGGCCGGTGGACGCGGAGGATGAAGGGAAGGCTCCGGGGGCGGTCCGGCTGCGGATTGACCCAAAGGAGGAGGGGGCGGAGCCGGTGGAGGTAGAACTGTTGATTCCGGCGGGGTGGGTTGTTTCGAGCCCGGGAGGCTAGGCTCCTTTACCGGTGGTGGTGGTGGTGCGGTTAATCCAAGCTTGTTTTTTTGCAACAAGTTGGGCAGGTTGCCGGGGCTATGTCGATTCTCCCTTATCTTTCGATTGCCCGTCCGGACCACTGGTTTAAAAATATCTTTGTGTTGCCGGGCATTTTGCTGGCGCTGTTTTTTGAGCGGTCGCTGACCCTCGGGGGGGCGTGGGCGGACATTTTGCTGGGGCTGGCGGCGGTGTGCGTGGTGGCGTCGAGCAATTACGTGCTGAACGAGATTCTGGATGCGCCGTTTGACCGGCATCATCCGTCGAAGCACACGCGTCCGATTCCGAGCGGGAAGGTGAAGCTTCCACTGGCGTGGGGGTGGTGGGTGGTGTTGACGGCGCTGGGGTGGGGGATGTCGTTCGCGGTGAATGCGGCGTTCGGGTGGGTGGCGGTGTTTCTTTGGTTCATGGGGACGCTGTACAATATTCCGCCGATCCGATTGAAGGATGTGGCGTACGGGGATGTGTTGAGCGAGTCGGTGAACAATCCGATCCGGCTGGCGTTGGGCTGGTACATGATGGGGGCGCCGGCGATGCCTCCGCTGTCGATTATCATTGCGTATTGGATGTTCGGGGCGTTTTTGATGGCGGCGAAGCGGTTCGCGGAGTACCGGCAGATCAACGATGCGGAGCGGGCGGCGAAGTACCGGAAGTCGTTCCGGTTCTACAATGACGAGCGGTTGATGGTGAGCATTTTCTATTACGCGACGCTGTTTGCGTTGATGGGGGGCTTTTTCATTGCCCGGTACCGGTTTGAGCTGATTTTGGCCACGCCGCTGGTGGCGTATGCGATGGCGTACTATATGCACATCGCGTATTTGCCGAACAGCCCGGTGCAGCAGCCGGAGCAGTTGTTCCGGCAGAAGAAGCTGATGGTGGTGGTGACGGCGGCATTTTTGGCGTGCACGCTGCTGTTGTTCTTCGGGCTCCCGGATTTCCGGGCGTGGTTTGATCCGTGGATTCAGCCGCCAGCGTGACAACGACCCGGCAAGGTCTGGCCGGGGTGATCTCATCGGGGTGAATCCGACTGATGTTCGGCCCTATTTGTATGAAGTGGACTATTCGGTTCCGATGAAGGTTGAGGTGGATCCGATGGCGACAAGGTCTCGGGTGGGAACTCATTGCCCGGTTGCCGGGGAACCGGGCCGGTGGGTTCGTTGTGCGGATGAGGAGGCGGGCAAGGGGTGGTTGGTCTATGGCACGGAGGTCGACGTTTATCCGGGGCGCTTTGTGGTTCGGGTGGAGTTGGTCGCGGAGGGGGCGGAGGCGGAGGATAAGGTTGCGACGGTGGATGTTGCGTTCGCGGACGGTGCCGGGCAGCTTGGGGCCACGTCAGTTTATGGCGTGGCAGGCCGACAGGAGGTACTCGTGGAGTTTGAGGTGGAGGAATGGACGGCTGTTGAGCCGAGGGTGTTTTATCAAGGCCGGGGAGCTGTGGCGGTTTGGTCGATCGGGGTGGAGGAGGTGACGGGCGCGCCGGGTTCGGCTTCTGCATCGGTAAGTTCGATGAAGTAGATCCGGACATCGCCGTGGCCGTGGAAGTAGGCGCGGGGTTCGATGTAGAGGAAGTGCTCCATTTCGAATTCGAAAACGACGGGTTCGCGTTGGTGGTTTCCATGGAAGGTGCGGGAGGCGATGATTTCTCTTCCGCTTCGGGCGGCGATGTCGATGGTGAGGACCATGTCGTCGGGGGCGGCGTTGAGGATTTCGAGGTCGACTTTAACCCGGAAGAGGGAGGGGTAGGCAGAGAAGGTGCGGCCGAAGAGGAGCCAGTTGGGGGGATGTTCGGCGGCGTTGGCGGCCCGGACGAGGGCGGTGGGGTGTTCGGGGTGGGGGAGGTTGGTCCCGGTGCGGCGATGTTGCTGGCCGAGGTCGAGGAAGAGGCGGAGGGAGGGCTCGTCGTCCATGGGGCCGAGGGAGACGACGCCATCTTCGCTGATGTCGAAGGATTTTGGGGTGTAGTCGTCGAAGTAGCGGACGAGGGCGCCGTTGGAGGCGCCGAGCCAGCGGGCGACGATGACATCGCCGTTGACGCCGCGGGGGTTGAAGACGAGGTCGTGGTTGGGCCAGGCGTAGTCGATGACCTCGCGTTTTACGAAGATGAGGGATTTGGGGGGGGCGTTTTCGAACATGGCGAGGATTTTGGCCCGGGGTTCGAGGTAGGCTCGTTTGTCGCGGGCGTAGGTGATGGTGAAGGCGAGGGAGGCGGTGACCCAGGCGAGCATGGCGGTGGCGAGGAGGGCGGCGCGGGCCCGGGGGCGTGAGCGGTAGCGTTGGAGGAGGGCGGTGACGCCGAAGGCGGCGGCGAGGACGAGGGCGGGTTGGGCTTCGGTGTAGTAGTTGGGTCCGGTGGCGTTCCATCCGGGGTACCAGAAGAGGACGTAGCCGAGGGCGACACTGGCGGCGGAGGAGACGAGGAGGAGGCTCCAGCGCCGGGACCAGCCGATGAGGGTGAGGGCGGCCCAGACGATGAGGCCACCGGGGAATCCGAAGAGCCAACGGTCGAGGAGGAGGAGGTTGGCGCGGAGATCGGATAGGCCCTTGGCGAGGGTGTGTTCGACGGGCTGGGGAGCGGGAAAGACGGGGTGGTTGTGTCGCCATCCGAAGCCGAGTTTGTCGGAGGGGTCGTAGTAGAGGTAGGTCATCTGGAAGGGATCGCCGAGGGTAAGGTAGTTGTAGAGGAGGAGGGCGAAGACGCCGCCGAGGGCGGAGAGGGCGAAGCAGGCGGTGCCGATCCATGCGGTGCGGAGGGTGCGGTTTTTCCAGAGGAACCAGAGGGCGTCGACGGCGAAGGGGAGGGCGATGAGGAGGGCGGTGTAGGTGCGGTTGAGGACGAGCCAGGACCAGGCGATTCCGGCGAAGAGGGCCCAGCGGTGGCGTCCGGTCTGCTGCCAGAGGATGTAGCCGAGGAGCATGGCGGCGGCGGCGACGAAGCCGGTGGTGTGGCTCATGAGGGTGCCGTAGGTGAAGAGGAAGAAGGGGGAGAGAAGGAGGGCGAGGCCGGTGGCGATGAGGGAGACGCCGAGGCGATGAGCGCAGAGGAGGGTGAGGGCCATGCCGAGGGCGGCGGCGAGGGCGGTCATGGCATAGAGGGATCCGATCCATACGCCGGGGGCAAGCCAAAGGGAATGGCCGGGGGGATAGCGGGAGAACCAGCCGGCGGCGCCGTCGAGGATGATCATGGGATAGCGGAAGGCTTGGAGGGAGGGGGGGGCAGGATGTTTGAGTTTGCCTTCAGCGAAGAGGTGGGCCTGGAGGATGTAGCTTTGTTCGTCGGTGGTGATGGGGGCGTGTTGGAAGATGGCGGAGGCGATCCACGAGGTGAGAAGGAGGGTGGTGAGGCTGAAGAGGAGAAGGAGGGCGAGGCGGGACGGGTTCATGAGGGGCTCCGGGCGGGGGCGGTGAGTTCGTGCTGGATGATCGCGGCGGCGTTGCGGGCGGCGCCGCCTTCACCGAGGAGGTCGCGGACACGGGCGAGGTCGGTGAGCATGGTGGCGCGTTGGGGGGTGTCGTCGAGGAGGGGGAGGATGGCGGTGGCGAGGTTGGGGCCGGTGGCGTCGTGCTGAAGGAGTTCGGGGCAGGCTTCTTTGCCGGCGATGAGGTTGACCATGCCGAGGTGGGGGACCTTGATGAGGCGTCGGCCGACTTCGTAGGTGAGCCAGGCGGTGCGGTAGACGACGATCATGGGGCAGTCGAGGAGGGCGGTTTCGAGGGTGGCGGTTCCGGAGGCGACCCAGGCGGCGCGGGCGTGGCGGAGGATGTCGCGGGTTTTTCCGGTCAGGAAGTGAAGGTGGCGGGGGCGGCGGGACTCGGGTTGGCGGTCGAGGGCGTGGCGGCACCATTCGGCGGCTTCGTCGGAGGCAACGGCGACGTGGAGGTCGGGTCCGGGGGGGGTAGGGTCGAG
>DAOLCW010000151.1:0-6646 GCA_035327665.1 Kiritimatiellia bacterium
ATTACCTATAACTTTTCGGTATGAAGCTTGGCCGATAGAGACTTCGGTCTCGCGGCGCTCGACCCTTGCTCCAAATTGCGGAAAGAAACGTTTCTTTATACCATAAAGTGGTAGGGATTGGTATCACCCCGGGTGCGGTCCAGCGAGGCAGTCTCCCGGGCCAAGGTTTGCTCCTTCGCTTCGAGAAGCGAAGGGAAAAGCGGGATCGAGATCCCGCACTCCAAAAGGGATGTTGGGAGATTACGTTGCGGGGGGTGGCTCGGGGATTTCGGGAGCGACTTCCTCGGTTTCTTCGGGCTCGACGGAGGTGGCGGACATGACGCGGTCGCCTTCGTTGAGGTTGATGAGGCGTACGCCCTGGGTGTTGCGGCTGATGGTGCGGGTGTCGTCGACGCGAATGCGGATCATGAGCCCGTTTTGGGTGATGATCATCATGGCTTCGTGTTCGTGGACGGTGTGGGCGCTGACGAGTTTGCCGTTGCGCTCGGAGGTTTTCATGGTGATGACCCCTCTGCCGCCGCGGTTTTGGAGGGGGTATTCGTCAAAGGTGGTGCGCTTGCCGTAGCCGTTTTCGCTGATGGAGAGGAGGGTTCCGCCTTCTTCAACGACTTCGATGCTTTCGACGCGATCGTCGTCGGTGGCGAGGGAGATGCCGCGGACGCCGTAGGTGTCGCGGCCCTGGTCTCGGAGCTGGGTTTCCTCGAAGCGGATGCTCATGCCTTCACGGGTGATGAGCATGAGATGATCTTTCCCGGAGGTTTGCTTGACGCCGATGAGGCGGTCGCCTGCGTCGATGGCGATGGCAATGATGCCGCCGGCGCGGGGGTTGCCGAAGGCGGCGAGGTTGGTTTTTTTGACGGTGCCGTTTTGGGTGGCGAAGACGAGGAACTGGTCCTGGGGGAAGTCACGAACGCGGATGAGGGAGGCGATCTTTTCGTCGGATCCGAGTTCGAGGAGGTTGACGATGGCTTTTCCGCGTCCGGTGCGGGTGCCTTCGGGGACTTCGTAGACTTTTTTCCAGTGGACGCGTCCGCTTTCGGTGAAGAAGAGGAGGTAGTCGTGGGTGGAGGCGGTGAAGACGTGCTCGACGTAGTCTTCGTCTTTGGTGTTCATGCCGGCAACGCCTTTGCCGCCGCGTTTTTGTTCGCGGAAGACGTCCATGCCCATGCGTTTGAGGTAGCCGGAGTGGCTGATGGTGATGACGCAGGGACGGTCGGCAATGAGATCTTCCATGTTAAGTTCGCCTTCGTCAGGGACGATCTCGGTGCGGCGTGGGTTGGCGTATTGTTTGCGGACCTCGGCGAGATCCTCTTTCATGACGTCGTAGATTTTGTGGGGGTGGGCGAGGAGGTCGCGGAGGTAGTCGATGAACTTCATGACCTCGGCGTATTCGGCCTCGATTTTGTCGCGTTCCATTCCGGTGAGCTGGTAGAGGCGGAGTTCGAGGATGGCGGTGGCCTGAAGCTCGGAGAGTCCGAAGCGGGTCATCAACTGGTCACGGGCGACGGCGCGGTCTTTGGATTCGCGGATGATGCGGACGACTTCGTCGAGGTTGTCGAGGGCGATGCGATAGCCTTCGAGGATGTGGGCGCGGGCTTCGGCTTTGGCGAGGTCGAACTGGGCGCGGCGGGTGATGACTTCGAACCGGTGATCGACGAAGCAGGTGAGCAGCTCCTTGAGGTTCATGGTCCGGGGGCGCTGGTTATCGATGGCGAGCATGATGGCGCCGAAGGTCATCTCGAGGGGGGTGAGGCGGAAGAGGTTGTTGAGGATGACTTTGGCCATGACGCCGCGCTTGAGGTCGATGACGATGCGGATTTCTTCTTTGGCGGATTCGTCACGGAGGTCGGAGATGCCTTCGAGGCGCTTTTCTTTGACGAGGTCGGCGATTTTCTGGATGAGGGAGGCTTTGTTGAGGGTGTAGGGGATTTCGGTGATGATGATTTGTTCGCGGCCGTTTTTTTCGTCTTCTTCGATGACGGCGCGGCCGCGGACTTTGAGGAGGCCGCGGCCGGTTTCGTACATGGACTTGATGGGGTTTACGCCGTGGATGACGCCGTAGGTGGGGAAGTCAGGGCCGGGGATGTGGGCCATGAGGTCGGCGACGGTGCATTCGGGGTGATCGATGAGGTGGATGACGCCGTCGATGACTTCGCCGAGGTTGTGGGGGGGGATGTTGGTGGCCATGCCGACGGCGATGCCGGTGCTGCCGTTGACGAGGAGGTTGGGGAAACGGGAGGGGAGGACGCGGGGTTCCTGGCGGGAGCCGTCGAAGTTGTCCTGCATGTCGACGGTGTTTTTGTCGATGTCGGCGAGGAGTTCTTCGGCGAGGCGCTGGAGTTTACATTCGGTGTACCGGTAGGCGGCGGGGGGGTCGCCGTCGATGGATCCGAAGTTTCCCTGGCCGTGGATGAGGGGGGAGCGCATGGAGAAGTTTTGGGCCATGCGGACGAGGGTGTCGTAGACGGCGGAGTCGCCGTGGGGGTGGTAGTTACCGATGACTTCGCCGACGACTTTGGCGCATTTAACGAAGGCTTTGCTGTGGTTCCATCCGCGCTCTTTCATGGCGAAGAGGATGCGGCGGTTGCCGGGTTTGAGTCCGTCGCGGGCGTCGGGAAGGGCGCGACCGATGATGACCGACATCGAGTAGTCGATGTAGGCTTTTTGCATTTCGTCTTCGATGTTGATGGTGCCGATGCGTTCGGTAGTCACTAGGTTACCTCGGTTCGCGGGGAACATTGCGGGGGGTTAAATGTCGAGATTGGTCACGTTGAGGGCGTTGGCTTCGATGAAGGCGCGGCGGGGTTCGACTTCGTCGCCCATGAGGACGGTGAAGATGTCGTCGGCTTTGACGGCGTCCTCCATGGTGACGCGGAGGAGTTTGCGGTTGGCGGGGTTCATGGTGGTTTCCCAGAGCTGGTCGGGGTTCATTTCTCCGAGACCTTTGTAGCGCTGGATGCCGACGCTTTTGCGTCCGGCTTCGCGGATGTGGTGCAGGAGGGTAATGAGGGAGGTGAAGGGCAGGTTTTTTCCGGAGCCGTCCTCGAGGAGGCAGACGGGCTGGGTATTTTCGATGAGATGGGCGGGGTTGAGGCCGAACCCTTCGAGGCGGGCGACGAGGGTTCCGAGCTGGTTGGCCATGAAGAGTTCGACCCATCGGAGGCCGGCGCGATCGGGGCTGGGTTCGTCGGGGGCGTCGGTGACGATATCGAGGCCGGAGGCGGCCTGGACATCCTGACAGATGGCGCGGAGTTCGGGCTCGGTGAAGACGTAGCGGAGTTCGGGGCCGGAGCCGTTGCGGTCGATGGTGAGAAGGTATTGGGCGAATTGACCCTCCGGGGAGCGGTGGCTCAGGTAGCCGGCGAGGTCGATGTCTTTGCGGGCGATGCGGTCGAGGGTGGTTTCGATTTCGGAGAGGAGGTCGAGGGCTTCCCGGAGGGAGGGGCCTTCAAGCAGGAGTTGTCCGTCGGGTTTGAGGATGCGGATTTCATCGACAACGAGGTCGAGGAGGATTTTGTTGAGTTGGCTTTCGCTCTCGACGTACTCCTCGCGGTTTTTGCGTTTGAGCATGTAGAGGGGGGGCTGGGCGATGAAGATATGGCCGCGGTCGATGAGCTCGGGCATTTTGCGGAAGAAGAAAGTGAGGAGGAGGGTGCGGATGTGGGAGCCGTCGACATCGGCGTCGGTCATGATGATGACGCGGTGGTAGCGGAGCTTGTCGATGTTGAAGTCGTCGCGTCCGAACCCGGTGCCGAGGGCGGTGAGCATGGTACGGATTTCGTTGTTGTTGAGCATTTTGTCGTCGCGGGCTTTTTCGACGTTGAGGACTTTTCCGCGGAGGGGGAGGATGGCCTGGAAGGTGCGGTCGCGGCCCTGTTTGGCGGAGCCACCGGCACTGTCGCCCTCGACGATGTAGAGTTCGCATTTGGAGGGATCGCGCTCGGAGCAGTCGGCGAGTTTGCCGGGAAGGGAGTTGCCGTCGAGGGCGCCCTTGCGTCGGGTGAGTTCGCGTGCCTTGCGGGCGGCTTCGCGGGCGCGGGAGGCGAGGACGGCTTTTTCGATGATTTTCCGGGCGACGGCGGGGTTTTCCTCGAAGAAGGTGGCGAGTTCGTCGTTGACGACGGATTCGACGATGCCCTGGACTTCGCTGTTGCCGAGTTTGGTCTTGGTTTGTCCTTCGAATTGGGGATCGGGGACTTTGACGCTGACGACGGCGGTGAGGCCTTCGCGGATGTCGTCGCCGGTCATGGTTTCCTTGTCGTCTTTGATGATCTTGTTGGCCTTGGTGTAGGCGTTGACGGTTCGGGTGAGGGCGGCGCGGAAGCCGCTGAGGTGGGTGCCGCCTTCGGTGGTGTTGATGTTGTTGGCGAAGGAGAAGACGCTTTCGTTGTAGGATTCGCTGTACTGGAGGGCGATTTCGACGGTGATGGCTTCGCGTTCCTTTTCGAGGTAGATGACGTCGGAATGGATGGGGTTTTTGTTTTTGTTGAGATGTTTGACGAATTCGGCGATGCCGCCTTCGTAGCGGAAGATTTCCTCGCGTTCGGGGAGTTCCTGCTTGAGTTTGATTTCGATGCCTTTGTTGAGGAAGGCGAGTTCGCGGAGGCGGTTGGCGAGGGTGTCCCAGTTGAATTCGATGGTAGAGAAGATCTGGCGGTCGGGGAAGAAGGTGATTTTGGTGCCGGTGCCTTTGGTGGCGCCGATGGTTTCAAGGGCGGTGACGGCGGCGCCTCGCTCGAAGCGCATGTGATGGACTTTGCCATCGCGGCGGACTTCGACTTCGAGCCATTCGGCGAGGGCGTTTACGCAGGAGACGCCGACGCCGTGGAGGCCGCCGGAGACTTTGTAGGAGTTATGATCGAATTTTCCGCCGGCGTGGAGGACGGTGAGGACGACCTCGACGGCGGGTTTGCCTTCGGTCTTGTGCATGTCCACGGGGATGCCGCGTCCGTCGTCGTTGATGGAGATGGAGCCTCCGGCATTGAGGGTGACTTCGACGTGTTTGCAGTAGCCGGCGAGGGCTTCGTCGATGCTGTTATCGACGACTTCATAGACGCAATGATGGAGTCCGCGGACGCCGGTGTCGCCGATGTACATGGCGGGGCGTTTTCGGACGGCTTCGAGGCCGGCGAGAACGGTGATGCTTCCGGCGCCGTATTCGCCGGGTGCAACGAGGTTGCCGTCTTCGTCGATGGCGATGGTATCTTCTTGTAAATCAGGGGGTTCGGTGGCTTTTTGGCCGGGGTTGGCTTCGAGGTTTCCGGGTTGCGGGTCCATGGCTTGATCTTCTTTACTCATAAGCTAGTCAGTATATCGGAAAATGGGTGGTCAGCGCAATGCCGGAAATGTCAGTTGGGAAAAGGGAGGGGGGCGCATCCCTGGTTGGGTTGCTATCGTGGGTTGCTTGACAGAATTGCGTCATGATTCCATTGTTGTGGCTTTCATGTGTCGTGGCCAATGTAGCTCAGTTGGTAGAGCAGCTCACTCGTAATGAGCAGGTCACCGGTTCGAGTCCGGTCATTGGCTCCACTTTTCCTGCGTTGTGGAGTTCCCGTGCCCAACACCATGTTCACGCTTAAAGAGGTAGCGGACTACCTTCACCTTTCGGTGGAGGATGTGGAGCTGTTGGTGAAGCGCCGGGAGATTCCCTGTGAAAAGCAAGGGGACCGGGTGATGTTCCGGAGGCGGGATGTGGACGGTTGGGCGTCGCAGCGGCTGCTGGGGATGAGCAGTAAACATTTGCGGGATTATCATCAGCGCTCGACGGAGAAGAGCCATAGTTTGTCGCGAGACCACGCGATTCTCTCGGAATTGATGGCTCCGGACCGGATCGAGCCTTCGTTGAAGGCGAAGACAAAGGCGGCGGTGCTGCGGGACATGGTGGATCTGGCGGACCGGTCGGGGTTGCTGTATTTGCGGGATGATCTTCTGACCAGTCTGGATGCGCGGGAGAAGCTGTGTTCGACGGCGTTGGCGGGAGGGATCGCCCTGCTTCATCCTGAGAATCACGAGCCGTATATGTTTGAGGATTCGTTCGTGGTGCTGGGCCGGAGTCTTCAGCCGATTCCGTTTGGAGCGCCGGATGGATTGACTACGGATATGTTTTTTCTGGTGTGCTGCCAGAACGACCGGCTGCACCTGCATGTTCTGGCCCGGTTGTGTATGATTTGTTACCACACGCCGCTGTTGCTGGAGCTTCGGGAAGCGGATGCGGATCCGGGTGCGATGTATGAGCTGCTCTGCGAGCGGGAACAGGATGTGATTAAGGGGATGTGAGGGTGAGGGGGGAGTGAGGGAGGAGGGCGGAAAGCTGAAAGGTGAAAGCTGAGGGGGAAGAAGGCAGCAAGGAGGAAGAGGGGTAAAGGGTCGGCGGTTTCCAAACCTTGGAAACGGAGGGGGTTTTGATTTCCAAACCTTGGAAAGCGGGGTGGCTGGGGCGTCCGAGCTGTTGCCGGCGCAGCTGCGGAGGGAGGGGGTTTTTCCAAGGTTTGGAAACGCGGGGAGGGTGGTTTTCCAAGGTTTGGAAATGAGGATGTTTAGGGCAGGGAGATGCCGGTGCGGATGAAGGTGGGGTTGGTGGTTGGGGGGGGGAGGGGGAAGGTCAGGCCGTGGGGGGTGCCGGGTTGATTGGTGAGGGCGGTGGTCC
>DAOLCW010000152.1:0-6611 GCA_035327665.1 Kiritimatiellia bacterium
GGGGGGGGGGGAAGTTGCGGGGGGTTCGGGCGAGGGTGCCGGAGGGGAGGTCGCGAAGGGAAGGGGCGACGAGGTCACGGGCGTGGTCGGGGGTGATGTTTCCGAAGACGGCGATGCTGAGGTTTCCGGCGAGGAGGTGTTGTTGGGCGTAGTGGAGGAGGTCGTCGCGGGTGATGGAGGCGAGGGCGGGTTCGCGTCCGGCGGTGGTCCACCGGTAGGGGTGGCCGGGGAAGAGGGCATTGCGGAGGACTTCCTGAGCGACGGTCATGGGTTGCTCGGCTTGCTGGCGGACGGCGGCGATCTGGGCGGCGCGCTGGCGTTCGATGGAGGCGGTGTCGAAAGCGGGTTCGCGCAGGGATTCGAGCATGAGGTCGATGAGGAAGGGGGCGTCTTCGGTGAGGCTGGTGCCGAGGAGTCCGAAGGTGTTGCGTCCGGAGAAGGAGGTGAAGGTGGCGCCTCGTGATTCGGTTTGGTGGGCGATTTCGGCGGCGGAGCGGTGGAGGGTTCCGCGGGTGAGAAGGTCGGCCATGAGTTGGGTGATGCCGGCTTGTTCTTCGGTTTCGGAGAGGAGTCCGCCACCGAGGACGAGGGCGACATGGACAAAGGGGAGGCGGTTGTCTTCGCGGACGATGAGAGGAGTGCCGTTTTCGAGTTCGAGGCGATGGATGGAGAGGTCGAGGGAGGACGTGGGGGCGGAGGCTTCGGGAGCGGGGGGCGGAGGGGTGAGGAGGGCGAGGGTGCGATTGGGTTCGCGGAGGTAGGCGCGGGCGACGCGCTGGAGGTCGGCGGCGGTAACGTGGCTCAACTGTTGGAGGTAAGTTTCGGCGAAGCGGGGGTCGCCGGTGTAGTATTCGCCGGCGCCGAAGCTGGAGGCGCGACCGCTCATGGTCTGGAGGCTGGAGAGTTGGTGGACGAGCTGGTTGCGGCGGGCTTTTTCGATTTCCTCGTGGGTGAAATCGGTTTCGTGGAGGGAGGCGATTTTCTCGATGAGGAGGGGGATGAGTTCGTCTTCGCGTTGGGGATCGAAGACGGCATGGATGCCGAAGAGTCCGGCGTATTGGGGGTTATGGGACCAGGCGCTGATGCTGTGGACAAGGTGGAGGTCGTCGCGGAAGCGCTGGTAAAGGCGGGAGCTGCGGCCCTGGCCGAGGATGTCGGCGAGGATGTCGAGGGCGGGTACGTCGGGATGGCCGAGGGGGACGGTATGGTAGGCCATGTGGAGGCGGGAGATCTGGTAGGGGCCGGTGGCCCGGGCGAGGCGGGGGGATTGCTGGGGAGGTTCGGAGGGGAGGACGACGGGAGGACGTTTGCGGCGGGCGAAGTCGGCGTAGGCGTTGCGGAGGAAGGCTTCGACGTCGTCGGGGTCGATGTCGCCGACGACGACGGTGATCATGTTGTCGGGGGTGTAGTGGCGGTTGATGAAGTCGAAGAGGTGGTCGCGGTTGATGGTGCGGAAGATGTCTTCGTAGCCAATGACGGGATGGCGGTAGGGGTGGACGCGGAAGGCGGTTTCCCAGAGGAGTTTGCTGTGGACGCGGGGAGGGCTGTCGTAGCCCATGGCGAATTCGCGGAGGATGACGTCGATTTCGCGTTTCCATTCGTCTTCGGGGAGGGAGGCGTTCATGACGGCGTCGGTGAGGACGTCGAGTCCGATGTGCCAGTTGTGGGCGGGGAGGTCGCAGTAGAAGACGGTGCGGTCGTGGGCGGTGTAGGCGTTGATGCGTCCGCCGGCGTCGTCGATGGTTCGGGAGATTTCCCCGGGGCCGCGGGTGGTGGTGCCTTTGAAGATCATGTGTTCGAGGTAGTGGGCCATGCCGGCGCCGAGGTAGTCGCCTTCATGAATGGAGCCGACGCCGACCCAGATCTGGATGGCGACGACGGGGGCGCTGCGGTCTTGTTTGATGAGGAGGACCATGCCGTTGTCGAGGACGACGCGGCGGAGATCGTGGTTGGCCTCGCGGAGGAGGTCGAGGGGGGGAGACTGGGCAGGCACAGAGCTGGCGGGGAGCATAAGGAGGAGGGCGAGAGCGGGGAGGGGAATCAGGCCCGCGAAGGTACGGAGGCCCCGGCGGTTCGGGAGCGCGCAGGCGGAGCGGCGCGGGTGGGCAGGAAGGGTTTGCGGAAGGCTTCGATGAAGTTGTAGCCCCCGGCAAAATCCTGAAGCTGGTCGTCCTCGGTTTTGCCGAGCACGCCCTGTTCGATCATGATGAACACCACACGTCCAAAGTCTTCGCATTGTTTGATTCCCCAGGTTTGCAGGACGGTCATGGCGAGGGGGCCGAATTCCTGGAGGGCATATTTGCGGATGCCTTCGAGGAGTTCGCCGCCGGTGACGTGGCGTCCCGGCCCGGCCACGGGTTTGTCGAGCAGTTTAATGGTGAAGTCCAGAGCCTCGCGCATGAAGCCATACACGTGGGGATTAAATTCCGGGTGTTGGCTGGACATGGCATCGACGGCTTCCTGAAAACTGATTTTCTTCATTCGGTAGAACTCGTTTAGACCGCGTGGGGCGGAAAGTGTTGTCTAGAAGTTGTTCAAGATACCATCGGGGGGGTGGATTGGTCAATGGGGCGGCGCAAAACTCAGGGGTATTGTGGCCTATTGTGGCCCTGTTTGCTTGATCATCAGAAGTAAAGGTCCTGGTATTCAGGCGGGTTGAAGGTGTTTGGCTTCATTGGCTTTGCAGGCGGCAGGGGTCGCCCGGGAGAGGGGGCGCTGGGCATCCGTCCAGGCAATGGCCTGTCGAATAAGCGTCCAACGTTGTTCCGGGGTTAATTGATGGTCCCGCTTTCGAGCTTCGTGTTGAACGAGTGTGGTTTCAGGATTCATGGTTGGCTCGGTGTAAAGCGTGTTTGAGGATGCGTATACGGTCTAATTTTCGATGGTTTTCATCGAGGGCCTCCTGACAGGCAAGCATGTCTTCATCGGAAAGGCCTCGATAGGATATGCCTTCGGAGGTCGTTACCGGAATCGCTCGGAGGTTGCTGCGCTGCCATGAAGACAGTCCGACCATGGTGCGAAAGACATCAAGGGCTCCACTGCGGGTCAGCAAGCTGAAGACGGATTGCCGAAGGAGCCAGTCACCGGTCAGGGATTCCACTGATCGCCATTGCTCTTCGGTTTCACCCCAGCTGGCCTGAAGAGCCACCAGGGCTGACATGCAACGGGTCCGGTTTTCCGGTGTATCATCGATCCACACATCGAGGTCATAGGTCAAGATGGGCTCATGCCGGAATAGGAAGTGGATTCCGCCCACGACGAGATAATCGACGCGGTATTGGTTCAGGGTTGCAAGCATGTCGTTCACATCCAGTTGCATGGGAAGAATCTACCTCCATTCGGTTGGGGACAGCAATCCTTGATCGCAGATGTGCCTCTCGCGGCAGCGGGGGCGGTCGAGTTTATCCTTTTCTCGGGAGGGTGGGGTGGGCTAGGTTATGCGTCCATTTTTGATAAGGAATAAGCGATGAGAATTTTGTCGGGCATTCAACCTTCGGGGCGGCTTCACCTGGGGAATTATTTTGGGATGATGAAGCCGGCGCTGGAGCTTCAGGAGCGGGGGGAGGCGTTTCTGTTTATTGCGAACTACCACGCGATGACCACGGTGCAGGATGCGGGACGGCTACGGGACTTCACGCGGGATGTGGCGCTGGACTTTCTGGCCTGTGGTTTGGATCCGAAGCGGACGGCGTTTTACCGGCAAAGCGATGTTCCGGAGGTGCTGGAGCTGGCGTGGATGTTGTCGGTGGTGACGCCGATGGGGTTGCTGGAGCGGTGCCATTCGTACAAGGACAAGATGGCGCGCGGGCTGGGGGCAAATCATGGATTGTTTGCGTATCCGGTGTTGATGGCGGCGGATATATTGATTGTGAACGCGGATGTGGTGCCGGTGGGGCGGGATCAGAAGCAGCACATCGAGGTGACGAGGGATGTGGCGGTGAAGTTCAACCAGCAATACGGGGAGGTGTTCAAGATTCCGGAGCCGGACATCCGGGAGGAGGTGGCGGTGGTGCCGGGGGTGGACGGGCAGAAGATGTCGAAGTCGTATGGCAATACGATCGACTTGTTCGGGGCGGCAGGCCCGACGCGGAAGACGATCATGAAGATCGTGACGGATAGCAAGACGGTGGAGGAAGCGAAGGATCCGGAGGCGTGCAATGTGTTTGCGTTGTACAAGCTGTTCGGTTCGGAGGAGCAGGTGGCGGATCTGGCGTCGCGGTACCGGCAGGGGGGAATGGGGTACGGGCAGGCGAAGAAGGAGCTGGCGGAGTTGTTTGAAGGGGTCTTTGGCCCGATGCGGGAGCGGCGAGAGGGGCTGGCGAAGGACATGGATTATGTGGAGGATGTACTGAGGGAGGGGGCCAAGCGGGCCCGGGAAGCGGGTGCGGATGTGCTGGCGAAGGCCCGGGAAGCGGTGGGGTTGGTATGACGGGGCTGCCGGGGCAGGAGGATTACAAGGTCCGGCTGGATGTGTTCGAGGGGCCGCTGGATCTGCTGTTGTTTCTGATCAAGCGGGATGAGATCGACATTTACGATATTCCGATCGAGACGATCACCCAGCAGTACATGCAGTATTTGAGCATCATGCAGATGCTGGACTTGAACATTGCCGGGGAGTTTCTGGTGATGGCGGCGACGCTGATGATGATCAAGAGCCGGATGCTGCTGCCGGTGGAGGTTCGGGGGGAGGCGGAGGAGGAAGAAGACGATCCGCGATGGGACCTGGTGCGGCAGTTGGTGGAGTATAAGAAGTTCAAGGACGCGGCGAATCATTTGCAGAGCCTGGAGTTCTTGCAGGATCATGTGTTCTGGCGAGATGCGGAGGGAGAGGGACTGGTGCTGGGTCCGGAAACCGACAAGGCGTTGGAGGATGTAAGCATCTTTGATCTGATCACGGCGTTCAATGAGGCGCTGAAGAAGGTTCAGAAGGAGGAGCTGACGGAGATTTTCTCGGAGAAGTTTACGGTGGCGGAGAAGATCGACTTGATCATGCAAACGATGCGGGCGCGGGGGCGGGCAAGTTTGTCGGTGTTGATCCGGGGGATGACGCACCGGTATGAGATGGTGTGCACGTTTTTGGCGATCCTGGAGCTGATCCGTCTGCGGCAGATCCGGGCGATTCAATCGGAGCATTTCGGGGACATCGACATGGTCCCGGTGGAGGCATGATGACGACGCGAGTGAATGAGGCGGATGTACTTCCGGAGTTGAAGCAGATTGTGGGTTCGCTGCTGTTCGCGGCGAAGCAACCGATGACGGCGGGAGATATCCGCAAGGTGTTGAAGGACACGGCGCGGGATTATGAGGGGGCGGCGACGGATTTTGCGGGTTTGAAGGAGAAGGACATCGCGGAGGCGGTGGAGGCGCTGGATAAGGATCTTCGGGAGGTGAAGACGGGGATTCACGTGGCGGAGGTGGCGAACGGATATCGATTGCAGAATGATGTGTCGTGCGGGATTTGGTTGCGGACGATGCTGGACAAGGGACGGTCGAACCGGTTGTCGAAGCCGGCGTTGGAGACGTTGGCGATTGTGGCGTACCGGCAGCCTTGTACACGGGCGGAGGTGGAGTCGGTGCGGGGGGTGGCGGTGGACGCCGTGCTTAAGAATTTGATTGAAATGCAGTTGGTGAAGGTGCTGGGGCGGAGCGAGTTGCCGGGTCGGCCCTGGTTGTTTGGAACGACCCAGAAATTTCTGGAATATTTCGGGTTGCGGTCGCTGGATGATCTTCCGGGGATCGAGGAACTGAAGCGCCGGGAGCGGCAGGCGGAAGCGTTGCGGGCGGTGGAGGAGGCTCAGCAGGAGTCGCCACCGTTGTTTCCGGAGGAGGGGGATGAGGAAGGGCCTTCGGAGGAACCGGCGGGGGAGGAACGGACGGAGGGGGATGAGGGGTTGGCGGAGGAGGACGCGATGGTAGAGGAGGGCGTAGAGGATTCTCGGGAAGCGAGCGAGGAGGAGGATTTGGAGGAGGACGAAGAAGAGGAGTATGACGAGGAGGATGAGGAGGAGTACGATGATGAGGAGGAGTTTGATGAGGATGAGGATGAGGATGACGATGACGAGGATGAGGACGCTGACGAGGAGGCGTCGCGGCGATAGGTGTTGATGTGAAGGTACCCTCGCGTGGCAAGTTGCGGGGGGTGGAGTGGAATGGTGTGAGCGATCAGGATGAAATCAGATTGGAGGGGTTACGGGCGGAGATCGACCGGGTGGATAACGATCTGGTCGGGTTGTTGAACGCCCGGGCTAAGCTGGCGCATGAGATCGGGGTGATCAAGCGGCGGAAGGGACAGGATTTGTATGTTCCGGCGCGGGAGCGAAGCATTTTGGAGCGGATTTCGCGTTTGGGGGAAGGGCCGTTGGCGGCGGCGCAGTTGGAGGAGGTGTTCCGGGTAATCATGTCGGCTGCGCTCGCGTTGGAGCGGATTCACGGGGTGTTGGTTCCGGCCGAGGTGGAGGTGGGGGTATGGCTGGGTGATTTGTTGGGCCCGGAGGTGGAGGTGATTGCGGTGGCGGGGGGCATGGAGGGGTTGGCAGAAGCATGGGGAAGGGGGGCGTGCAATCATGTGGCGCTGCCGTTGGACTGGTTGGAGGCGGGGGAGTTTGGGGGGC
>DAOLCW010000153.1:0-6372 GCA_035327665.1 Kiritimatiellia bacterium
GGCACTTCGTGCCTTGCTCAGGGCAAGGGGGGAAGAGAGGGATGAGGGCGGAAAGGTGAAAGCTACGCCGGGGGTAGCCGCGTTGGTGACAACGCGGAAGGGAGATGTCAACGCGGGAGAAGATCCGCGTTCTTGCGAACGCGGCTACGGAGGGGCGGGTAGCCGCGTTGGTGACAACGCGGTCGTTGATGGGGATGCGGAGGGGGAGTCCGCGTTCTTGCGAACGCGGCTACGGGGCGGGTTTGGCTTCGATGGCGTAGAAGCCGCGAGGGCCGACGCTGAAGAGGGTGTCGGTGTATTCGGTGAAGCCGATGAAACCGGGGAGGTTGGTGGCGATGCGCACGAAGGCATGGGTGCCACTCTTGAGGTTGGTGGTCCACCAGATGTCGTAGACGCGGTTGGGATCGCTTTCCCAGCGCAGCAAGACCCCGACCCCGGAGGTGGGACGAAGGATGCCACCGTTGGCGAAGTAGAATTCGACGTCGGCAGTCTGGACGGTGAGGACGGCGACGGTGCTGGTGAGGGAGCGGGTGCCGTCGCTGGCGACGACGGTGTAGTTTCCGGCCTGGGCGAGCTGGACATTTTCGAGGAGGAGGGTGTTGTTGGTTTGGCCGGATAGGTTGACGTTGTTGCGCCGCCATTGGTAGGTGATGGTTTGGTTGGTGGAGACGGCTTCGGCGGTGAAGAGGGCGGTTTGAGTTTGGATGACGGTCTGGTTTTGAGGCTGGACGATGAAGGTCATGATGCCGTCGACCATGACGGTGGCGACGGAACTGGTGACGGAGCCATAGGCATTGTAGACGACGACATCGTAGCCGCCGGCCTGGTTGGTGGTGACGTTGCCGAGGTTGAGGCTGGAGGCGGTGGCGCCGGGAATGGGCTGGCCGAATTTGCGCCACTGGTAAAGGGGCAGGGGTTCGCCGGCAGCGAAGACGCTGAGGGTGACCGGGGTCAAGTTGGCGACGAGGTAGTCTTCCGGTTCATTCACGATCACGGGTGGTGTACCGATGCCGGTGAGGCGGGTGGCTCCGGCGACACGGATGGCTTCGATGGACATGGGATCAAGGGCGGAGCCGTAGATGCGGATGTCGTCGATCCAGCCGGGGAAGGCGTTGTTGGTGAAGCTTCCGCCGGTGAAGAGGCGGTTGGTGCTGGCTCCGGTGGCGGCGAGGGCGCCCCGGGGGTGGGCGGACTGGAGGACGATGCCGTTGGCGGGGGAGCCACGGTAGAAGCGGACGGCTTGGGGGGTGGCGTCGGCGGCGTCGAAGGCGATGGCGAAGAAGGTCCACTCGCCGGAGGGGAGGGAGAGGTTGGTGGCGGTGATGGCAGCGGGGGCGGTGCCGGTGGAGCTGATGAAGCTTAGGCTTTGATGGTCGGGGGTGGTGAAGAGGTCGAAGCCCTGGTTGGAGGCGCGGTTGCCGAGGATGCGGTGGACGCCGGGGGCGCCGGTGGGTTTGAGCCAGCCGGTGAGGGTGATTTGAGCGCGTTGGTTGAGGCCGGTGACGGCGGCGCCGGTCTGGATGCGGGAGGCGGTGGAGGTGGCGATGTAGGCGAAGTCGCCGAGGCGTTCGGAAACGCCCTGGGCTTCAAGGGACCAGGTGGCGTTGACGAGGCCACCGCGGGCGTTGATGCCGAGGGAACCGGAGTTGGCGGCATTGGTGGATACGCCGTCGTCGAGGGTGTAGTGGACGAGGGCGGCGGGGAGGGTGGACTGGATGAGGGACACGGCGACGGATTGAGGGCTGTTGGGCGCGTTGCCGGCGATGCTGATGGCGCCGTTGCGGTTTCCGGTGATCCCGGCGGTGTCGACGAATACGGTGTGAACCTGGGTGGCCCCGGGGGCGAGGGTGTGGGAGGCGGGATCGACGGAGAGCCAGCCGACGTTAGGGGTGAGGTTGTAGCTCAAGGCGGAACCCCCGGCATTGGACACCACGATTTGCTGCGGGTTGGGATTGAGGCTGCCGGGCAGATAATTGAAGGTAAGGGAGGAGGTGGCAAGACCGATGAGGGGGGCATCGGCGAAGGTCTGGCCTTGGTTGATCGTTCCGGGGGTGTGAGTACCAACAGCTTCTATCCAGTCGAAATCAGATCTTACGAACCCTGTGCCGGTAAGACTAACGGAATTGGACATTCCTGGTTCAAACGGATCTGGGAAGTCACTATCTATTGGTTCCACGAAATCAAAGCCTTGAGTAAATCCGTTCAAGGCGACGGTATCCTCGATACCGCCAACTTCATTATAAAGAATAATGCCGAAGGGGATGTTAATGAACATCCCAGGACCATCCAATAGGTGTCTTCGGGGTGGCGTTGGTATGCCTGGTTGAGCGAGGACATAAAAGCCATAACCATTGTTTTCGTTGAGTATCATGGTTTGGTTGGTGAGGGTATAGCTGGCGAAGACCTGTAATCCGGTGGTAGTGCCTTTGACTAGGTCAACCCTCCAGCCTTGTATGTCTGCACCGGCATACCCTGCGAGTTCGATAAACTCTGCTTCCTCGGGGAAACCAAAGGGATCCTCCGGATCGATGATCTCCGCGACATAATCCACCTCATTGATCCAGACGAGTCCGGTGCCTTGTCGGGGGATGCCGTAGAAGGCGTTGGTGGCGGGTGCGGTGTCGGGCCATCGGACGGGCCGGTTGAGGTTGGCGCCGGGGCCGTTGAACCAGGCTTGGACGTAGTATTCGACGATGGTTCCGGCGGGTTGGGCGGGGATGGAGCTGGTGGCCTGGTAGGTGGAGCCGCCGACGAGTTCCATGCCGATGGCGGTGAACGGTCCGGCGTTGCCGATGCGGTAGAAGGAGGTGACGGTGATGTCGGAGGCGCCGAACTGGGCTTGGGCGTTGGCGAAGAGGGTGACGGTGTCGTTGGTGAAGGGGATGGCGGGTTCGTAGTAGCCGGTGAGGATGACATTGGCGGGGGGTTGGGGGCGGCGGACGTGGATGTTGTCGAAGACGGCTTCGCCCTGGCCATTGGTGACGATGACGCGGGCGTAGAATTGGTTGGTGAGGTTGAGGAAGAGTTCGTAGGTCTGGTAGGTGGTGTTGGAGATGGTGAGCTGGCCCTGGGTGTTCCAGGTGATGCCGTTGGTGGAGGTTTGGATGGCGGCCTGCATGACGTCGGCGGGAGCGGGAGGGGTGGTGTTAAAGTGGCGGTAGTCGAAGGTGATGGGTCCGATGCCCTGGGGGAGGAGGTGGGTGGTGATGGAGGAGGCGACGGCGGCGTCGGATACCGCGCCAAAGCTGGTGATGTTGATTTCGTCGAAGTTGATGCGGCGGTTTCCAGATGCGCCGGGGGTGGTGGTGAGGCGGATGCGGACGCGGATGGCTCCAGAGACATTGAGGTTGGTGGAGAAGGTTTGGACGTCGGCGGTGGCAACGATGGGGTCGCCGATGGGGAGCCAGGTGACGCCGTTGTCCTGGGTGTATTCGACGGCCCAGGGTTGTTGGGCACCGTCGGTGCCGTAGCGGCGGTATTGGAAGCTGAGGGTTCCGATACCATCGAGCTTGTTGCGGTTCATGGTGATCATGGCGCCATTCTGGCCGCGAGCGCGGATGGAGCGGGAGCCGACCTTGAAGTCGGCGTCGAGGGTGCCTATGAGGGCTTCGGTGAGGGTCCAGTCGACGCCGTCGAGGTCGATGATGGCGGTGGCGTAGGAGGTTTTGGAGGCGTTTTCGACGCCGGTGTAGTAGTCGCCGGTGAAGCCGTCGCCAGCGCCCTGGAAGGCAAGGGCGAGGGCTTGGCCGCTGAGGGCGCGGGCGGGGCCGACGCTGAAGATGCCGTCGACGGTCCAGCCCTGATGGAAGGCGGGGGCGGGCACGGGCCAGGCGTCGAAGGTTTGGAGGCGGGTTTCGACGGGGTTTCCGATGGAGATGTTTTCGAGGGCGAGGTTGGCGGGGGGAAGGGGGGAGCCGAGGGGGATGCCGTTGACAGCGACGTCGTCGATGGCGAGGTTTCCGGTGGCGACTTTTTCGAAGGTGAAGCGGATCTGGCTGACGTTGGGGCTGAGGACGAGGTTGCGGTTGGTTTTGGAGTTGGTGATGTTGGTCAGGACGGTGAGGGTTTGCCAGGTGCCGTCGACCACGCCCTCGATGGTGAGGGTGGAGTTGGAGTTGATGCTCTGGCCGAGGGTCATGAAGGAGAGGTTGGTGGGATTGATGAGGGCGGGGGTGATGAGACGGGCTCCGGTGACGTCGAGGCGGAGGGAGGGGATGGCGAGACCGGAGCTGGCGGCGGAGTTGTAGGTGGCGACGATGTTTTCGAAGGTCCAGCCGGGAGGGGGGGAGGCGGGGAAGGTGTCGAAGCCTTCGGAGAAGGAGACGGCGATTTGGGGGTTGATGTTGGTTTCGGCGAGGTTGCGGATGCGGAGGGTGTGGGGGGTGACCTGGAAGAAGAAGCGGTTGTAGGTTTGCCAGCCGAGGGCGGTGATGTTGGTGACGCGGTCGAGTTCGGTCCAGGTGGCGCCGTTGTTGGAGGAGGCTTCGAGGGCAAAGCCGAGGGTGCGGGTGGTGTTGGCGGCGGGGCGGTATTGGAAGGTGATGGTGCCGTAGCCGTTGGTGAAGTTGGGGGAGCGGAGGAAGTTGGTGCTGTTGTTGGCGCCAAGGATTTGTCCGGCGAGGCCGTCGATGGCGAGGGCGGCGGTGACGCGGCCAGTACGGATTTGCCAGCCGAAGTGGGAGTAGTCGCCGGGGGTGGTGGCGCCGGTCCAGGTGTTGAAGGTCATGAGGCGGGGTTCGGAGGTGGGAGGGGAGACTTCGATGTCGTCGATGAGGAGGCGGTTGGTACTGCCGCCGGTGTGGACGATGCGAATGAATTGGGGGGTGGCGAT
This sequence comes from Kiritimatiellia bacterium, assembly GCA_035327665.1. Classification (GTDB taxonomy): domain Bacteria; phylum Verrucomicrobiota; class Kiritimatiellia; order CAIVKH01; family CAIVKH01; genus DAOLCW01. The sequence continues at coordinate 4,832 of DAOLCW010000153.1, forward strand.
GTTTTCGAAGATGTCGAAGCGGCGGTAGGAGATGTCGAAGATGTTGGAGACTTCGGCGATGGTGGTCCAGAAGTCGCCGAGGGTGGAGCGTTGGACTTTGAAGGAGACGGGTTGTTCGGGGTTTTCGGCGGGATTGCCCTGGTGGCCGTGGCGATAATGGAAGGTGATGGCGCCGATGCCGTCGGCGAAGCGGGGACTGCGGATGAAGGAGCCGTTGGGGGAGGCGGTGGGATTGGAAAGGCTGGCGGCGAGTCCGGAACGGGCGAGGGGAATGGATTGGCCACCGAAGGTGTAGGCGGAGACGGTGCGACCGGTGGAGAGGATCCAGCCGGCGCGACTGTAGGTTGCATCAAGGATGGTGCCGTCCCAGTCGTTGAAATCTTGAACGCGTTTGGGGGCGGTGGCGACGAGGCTGACGTCGTCGATGCGGAAGGTGCCGGAGGGACCGGCGCCGTTGACCTGGACGACGAGGCGGCCCCAGTAAGCGCCGGGAGGAGCGATGCCGCTTACGAATTGGCGGGCCCAGACGGTGTCGTTGGGGGGGATGCTGGAGAGATCGGTGGTGTAGGAGGCGAGGAGGGTGGATTGATCGAAGTTGTAGTATTCAAGTTTGAGTTCCTGGGAGGTGGCGGACCAGAGGTTGTTGGACTCGGGCTGGAACCATCCGGCAGCTTCATAGGTGATGCCGGGCTCGACGGGGGCCTGTTGCCACCAGGTGCCGGAGGTGCCACCCGCCCACGAGCCGGCGATGAGACCAACCCAGTTGCCGGTGCGGGGGACAATGCCCCAGGGGGTGCCCCGGCGCTGGGCGGTTCCGGCGAAGCCGCCATGAGCGTTGGGGCGTCCGAATTCCCAATAGCGGGCGCGCTCGGCGTTGGGGTTGGCGATTTCAAAACTGGTGTTGTAAAGGAGGTTGGTCTCGAAGTTGTCTAGGAGGAAGACGGTGTATTCGCGGGTGGTGTCGTGGAAGAGAAAACGGATGAGGGAGTTGGTGGTCTTGGCGGTGACGTTGATGTCGCCGCCGTTGGGATCGGCGGTCATGGACTGGGGAAGGATCTGATGGGGCTGGTTAAAGACGCCCCAGGCGGGTGAAAAGCCGGGGGTGGAAAATTTGAACTGGAAGGAGGCGGGCTGGATGAGGAGATCGGCCTGCCAGAGGTTGTCGGCAATCAGGGTCATGTTGGGGGTGTCGGTATCCCACCCGTTGAACGAGCCGGCGACAGCAACTTGGGCAAACGGCGAGGTCTGGGCGAGAACGTGGGCAGGCCCGGCGGCGGCGAGGAGGAGGAAGGCCGCCGTTACACGTTTTACCCGGGTGAGAAGGGAAGAAGATATGCTCATGGTTTTCTCGATGGGAATGAGATGGGTTTTCCTGAAACTACCATACCCGGTTGGAGGGAAGATGGAAAGGGTTTGTGAAGAGAGGGATGAGGGCGGAAGAGAGGGATGAGGGCGGAAAGCTGAAAGCTGATGGAGGGAGGGAAAGCGGGATGCGGGATACGGGATACGGGATGCGGGATACGGGATACGGGATGCGGGAT
>DAOLCW010000154.1:0-6104 GCA_035327665.1 Kiritimatiellia bacterium
CCCCCCCCCCCCCGCCTCCCCGAACACTCCCCGCTCCAGCGCATCCCGAAGCGCCCCCTCCGCCTCCTCCACCGTCAAGCAAACCGTCACCCCCTTGCCCGCCGCCAGCCCGTCCGCCTTCACCACAATCGGCGCTCCCTCCGCCCGCACATACGCCAGCGCCTCGCTCAAATCCGTAAACGAAGCCGCCCGCGCCGTCGGCACCCCCGCCGCCTCCATGATCTCCTTCGAAAACACCTTGCTCCCCTCCAGCCTCGCCGCTGCCGCCCCCGGACCAAACACCCGGTGCCCCCGCTCCTCCAGCCGGTCCGCCAACCCCGCGCACAGCGGTGCCTCCGGCCCGATCACCGTCAGCGCAGGACGATTCGCATCCGCCCACCCCACCAACCCCTCCACATCCGTCGCCGCGATCTCCACGTTCTCCCCCGCCCCCGCTGTTCCCGCATTCCCCGGGGCAATCACCACCCGCGGACACGAAGAATCCCCCGCCAGCTTCCATGCCAGCGCATGCTCCCGGCCACCATTCCCAACGATCAATACAAGAGGTCCCGACATGCCTCGCATCCTGTACCCAACTCCCCGCCGATGGCAAGCCTCCGGGGTTTGAATCCTTCCCCCTTCTTCGCTACACTATCCCCCAATGACCTTGATCTACATCCTCAGCCTCTGCGCCATCGCCGTCTTCGCGATGAGCGGAGCCCTTACCGCCGGACGCAAAAAATTCGACGTCTTCGGCGTCCTCGTCGTCGCCGTCGCCACCGCCATCGGCGGCGGCACCATCCGCGACCTACTCCTCGACCGCAACCCCATCTTCTGGATCGCCGACACCAACTACCTCGCCGTCGCCTCCATCGCCGCCGGCCTCACCGTCATCTACACCCGCTTCCACCGCCCCCCCGTTCGCCTGTTGACCCACGCCGACACCATCGGCATGGCCTGGTTTACCATCAGTGGAGCCCGCATCGCCGAAAGCGTCGGCGTCTCTCCCGGCGTGTGCGTCCTCATGGGCTGCATCACCGGCGTCGCCGGGGGCGTCATCCGCGACATCTTCTGCGGCGAAACCCCCATGCTCCTCCGCGACCGCGAACTTTATGCCACCGCCGCCATCGCCGGAGCCGCGCTCTACCTGCTCCTTTACCGGCGCATCGGACTCGACCTCAACCTCTCCGTCCTCGCCGGCGTCCTCCTCATCATCCTCCTTCGCACCGGAGCCCTCCACCTCAAACTCCGCATGCCCGTCTACCGCCTTGGCCCCCCCTCCGCCCCTTAAGCGCGTCGCCCGGTCAAAAAAAGCCCGGCCCCTGGCAAGATTCCGTTTGGCATACCGCCTCCCATGACCGATGATCTCTCGTCATGTTCGGCTCCTGGACCATCTGCAAAGTCATGGGCATCCCCATCAAGGCCCACTTCACCCTCTTTCTCGTCCTCCCCCTGTTCGCCCGCCACTTCGCCACCAACGCCAACCTCTCCCTCGCCTGGGGACTCCTTCTTGTCATCGCCCTCTTCACCAGCGTCGCCCTTCACGAACTCGGCCACTCCTGGGTCGCCATCAAACACGGCTACCACGTCCGCGACATCATTCTTACCCCCATCGGCGGAGTCGCCCTCCTCACCCAGTCCCCGAAAAAAGCCTCCGACGAATTCAAAATCGCCATCGCCGGACCCCTCGTCAGCCTCGGCCTCGCCATCCTCTTCATCGCCCTCGCCCTTACCCTCCTGCCCATCATCGCCGGACCCGAACTCGTTTTTTCCGCCACCCTCATTGGCGTCGTCAACCTCAGCCTCTTCCTCTTCAACCTCCTCCCCTGCTTCCCCATGGACGGCGGACGCATGTACCGGGCCTGGATGATGAAACGCGTCGGACGCCTTGAGGCCACCCGAAAAGCCGTGAAAATCGGCACCTGGGTCGCCGGCGCCCTCGTCTTCATTGCCCTCCTTTATTCCCATCTCACCCTCATCCTCATCGCCATCGCCGTCTTCCTCTTCGCCCGCATGGAGTTGCGGGGGGTCGAAATGGAGGAACGCAGGCGCCAACCGCCCCCCTGGATGCATCCCGGCTTCCCTCCGCCCCCCTTCATCCGCCCCTCCCGCGAGTACATCCTCGACCACGAGGAGGTCCACGTCAGCCCCCCGCCCTACCGGCGCGATCAGCCTTAATACATCACCAGCGGAGCCTGTCCCACATACCGCGACGTCCGCAGCTCCTCGAGAATGAAGTCCGCCACATCCGCCCGCGCAATCTTCCCGCATACCACCCCCTCCAGATCCACCACCACATCGTACACCCCCACCTTCGGACCATTCGTCAAAAATCCCGGACGAACAATCGTCCACCTCACCCCCGTGCTCGCCCGGATGATCTCCTCCTGACGGTCCTTGTCCTCATAGATCGTCCGCAAAAAAAGCGGGTTGATGATATGGTCATACGAAAAGCCTCCATGCCCCTTCGTATCCCCCGCCCCGATCCCCGTCACCGCCACCAGCCGTGACACCCCCAACTCCCCCATCGCCACCAGCAACATCTTCGTTCCCTCCGAAAACAGCGTCACCCGCGACCGGGTAATCGGCGCCCCCACCGCCCACACCACCGCATCCTGACCCGCCACCGCTTCCTTTATCGTCTCCAACTGCCGCACATCCCCCACCACATGCCGCGACCCCTCCGGCAAACGGGAACTATGCAACCGCGACAGCGATGTCATCTCATGCCCCTCCCCAGCCCCCTGGTGCATCACCTGAGATCCAATTCCCCGTGTTCCCCCGATCACCAAAATTTTCATCACATCACCTCAAACATCCATACAGCTACCCTACATCCAAACCACCTCCCCCGCCACATCAATTCACCATCGCACATGGAGGGCGCGCCGCGTGCCCGGGCGCTGCCTTACCAAGCCTGCTCCGGGTGAGCTACACCATCTCAACAACCTCATCCCTCGCAACCCTCCGGCTCGGCGAGACGCCTCGCCCGACCCATCTCCCAAGACGGTCACCGAACCCAAAGGTAGGGCGAACCCTCAGGGTGAGCCGAAGGATCTGAACCCAAACATGAGGCGAACCGCAGGCCGGGGGGGGGAGGAAAGAGGGGGCGAAAGAGGGATGGGGAAAAGAGGGGGGAAAGAGGTGTCACGTCTCCAGATTCAAGAATTGACATGCGGCGCGTTGGGTGGAAAGAGGGGGGAAAGAGGGGGGGAAAGAGGGGTCACGTCTCCAGATTCAAGAATTGACATGCGGCGCGTTGGGGTGAGAGGGTACGAGCATGGCTAGGCCTTTACGAATCGATGTTCCAGGCGGTTGGTATCATGTTACCGCCCGCGGCCAGCGGCGGGAACGCATCTATTATGATGCGCGTGATCGAAAAGAGTTTCTCGCGCGGGTCGAGGAGATGACGAAGCGGTTTCTGGTCGAGGTGCATGCGTATGCGCTGATGCCGAATCACTACCATCTGCTGATTCGGAGCCCGAAGGCAAATACAAGCCCTGCGATGCAATGGCTAAACACTGGCTACGGGATGTGGTGGAATCGCCGGCACGGTCAGGTGGGGCATGTCTTTCAGGGCCGATTCAAGTCAATCCTCGTGGAAGGGGGTGCAACGCTGCTGACGGTCAGCCAGTACCTGCATTTCAACCCGGTGGCGGTGAAGGGGTTGGGATGGGCGAAGCGGGAAAAGGCGGCGGAGGCTCTTGGATGGCAGAAGTCTTCACCGCAACAGGCCAGAAAGCGGTTGGAGACACTCCGGTCGTACCGGTGGAGCAGCTATCGAGCGTATGCGGGCTACGAACCCGCGCCGTGCTGGTTGAGCCGATCCGTAATCCTGGGACGAGTCGAGGGCGGATGCGAAGGGTATCGACAGAGAACAGAGAAGCGACTGAGGCAGGGAGAATCGGAGGATATCTGGGCGGGGTTGAAAGGATCGGCGATCTTGGGAGGTGAACGGTTTACGTCGTCTATGCGGGCGAAAGCGGTTGTGCTTCGCGAGACACAAGGGCGCAAAGCTCTTCGGCGTGAGGTGACGTGGGAGCAGGTGATCACGGCCGTCGAAACGGTGAAGGGGGAGCGGTGGGATCAGTTCATGGACCGGCACGGCGATTGGGGGAGAGACTTGGCGCTTTGGATCGCGCGTAGACGCGGGGGCATGACCTTGAGGGAACTTGGAGAGAAGGCGGGAGGCATGGACTACTCGGCGGTGAGCGAGGCGATCCGCCAATTCGACCGTAATCATCGCAAGAGTGCGCCAGAACGCGAAGCCCTGAAGAGCAGTCTTGAAATCTTGAATCTGGAGACGTGACCCTAATGCCTCCCCTAATGCCTCCCTAATGCCTCTGGAGACGTGACCCCAATGCCCCCCCAGCCAGGCCTCACCAGCCAAGGCTGAAACCCGAAACCTGGAACCTCAGCGGCGATTCTTCGCCGCTGGGTTACTCAACTTACCGTTTTATTTTCCTCTCCCTCGTGCTACCTTACTTTCAGAGAGGTACCCTTATGCCCGAAGACATCCTATTCCTTTGCCCCCAATGTGGCCAAAGCCTCGAAGCCCCCGCCGACATGGCTGGCCTCTTCATCGAATGCCCCCAATGCGGCAAAGTCATTGGCATCCCCAACGCCCATGGCGAAGCGCCCGTCGCCACCGCTTCCCACCACGCCGAAGAAGACGCCCCCGCCGAAGAAGAAGAAAAGGGCTCCACCGTGCGCATCAAACTCCCCCCCAACCTCGGCGTACCCGACAAGCCTCGCACCCGCCAAATCTTCATCAAACGCAAAGGCTCATGAGCAACCACGTCGGCCGTGGTCCCCGCGCCCTCGTCTGCTCGACCTCCCTCGCCGAGGCCACACCCAGCTTCGCCCCCCTCGGCGACGTCACCCTCCTGCCCGAAACCGACATCTCCACCCACCATCTCCTCAACGCCCACGCCCTCTTCACCCGCTCGAAAGTCCGGGTCGACGCCGCCCTCCTCTCCCGCACCTCCGTTCAATTCTACGGCACCGCCACCGCCGGCGCAGACCATGTCGATGCCTCATGGCTTGAAAAACAGGGCATCGCCTGGACCAGCGCTCCCGGATGCAACGCCAACAGCGTCGCCGAATACATCATCGCCGCCCTCCTTCACCACGCCGATGCCCACCAGCTCACCCTCTCCGGGAATACCATCGGAATCATCGGCGCCGGCCACGTCGGAAGCCGCGTCGCCCACCTCGCCCAGACCCTCGGTCTCATCCCCCTCCTCAACGATCCCCCCCTCTTCGACCAAACCCGCAACCCCATTTACCAGCCCCTCGATCACCTCCTCGCCAACGCCGACATCCTCACCCTCCATGTCCCCCTCGTCACCGATGGACCCTACCCCACCCTCGACCTCATCAACCACGAGACCCTCTCCAAGCTCAAACCCGGCGCCCTTTTCCTCAACGCCTCCCGTGGCGAAGTCGTCGACGAAACCGCCCTCGCTCAAGCCCGGGCCTCCGGCATCCTCTCCGGCCTCGTCCTCGACGTCTTCAAACACGAGCCCGCCCCCGCCCATGCCCTCCTCAACCTAACCGACCTCGCCACCCCCCACATCGCCGGCTACTCCTACGACGGTCGCCTCAACGGCACCCTCATGCTCGCCGACGCCTACCGGACATTCCTTGGCCTCCCCCCCGCGCCACCCCCTCCCCCACCCCCTCTCAACCAAAGCGAACTGCCGCCCTACCCCCCCCGCGCCACCCTCGAATCCGCTCTCCACCTCGGAAGATGATGGGAGTATTGAAAAAGCACAACTATTTACAAGTTTTTTAAAGTCTTTAGAAAATATGGAGTTATAGCCAAGGTAATGAATATTTTTTTTAGATAGTTTTGAAGAATAGAAGCTTAGAAATTCTTTTTCCTTATCAAGCTTGCTTGAAATGTATAAATTATATTGTTCATTTTGCCCAAAAAACTCTAGGAGAATATCTAGACCTCTATGGATAGCTCCATTACTAGTGAAATATAAAAATGATTTTTTTACTCCTTCATCTATCGGCTCATTATTTTTTAAAGTAGAAAGAATTGGGTTAAAAAAAGTATTAATCGTAAAAATTTTATTTTTTATGTTACCATAAGTTTTTTTAGTAAAATCGCTGCC
>DAOLCW010000155.1:0-5907 GCA_035327665.1 Kiritimatiellia bacterium
ATAAAGAAACGTTTCTTTGCGAAATTTGGAGGGTCGAGCTCCGCGAGACCGAAGTATCTATCGGCCAAGCCTCCATACCGAAAAGTTATAGGTAATGGTATAATACCATTCTGCGCCCGGCTCAACCCGGCGCAATGCACTCCAAACCGGGGAACGCCCGCTTCAGGGCCTCCCCGGTTTTTTCTTCAAAAAGCACCTTCACATTCGGCCCCGCATCCATCGTCAAAAACACCGGAATCCCCTCCCGCCTCAGCCCGTGCACCTGATGGATCGCCGCCACACTCTCCGGGAGCCAATACAACACCGGCGGCCACGCCCCCAGACTCGTCGCGTGCATTGTCAGCGCATTCGACTCCGCGATCCGCCCCACCGCCTCTAAATCCCGCGCCCCCAGCCCCCTCTTCAACTCCACCAAATCCTCCCGCACCTGCTCCGGCCACACCTCATACAGCCGCGACGTCTTCACCGTCCGCTCCATCCCCTCTCGTGACGACAACGACTTCGCCGCCGTCGAAATCTTGATCCAGCCAATCCGGAACTCCGGCCAACTCACCTCGAGCGGCTCCGCAAAACTATCCATCCCATCCTCCCGCCCCCCCGCGTGCCACTCCACAAAACCCGTCACCACCGACCTCGCCGCACTCCCGCTACCCAACCGCGCCAAAATCGAAACCTCCCGCGTTTCAAGCCCCCACCCAAACCACCCATCCAACGCCTTCGCCATCGCCGCAAATCCCGACGCCGACGACGCCAACCCCGCCGCCGTCGGCACCGTATTCTCCGTCACCACCCGAAACCGCCACTCCGGCACAAACCGGAACAAATCCAAATACTTGCTCAAGCGTTGGTAAAAACCCGTCTCCCGCTCCACCACCCCACCATTCAACACCACCTCATCCTCCCCCGACTCCGACCACCCCACCACCGTCCTCGTCCCCAAGTGCCCCAAACTCACCGACAAACTCGACGTCACCGGAAGATTCAACTCCCCGTTCCGCTTCCCCCAATACTTGCACAAGGCAATATTCGCCGGCGCATACCCCTCGCCCTGCTCGCCCGCCGGCTCCTTCCCCCGCTCCTTAAGAATCTCCGCCACCACCTCGTCACGCTTCACGCTTCACACCCTCCTTGTCCACACCCACCACCCGCGCCGCCGCCCCCCCCAAAAACCGCGAACTCCGGCCCAATCCCACCACACAATCCCCCAACCCCGAACCCGAAATCTTCGCCCCCGTAATCCCCTCATCCTCCCGCAACTCGAACACCAACTCACTCAACTCCCGCGTGTTCACCCCATACGCCTCATGCAGCCCGTTTGCCGCATTCATCAACGCCCCCAACCTCCTCACATCTCCAACCCTCAACGCCGCCACCGCCTCCCCAACCAACCTTTCCGAAACCTCAAACAACCCCTTGAACACCTCCGGATCCCGCCCTGCCGCCGCGTCCACCCGTCCCACCACCTCCGCCGTCGGCATCTTGTAACCGCAATACACCGTCGTCAACCCCCACTCCGGACAAGCCACACAAACCGCCTCCAACGGATCCGGCCGCATCCACACCACCCCGCCCAACCCACTCGCCGCCGCATCCGCACCCGAACCCCGACCCTGCACCTCCCGAATCACCCCTTGCGCGACCCTCGCAACAGCCATCCCGTCCGGAACCTCACACCCCAGCGCCTTCAACCCCGCCAGCAGCGCCACCGTCACCGCCGCCGACGACCCAAACCCGATCGTCGGATCAATCTCCGAATCAATCCTTACATCAAGCCCCCCCTCCACCACCCCCACATACCGTCGCAGACAAGCCAATACAAACCGGAACGAAGGATGATCCTGCAACACAGACCCGCGTGAGCGGTACCTCCCCAGCCCCGACTCCACCACCACCTCACCCGTCGTCGTCGCCTCAAGCGAAACCTTGATTCTCCGGTCAATCGCACACACCAGAGCCGGGTGGCCCCGCAGGACCGCATGCTCGCCGAACAACATCAAACTGCCCGGCGCGCTGAATGTTACCATGCTCATCCCTCGTGGATGATGCGCGTCCCCAGCGGATCTCCCCGAACCGGCGTCAGCGTGTACCCATACTTCTCGCACAACGCCCGCGGCGGCTTCTCCGAAACCACCAACACCATCCCTCCCGCATCCCCCGCAATCGAACCCGCCCCCGAAATCTTCGCCGCACCTCCGTGTTCCTCCACCTCCCGGATGAACGAATGCACCCGCTCCGGAACCACCCCGATCGCCCTCAACAGCCGGTGATTCTCCCGGATCGCCGCCTGCGCATCCTCCGTACGGTTCCCCTCCATCGCCGACGCCAACCCCAGCGTCACCCCTTCAAAATCCCCCCAAATCCCGCTCTTCCCGTGGCGCTCCTTCACCGCCACCACACATTCACCCGTCGTCGCCGACGGCTCCCCCGTATGCACCAGATACATCGTCGAACGCGGAAGCGGCACCGGCTTCGCCGCCTCCTCCCGGAACAGCGCGCATCCCCCGTGCAGCGAAATGTACGAATCCACCCCGCTCGGATGCCCATGCTGCAACCGCTCCGCCTCCATGCTGTAGCGGTAATACCAGTCCGGCCGGAAATCCACCCGGAAATAATGACCCACCGCCCGCAGCGTGCTCAAAATCGTCGCCGCCGAAGAACCCAACCCGCAACCAATCGGAATCGTCGAATGCGTCTGGATCGTCAACCCGTGCGGTAGCTTCAAATGCAAACCGTCCAACAAATTGATGAACGTGTACTCAAACAACTCCACCGGCTTATACAAAACCTCCCGGATTCCCAGTTCCCCATTCAAAAACAACCGGTAATTCCGGAGAATCCGCTCCTTCGCATCCCGCAACGCACGCAACGTAAACGACTCCGAAGCATTAAAATCCACCAGATCAAACGAAACCTGGTCCGACACATTCTCCGTAATCACCGAAACCGCCGAACGGTCGATCGCCATCGCCAGCGCCGGGCGACCATACACCACCGCATGTTCCCCGCTTAAAATCAATTTACCCGGTGCAATTGCTTTCATGGAGTTCCCTCGAAGTACACTACCACGACAGGAACCACCCTGCCACTCCTCAAACCTTAGTCCTTATCCCAACCCCTTGGGAAGACCAAACTTGCGGCCGGCAAACTCCCCGCAGAACCCCCGCCGTTCAAACCCGCCCCCCGGAAAAATCAAGCCTCTGGCTTGCCCTTCCCTTCCCCTTCCTCCTCATCATCCAGCTCCCCTTCCTTCCGCCCCTTCTTAAATTCCGAGAGGCTCCGGCCCAGCGAACGCGCAAGATCCGGGATCCGCTTCGCCCCGAAAAGGATCATCAACACCAGCAGGATCAACAGCAGTTCCGTCATTCCAAAATTACGCATCATATTCTAACGCTCTCCTTGCCGGAACTCTCGCACCCCGGCTTCGCGCCTCAACCAATCCCCGCGAAGAGGTTGCCCCTCCACGATATCCGCCAACGCATACTGCCCGAGAGTCGCGCCGGTAAAACGCACCAGTCCGACCCTCGCGCCGTCTCGCATCACCATTGCCAAATCCCCCGGCGAAGGCAAGGAGATAGATTCCACCACCACATACCCATCCGCCGTATTCACCCGGATCACCTGCCCCGCCAACGCCAACCCCGCCTCCGCAACTTGCGGGGGGTCCCCTGCCCCCTTCAAACTCGCGCACCCCGTCCCTCCTCCCACCATCCACAACATCGCCAAACTCACCACCACCATCCCCACCTTCTTCTTACGCCTGCACCTGCGCGTACACTCACGTTGTCTCATCATCCCTCCCATCACGCGCCCCTCCTTCCCGACCTCGGCAACATCGCCTCCAGCGGGCACCCCCCGCAACATGGCTTCGTCCGGCAATGCGCCTTTGCCAACCACACAATCAACGCATGAAACTCATTAAACACCTCCACCCGCTCCTTCCCCTTCATCCCGGCAAACGCCTCCGCAAACCCCGCCGCCAAATCATCATAACTCTCCTTCCCTTCCGCCCATCCATGCCGGACCATAAACCTCCGTGTGTACGCATCGATCACAAACACCGGATGCCTCCCCGCATACAAAAGAATACTGTCCGCCGTCTCCGGTCCGATCCCCCGGATCCCCAACAGCTCCTCCCGCAGCCGACCCGTCTCCATCCCGAACATCAGGTTCAAACTTCCCCCATGCTCCTCCATCACATACGTCGTCAACGCCCGCAACCTCCCCGCCTTCACATTAAAATACCCCGAAGGCCGGATCGCCTCCGCCAGGTCCACCACATCCGCCCCATGAAGCGCCTCCAGCTTCAGCCATCCCCGCGCCCGCAGATTTCCGATTGCCTTCTCCACATTCCGCCACGCCGTATTCTGCGTCAACACCGCCCCCACCATCACCTCCAGACGCGTCCGCCCCGGCCACCACCCCTGCCGCCCCCCCGCCTTCAGCAGCTCGTCGTAAACCCGCCCATAAGGAATCCCCCTCACCCGCCCTCGCCCCCCGTCCCGTCATGTCCCTTTGAAGCAAACATAAAAACTCTGCTACGCCTTCCTCAGTTCATCTACCACAAGAGCCGATATCCAACACGCGATTCTTTTTGATTATCCCTCGAGACGCTCGCAAATCATCCCCGCCCGTAGCCGCGTTGGCAACATCCCATCCCAATATGTAGCCGCTCTGGCAACAGAGCGGTCTTCGGCGGCCTCATTTACAAGGCTTGGAAACCAACTTGCGGGGGGTCAAATAAGGACATCAAACGAGATCCCACACCCTCACCCCGTCATCCGATATCTGTAACTGGCCAGGGTGGGGTCGGCCCGCTACATAACCAATCCTCAATCCACTCCCCCTTCCCTATTGCCCCCTTGCGAAACCGTAATCGCCTCCCGCCGCAAATCCCGCACCGTAAACACATCCCCCAGCTCCGCCGACCGCAACGCCCTCGCCCCCGTCTTCCGTTTCTGGCCGAACCTCCCCCGGTTCGCCTCAAACACCTCCTCCACAAACGCTCGGCTACCCAGCGCAACCCCGTCCGAGAAATACCTCACCCGGCACCGCAAAACCTCCGACCGGCTCAGCTTCCCTCCCTCCGCCAGCACCTTCTTCACCTCCTCCGCCGAAAAGCCTTGCTTCGACGACGTCGTTTCCCCCTTCGCATACAAATACACACGGTACGCCCTCCCCGTCGCCCTCCAGTCCATCCCTTGCCCCAGACACTCCGCCACCAGCGCCAATCCTGCCCGCGCCACCGAACCACCCGCCACCGCTTCTCCGTACCCACAGAACCGGTAATCCTTCGGATCTGTCACCAACCCTGCTCGCAGCGCGTTCAAATCGATATACGCCGCTATCGTCGCCAACACATTCCCCCGGCCTTCCACCAACACACTCTTAAACCGCTCCTCCCAAAGCGTCCCCCGCCGCGCATGACGCCGGTTGTACCACTGCGTAAACCGTTGCTTCAGCGTCTTAAAAAACTCCGAAACATCCCCCATCCGGTACGTAAACGACGCCTTCAGCCGCTCCGCCTCCTCATGATCCCCCTTCTCCCGCAGCCCCTTCAACTCCCATCCGATCTCCCGCACCCGGGTTTTTGAGTAAAGCGACCCCAGCCGGCTCAGCAACACCTCATCCGAAATCTCCCCCTGCTCCGGAATCTGGACCAGGATGTGGAAATGGTTGCTCATCAACGCATACGTCACAATCCGAACCCCGCAAAACCCCTCGCATGACCGCATCAACCGGTAGAACATCGACTTCTCCACCTCCCCCAGCAGAAACCGCCGCTCAATCACCCGGCTCATGCAGTGATAATACGCCCCGCCTTCTCCCTTGATCCGTGCCGTTCTCATCTTGGCTTCATCTCCGTAACGCATTCTCCATCAACTCCCCCTACCTCTACCCGACAAAATC
>DAOLCW010000156.1:0-5893 GCA_035327665.1 Kiritimatiellia bacterium
CCAACCTCCCGGCGGGTTCATCCCGCCGGTGGCAAAATTCAGCGCTCCCCCCGCCTGCGCCCATCCCCACCACGCCCCCTGCCGGTTCACCCGGCAGGAGCGGAAGTTCACTCCTTCACCCGCCGGCCAACGCGACACCCGAATTTGCGCCCCGGCCACGCAAGGTGGCCGGGAGCGTCCCCCGCCCGCCCTCAACAGAAACAAGCAATTCGGGTTACCCGAGGTAGATGCGCTCGAGGCTGCTGCGGGTGGTGTTCCCGGCTTCATCGTCGGCTTCGAGACAATAGGTCAACAGTCCGGCTCCCGGAGGCAAGTCGACGGTGAACAACCTGGCCGTCATACCGGGTCCGGTGGCACTGGGATAAGGACCGTTGTCCTTGAGCAACAAGGTGAGCTCACCCTGCTCGGTGTTTCCGACCAATCGCACCGAGCCGACCCCGGAAACATCGGCGACAAAACAGTGGAGCACGGCTTCCCGGGGAGCGGGAATCAAGCCCCCCTGCCCCCACATCTGACCCCCGGGATTCTCGGGGAGGACCCATGGCGGGAAAATCGTCGGCCCGGTGCGGTCAAGGCCGCGAGCGTGAATCCGGTCGAGTTCTCCCTGGACCCCGTGAAGCGCCGCATTGGCCGCCCGGGTGACCTGGGCATCCCAAACGTCCTGGCCGGTCCAGTACCAATAACAACTGGTTTCCGCGGTAAGCATGAGCCGTTCGGCATGGTCTATGGCCGGCCCGGTGCAGCCCGCATCGCGCAAGGTGAACACGAGGTTCTGCAAGGCGGTGAGAACCGCCCATGAGTTGAGGTCCGGGGAGTAGGCATCCCGGTACCGGCTGAACCACTTCATGAATTGGGGATCCCCGTTATCCGCGCCAGCCCAGGAACCGGGCTCGATATGAATGATGTTGTTGGGATCGGGCGGGAATTGCTCAAGGTAGTCTTCCACCGTGGTCAATTCAAACCGGTCGTCCTGCTGAAGCCATTCCACCAATCGCTCGGTGTTATGCCGGTAATAGCTGTCGGTGCCCCCGCCGTAGTTGTCGCCGTCGGAATGGAGGAGGAAGAACGGCGGGTGTTTGGGATCGAAGCCGTCGGTATCTTCAAGATGACGGTACAACTGGCCGAAACAATCGGGGTATTGAAGGGCTCCAAAGCCGCCGCGGGCATCTTCGTTGCCGAGGTAGCGTTCGGCGGGCACCGCGATGATCTTGTGGGTGACTCCGTCGGGATCGGTGTAACCCACATATTCGGGGCGGAGGGTTCCCGGACTGATCTTGGAACCGGCCCAAACGTTCTTGAGCTGATACCAGTCATGCACGGGATCGTTCATCTGTTCGGCGGGATTGGGAGGCAACATGCCTTCCTCTTTGCCCGCATAGGGGTAGTTGCGAACCGCGCGGGCCCGGTGGTGGCTGTCATAGATCACCGCCTCGATGCCCGCTTCGACGAGCGCGGGAATCATCCGCACATGAAACGCGGTCTCGGGGGGAAACAACACCCGCGAAGCGGGGATTCCGAAGGTGGACTCGATGATCTCCCGGTGACGCTTGATCTGCTCGACGATGTTGCGGTGGGGGATGAGCGGCATCAAGGGATGGAAGAAACCGAACGCGCTGAAATTGAGCCGGGGATTGCCGCGCGTGGTCTTCGCCTGCGCCACCGCCCGAAGCCGTTCCGCCCATCCCGCAAAACCTCCCCCGCACAACCCTTCGCGCCCGCACCGGTCAAGCTGCTCGATGAGGGTTCCACTCCAGCTCGTGCTCAACCCTGCGTGGGGAAGCCCGCCATCGACGTAGCGCTGAATGGCATCGGCTACGAATTCGGAATACGCGCCTTTCCGGGTGCCGAAGATCCCGTCTTTCTCGCCATCCCATGCCCCGGGATTCACCGTGTCGTAATACGGCTGGTGCATGTGTTTATGGATGCCGAAATAAATTTTGCGGGTCCCGACGTTTTTCGAGCGACTGGCCCGGGTCTTGACCTGAACCTTCGGAGGCTCTTCGAGCGTCAACGAGGAGAAGGCCTTGATCCAATCGCCTCCACCGGCCTGGCCCGGATCGTCGAGCCGGCAACTTTCGACCTGAATCTGGTACCCGCCGGGAATCAAAAAGCCGGCGGGAATCGCGGCTTCATAGTGATGATCGTCGAGGCGGCGGATTTGATCGCGGTTGAACAACCACTCCCCTCCCGGCCCGCGAAGAATGACTTGGGGAAACGGCGCCGGGGCATCGGTGCGAAAACGAATGGCGAACGCCTGGTTGCGTCCGGTTTGCGGATCGATGGTCGCGGGATCGAACTGTACGTCGGTGATCGATTGTAAAACATTCATGAAAATTCGTGTCCTGTTAAGAAAGTCAAAAGATGTCTAAAGGCGCGTCTCCGCGTTTATGCATCGCGTTCCGAATGCGGCGTCGCGGAGCTCCGCCCTCCATCCCGCGGATTAGACGTTTGATGGAGGGGCGAGCTCCGCGAGCCCGCTTGCACAAAACCAGAGATTTGCCGGGTGATTTTTTAATCGGGAACAACCGGCATGGCAACCCCAACCGCACATCACCACCCGCAAAAAATAATCAGGGGGGAGCGAGCTGAAGGAGCGCCTGATTATCGGCCGGCGGGCGATCGGTCATCAGATCCAGTCCGGTCGCCCCCAGCCACCGCAAGATAAGGCTGCGGGAACCCGCAAGGGCTTCGAGCAAGCGGCGCTCGGCCGGGAGGAGCTGTTCGTCGCCGCTGAAGTGAGCCACGGCGAAACGACCGGCCAGGGTCAACAGCGCGGTTTCCAGATCCCGGGGAAGTTCCAGGCCGAGCAGAGGCAAATAGTGTCGTCCCACCTGAATCACTGCTTCTTCCAATTGCCGCCGGGCGAACTCCTGGAAGGAGACCCCATCGGTATCGGCATCAATGGCCTTCACCCGTATGGATTGAATGAACAGGCGGTGCGTGACCGGATCGTAGGTGCAGATGCGATAGGCGACCGGATAGGTCACCAGGGAGGCGGTCTTTATGTCGTACAAGGTTCGCGGACCGAACCGGACCCCGATCATTTCCTGGGCATGAAAATGTCCGGTGAATACGACTTGCAATCCCGCTCCCGCCAGCCGGGCCGCCGTGCGAAGCCAGTCTTCAACCAGATAATCGCGAAACAAGCTGTTCTGAATGCGGGCATGTGACAACAGTCCGTGATGCATGAAGGCGAACACCGGCACCCGGTCGCGGCGGGCCTGTTCGAGATGACGCAACGCCCACGTCAGGGTTTCCGGGCGAATTCGCCCGGCGGTAACCGAACGACCCAGAGCGACATTGTCCTCGTACCACGCGCTGTCGAGGGAAAGAATGCGCAATCCCGGAACCGGTTCGGCAAGATAACTCAGCGAGGCCGGGTCGCGGTCGAGGGCATCCCCCATCCCATGCCGGGCATAGAGGGCGGCAAAGTCCGACGGAGTAACCGTAGGTACGGGAAGGCGCTGGGAACCCGCATACCCGTACGCCCCCGGGTTTTCGATATCGTGGTTGCCCGGTGTGACCAACACGTTGATCCCGGCTGCAACAAGGAGGTCGAATCGCGCAGCAACCTCCTCGTGACTCAGTTGCTCCCCGTCCTTGGTCAAATCTCCCGGCACCAACACAAAAGCCGGGCGCAACCGCAGCACGTCATCCAGCACGGCATCGAGAATCGCCGGTCCTTCCCGGATCATCTTCCGGTCCCCCTGGACCGCTCGCTCGAAGGCTTCGCCCTCGACCCCCAAGGCGGGCGCGAAATAATGGGGATCGGCCACCACCGCAAACCTAACCATGCGGGCCTCGGCGAAGGCCGTCAGCATCCCCAGCACCCCAACGATCAGGAACCCGCGTGTGCTCATGCCTCCTATCGTAGACCCTCTCCCCTTCGTGGGCAAGCCGCGTGAAGCGCATCACATCCCGTGCCGGGCGCATCCCGCCTCGACATCCCGCCGGGGTTGCGCTACCTAGCTGATGCACGCCATGAGCAAAACCATTTACACCGTTTCGGAACTGAACCGACGCCTCAAGGAAACCCTGGAACAGGTATTCGGCGAAGTGGTGGTCGAGGGCGAGGTATCCAACCTCCGCCGCCCTTCCTCCGGACATCTCTACTTCACCCTGAAGGACAGCGGGGGCCAGGTCGCGGTGGTGCTGTTCCGGGGCAATCAACGCATGGGCCCCCTTCCCGCCGACGGCATGAAAATCCGGGTCACCGGGGAACTTTCCGTATATGTCGAGCGGGGCCAGTACCAGATTGTCGCCCGCAAGGTCGAAGAAGCGGGCAAAGGATCGCTCCAGGAAGCCTTCGAGAAGCTGAAAGCCCGGCTGCAAGCCGAAGGGTTGTTCGACGCAGATCGCAAGAAGCCGCTGCCCCTTCTCCCCCGTCACATCGGCATCGTAACCTCATCCTCCGGAGCGGCGATCCGGGACATCCTCAACGTGCTCGACCGCCGCTTCCCCAACCTTCATATCGTTCTCGCCCCGGTCCGGGTTCAAGGCGAGGGTGCGGCCGCGGAAATCGCCGAAGCGATCAACACCCTCAACCGCCGCGAGGATCTGGACGTGCTGATCGTGGGACGAGGCGGGGGAAGTCTGGAAGATCTGTGGGCCTTCAATGAAGAGGTGGTGGCCCGTGCGGTCGCCACGTCCCGGCTCCCGGTGATTTCTGCGGTGGGCCACGAGATCGACTTCACGATCTGCGACTTCGTGGCCGACCTGCGCGCCCCCACCCCGTCCGCCGCCGCCGAACTGGTGGTTCAGCCCAAGGCCCGGTTGGAGCAGGAACTCACGGAAATGAACCGCCGTCTCGCCGGGGCCCTCCAGCATCTCGCCCAGCGTTATCAAAATCGTTTCATCCGGGCCGCCCGCAGTTATGTCTTTCGTGAACCCGGCCATCTGCTCGACCGGCATCGCCGCCGCATTGAGGGATGGTCCAAGGATATGCGGAGCGCCCTCCGCAATCGACACCAAGCCGTCCTTCAGCAGCTCGACGAGATGGAAGTGCGCATTGGCTTCCGCATGCGCGACGCCCTCGCCCGTCAAACCCGCCGCCTTGAACAGGCCCAGGCCCAACTGCGGGTCCTCGACCCCGCATCTGTTCTCAACCGTGGCTACAGCATCACCAAACGGGATGACGGCCGCGTCGTCACCACCCCCGACGCGGTTGCTCCCGGCACGGAATTGACCACCCTCGTCGCCGGTGGCATCCTTCAATCCTCCGTCACCTCCACTCACCGCAAGGAATCCCGCCATGCTCAAGAAACAACCTGACCCCGCCTCCTCCCCCGATTTCGAAACCGCCCTCGCCCGCCTGGAAACCATCGTGGCCGAAATGGAAAAAGGAGCCTTGAACCTTGATCAGATGATCGCCCACTTCGAAGAAGGCTCCAAGCTGGTTGCCGTCTGCAGCACCAAACTCAACGAGGTGGAAAAGAAAATCGAACGATTGGTCAACCGGGATAACCCGGACCAAACCGTTCCTTTCTCCGGGGAGGAGGAGGCAACGGAATCCACCCCGCCCGGCTGAACGGAAAATTCAAACCTCTCCCTGCGGAGGATCTCAAGCCGCACGACCACGATGGACTCAACCGACTCATTCCATCATCTCGCGGGCTCATGGCAGCTCTGCGGGTATCTACGTTAATTTGAAGGGCAGAGATCGCGGCAACACTCATCCCCGGCGACCTTGTGTCGCCGGAGTGGAAGTTGCTGAGATGAAAACGTGTCGTGATTGAAAATGAGCGATCGAAGAATCTCTTCTTCCTTCGCTCACGCTATATTCTTCATGCGACTTCTTTCGTTCAACGATCTCACCGGCGACGCAAGGTCGCCGGGGTCGAGTTTGGCTCTGAAGCGGCAGAAAATGCTTATGGAAACGGAAGATTCAGGAATT
>DAOLCW010000157.1:0-5862 GCA_035327665.1 Kiritimatiellia bacterium
ACGGTGACATCGCTGGTGATGGCGAGCTGCGTGCCATTGAGGGTGTTGGTGCGCGTGGAGCCGTCGTGGAAGTTCACCGCGCCGTTCGCATCGGTATCCGAAAAAGTGATGATTTGCGGGCCGGTCAGCGTCGCGGCATAGGCGAGGGCCTCGCGCAGGCTGGTCTGGCCGTCGAACGCATCCACGACATCGTTGGTCGTGGTGACGACGAGGCTGGGGGCCTCCGCCGTGGTCGCCACCACCTCGGCGCTGTACACGCTGGTGAGGTCGTTGGCATTGTCCGTTGTGTTGGCGGGATTCCCAAGGCCAGACGAAATGTGCGCGGGGGTGAAGGTGCGGACCACGAAGTGGTACGGGGTGTTCGGAAGCAATCCGCCCACGGACAGACCGGTGGCGTTTTTCCCGCCGTTGTGGGTGGTGGCGCCGAGGGGGGTGTAGGGACCGCCGGAGGTCGTGGCGGCGAGCACCTCATAATGGCCACCGTGGTTCGTGTACGCGATGGGGGTCCAGGCCAACGTGGCGTTGGTCGCGGTGATCGCCATGACATGTAGGTTGGTCGGGGGCACGGTCTGGGTGCTGCGCCACGTCGGGTTTACCGTATCCAGCGGACCCACCGGGGTGTTCACCACATCCAGCATATTGTAGTCCAGCCGGATCACACCCTGCGTGCTGACACTGGTATTCACCAGCCAATCCGGAACCACGCCGCCAAGCTGGTTGCCGACCAGTTGCGCCCGCAAAACGGTGGCCGGTCCGTGGGCGGGAAGGCTGCTGAAGCGGGCCTGGTTGAGAAAGGTCTCCCGCGATGCCGCAAAAATATCCGCCGGGATCGCGCCCTCCAACGCGGTGCCACCAAGGACGAGAAAGGTCAGGTTGGTGAAGTCTGCAAACCCGTCAGGAAAGAGATCGGCAATCTCCCCGGTCAGCCCTGTGTTTCCCCACAGACTCAATCTCTGTAGCCACGTCATGTCCCCCAGTTCGCTTACGGTGGCCGCCGCGACCGGGTTCGTGATGCAATTACTATACTCAAACCAATGCATACCGGTCAGGGCGCTAATGCCGGGCGCAAACGGACCTGGCTTGATCGACCCGGCGAGCAGGGACAAGGCAGTTATTCTCTGGTTAACGTGTGTGACTCCGTTCCAATTGAGTTCGAATGCAGATGTGGTCGCGGGGTCATCCGCATCGAGCGAAGGAGGGACAGGCCAGGCGAAGGCATGACCGACGGCGTCGGCCAATTCAAACATGTAGGCGACATCGCCCTCCACGAGGTAGCTGTCCCGGATGTCCACCGACACGTTGGTGACGGCGCCGGGAACCAGGCCGGATGAGAGGCTGGCGATGGACAGGACCGCGGTTTCGCGGATCTCGCGCAACCCGTCGTCCAACGCGGTGAAGGTGATCGTGCCCTGGGTTTCCCCCGCGGGAATCGTAATGGTTTCGGAGCTGACCACATAGTCCAGGTCCTTGGTCGCGTCGCCGGAAAAGGTCAGGGTCACCGTTTGGGTGGTTGACACTGCGGCGGCCGCCGTCGCGACGATCGTCACCGACTGATCCGTCCCAACCCCCAAAAGGCCGCCCCTTTCCAGCACCTGCGGACCGTGCGGCCCGTCCACGCTCAACGTGACGGGGGTATTGGCAGGTGGTGTTACGTTGACCGTATAATCTTCAACTTCTCCCCAACGGGTTCCGAATTCTAACGGAATTTCGCACGGGTTTGGAGTTGACATGGTAAAACCGATTATAACTCGCATGCGAGTATTTCCCAAAGTCGCACCCGGAGGAACATCGACATCTATACTGTAAGTTCCATTTACTTCAATGTTTTCAGCAATAATGTAAACTTCACCGGCATCATTTAACACCCCATTCTGGTTCCAGTCGATGAATGCATAAATGTAGTCCTCTGCATCGGTTACAACCGTAACGGAAAGAGGCACCGTTGACCCCCGGGCCACGGAAGCAACCTGTGCGGTGAAATCTCCATACACTTCACAAGCTGAATTGTTGTTAATCGTCCCGAACGTAACGTTTACAATTCTTTCGAAATTACAGTTGTTAACCAAAGGAGTACAATACTGGGCATTCACATTCGACATGCTGAATGCAGTAATGAACATAGCAACAGGTAAGCATGTAAAAAGTTTGTTCATTTATTCCTCCGGTGAAAAGTATGGGTCTGTGCCTGATAAGAAATTGCTCTTCAGGCGGTGCCCGGTGAGGGGCCGCTCAGGTTGGTCCGACGTGGGTGATCGAGTCGCTTTCATGATGCGAGGCCGCTGAGGGCGACGGTTTTGCCGGCGTCGATGGTGAACAGGATATTGGTTTGGCCGCTGGCCGGTGTTCGGAGCGCCAGGAGCAGGAACCCGGTGAGAAGCAAGAACGCGTAACGGAACGTCATGGTGTCACCTGTTCAAGGGTTTATCGGTTGATGATCAAGGAGGAACAAAGCGGGGAATACAGGTAGCGTCGGGGGAGCAACGGGGGGGAGCAAACGTTGAATGAGGAGTGTGATCCCATGCCGAATAGAACCTCACAACCCCGAAGCAGTGAAAAACGGATGATTTCACCAAAGACTCCCAAAGACTCCTTTTCCTGGAAACGTGCCGATCTTAGATCGGGGAATACCCGAGTCAAACCTAAATTTTAGGGGTCAATCGAGGTCAGCAGATAAACCTTGCCCCGTCTAAATGGCGCCCCTGCCAAAGACGGCGGCCCCGTAAACACGGTCTCCCCACACTGGCGATATCTCGGCAAAATAGGGTAAATCGCGCCCTTATGATCCGTTTTGCAGCTCGGCCAGCGTCGTGTGCCCGTCATACAAGGCCTTGCCGACAATCGCCCCGATCAAATTCCCCCGGCCCAGCCCCTTCAACCCCTCCACATCCCCGCGCGAAGAGACCCCGCCCGAGGCAATCACCCCGCACCCTACCGCTCCGCATACCTCGTCCATCACCGTCAGGTTCGTGCCTTGCAGCATGCCGTCCGTCGCCGTATCCGTCACGATCAACGTCCGGATGCCCAGCCCATCCGCCCGCCGGGCCAGATCCAGCGTCTTGATCGATGTCGTTTCCGTCCATCCCCGGATCTGAACCAACCCGTCCCGCCCGTCGATCCCCACCGCAAGCTTGTCCCCATAGATTTCCACCAGCGCCCCCAGCGCCTCCGGATCCGCCCACGCCCGCGTGCCCAAAATCACCCGCGACGCCCCTGCGTCCAGAACCTTCCGCAAATCCTCATCCGTTCGCAGGCCCCCGCCCACCTGCACCGGAATGGCGATCGAACCAATCACCTTGGCGATCACCTCCGCCTGCACCGACCGGCCCTCGAACGCGCCGTCCAGGTCGACCATGTGCAACCAGGTCGCCCCTTCGTCCACCCAGCGCTTCGCCATCTCCACCGGATCGTGACCATACACCGTTTCCGCATCCGCCTTGCCCTGCAGCAAGCGCACACATCTCCCGCCCTTCAAATCAATCGCCGGAAAAATCGTAAACATCAAACCGCCTCCATCGGCGCGCCGCAACACGCGCCAAAATTCCTCAAGATACGCAAGCCGACCTTCTGGCTCTTTTCCGGGTGAAACTGCACCGCCGCCAAGCGGCCCCGGGCAATCGCCGACGTATACTCCACCCCGTACTCCGTGGTCGCCAGAGTCAATCCTGCATCCTCATTGTCCACATAATACGAGTGCACAAAATACACATGGGCCCCCGAGGGGATTCCCTCTGTCACCCGATGATCCGGCTGATTCCAGGAGATCCGGTTCCATCCAATCTGCGGAACTTTCAACCCCGGAAGCGGAGGAAAGCGCCGTACCATCCCCTTGAAGACCCCCAGCCCCGGAACCCCCGGCGACTCCTCGCTCCCCTCGAACAGCACCTGCAAGCCCAGACAAATTCCCAAAAACGGCCGGTCCGAATCAATCCACCCTTTAACCGGACCCGACAACCCGTGTTCCTCCAGATGCCTCATGCAGTCTCCGAACGCCCCCACACCCGGCAGAATCAACCCCTCGCATCCCTCGATCTCCTCCGGCTGCGTCACCACCCGCGACGACCACCCCAGAAACCGGCAAGCATTCAACACGCTTCCCAGATTCCCCATACCATAATCAACCACGCCAATCATACATCACACCTGATTCAACCTCCGGATCAACCGATCCGGCCCTTGCTCGACAACACCCCCTTCACCCGGGGATCCCGGCAACATGCCACATACAGGGCCCGCGCCACCCCTTTAAACATCGACTCATAGGCATGGTGAACATCCTCCCCATACCGCTGGTGAATGTGCAGATTCATCCGCGCCTTTTGGGCCAGCGACTCAAAGAAGTGCTTCACCAGAAACACATCAAAATCCCTGATCTTCTTCTTCCGGCAAGCCACCGAATACACCAGATACGGCCGACCGCCCAGATCCACCGCCACCTCGCTCAACGCCTCGTCCATCGGCAGCAGGCACGAACCGTAGCGGGAAATCCCTACCCGGTCCCCCAGCGCTTCATCCAGCGCCTGCCCCAGCACAAGCCCCACATCCTCCACCGTGTGGTGATAGTCCACATCCAAATCCCCGTTCGCCTTCACCGTCACATCCATCATCGAATGCCGGGAAAACAATTCCAGCATGTGGTTAAAGAACGGGATCCCCGTCTCGATGTTCGACTTCCCCGAACCGTCCACATCCAACTCCAGAAGGATGTCCGTCTCTCGCGTCTTCCGCTCTACCTTGGCCTTGCGTGTCTTCATGGCTGCGCAGTCTACCGCCTCACCCCGCCCGAAGCAATGCCCATCCCGACCCGCTCCTCCCACATCCCTCATTGTTCTCAACGCCTCGATCCCTTAAAATCGCCTCATGAACAAACCGGCGGTTGCCCTCGGATTCATCTTCACCCTGATCATGCTCACCGGCTCCGCCGGGGCGATCACTCCGGAAACCGGGACCCAATGGGTCAACTCCCTCTCCCTCGCCGAATGGATGGGCCCGCTTGCCCCCATCGCCCTCTCTCCCTTCTTCGGCCTCATGTGCCTTTCCGGGGCCGCTCTGCTCATCGATCAAGGACTCTTGCCGCACCATCCCCTGCTTCACCATCATCCCGTGCTTGGTCATCAAGGTGTATTCATCGCCCTTGCCGTCCTTACCCTCATCACCTCCCTCCCCCGGCTCACCAAGGTCACCAAGCCCCTGACCCAAATCGCCGACCTGGCCGAAACCTATGCCGGCATCCTCGTCGTCATCATCCTCTATGCCTTCGCCAACTCTTCCCAACCAGAAACCGCTTCGCTTCCCTTCGCCGCCGCTGGCCTCGCCGACACCGGAAGCCTCCTCGTCATCGCCATCGTCTCCGCCATCAACATCCTGGTGATTCAAACCGTGCGGCTATTCTTCGAACTGCTGGTTCTCCTCTCCCCCATCCCCCTGCTCGACGCCCTCTTCGAGGCCGCCAACAAGTTCGTCTGCCTCGTCCTCACCGCCATCTACATTTTTCATCCCGCCGCCGCCCTCGCGGTGAACCTGTTCTTGTTCTTGCTGTGCGCCATCCTTGTCAAGAAGGTTCACCGCCGTCTGGTCAGCTTCCGGCGCAATGTCCTTTGGCCCATGTGGCGCAAGTGGAGAACCCGGGCAAAACCGGCTTAACACCATTGCCTATACCTTCTTGGCGTAGAGGGTCGCGGCGCGACCGGGCTTAACGTGGAATACCTGCGGACTATCCCGGCCACTTCGCATGGCCGGTGAACCCACTCCCTCCTACGATCCCGGCCACCTCGTGTGACCGGTGAAGCAATTCCACCCTCTCCCCCCGTCGCCACCACCCACCTCCCCGACCCCGGCGGGTTTACCCCGCCGGTGAAGAAGTTC
>DAOLCW010000158.1:0-5834 GCA_035327665.1 Kiritimatiellia bacterium
GGGGGGGGGGGGGGGGGGTTAATAGGGAAATAAAGTTAATAAATTTGGTGGGGAGTGCGAGGGGGATTGGGGGGGGGTGAAGGTTGATTGAGCAGGATGGGGGTTCGGACTGTCGTATGGGGGTGATGTGTGGTATCGTGTCCCAAAGATTGGAAGAACGTATGGCGAATTTAACTTTGGTTTGGATGAGGCGCGCGGGGGTGGCGGTGTTGTTGCTGGGGGTGACGGGGGCGTGGGGACAACGGCCGGGGGCGGGACCGCTGCCGGTGATTGTGGCTCGGGCAGAGGTGGTGGAGGATTTCGGTGACGGGCTGGAGGGGTTGGGGACGATTCGGGCGAAGGAGTCGGTGGAGGTTACGGCGAATGTGACGGAGTTTGTGCGGGAGATCCGGTTTGTGGAGGGGGAGAAGGTGGCGGCGGGGGCGATTCTGGTGGTGCTGGACAAGGAGGAGGAGGAGGCGGCGTTGAAGTCGGCGAAGGCGCTGCTGGATGAACGGATGGCGTCGTTTTCGCGGGGTCAGGAGCTGGCCCAGCAGCAGGCGATTGCGACGGCGACGCTGCTGGAGCGGGAGGCGCTGCTGCGGCAGATCGAGGGGCAGATTGAGGGGTTGGAGGCGCGGATCCGGGACCATGTGATCCGGGCTCCGTTCGACGGGGTGGTGGGGCTGCGGCAGGTGAGCCTGGGGGCGCTGGTGCGGCCGGGGGATGTGATTGCGACGTTGGATGATTTGAGCGAGGTGAAGGTGGATTTTGATGTGCCTTCGGTGTTTCTGGGGGATTTGCGTCCGGGACTGAGGCTTACGGGGACGGTGGATGCGTTCGGGGCGGAGGTGTTTACGGGGCGGGTGGAAACGGTGAATACGCGGGTGGATCCGGTGACGCGCACGGTGACGGTGCGGGGTGTGGTGCCGAATGAGGATGGGCGCTTGATTCCGGGGTTGCTGATGTCGGTGCATATGACGAAGCGTCCGAGGCCGGGGCTGTTGATTCCGGAGGGGGCGATTGTTCAGCGGGGGGCGAGCAAGTATGTGTTTGTGGTGCGGGAACGGGAGGGGGGAACGGTGGCGGTGGAGACGCCGGTGGTGACGGGGACACGGATGCCGGGGCGCATCGAGGTGCGGGAGGGGCTGCAGGATGGGGATTTGGTGATTGTGCACGGGTTGATGCAGGTGCGGCCGGGGCAGCGGGTGGAGGTGCGGGGGGTGCAGTCGGGGGAGGAGTCGCTGCGGTCGTTTACGGGGGATGCGTTGCGGGCGAACAATGGGGGGCATTGACCGATGATCCTTTCGGATGTTTCGGTCAAACGGCCGGTGTTTGCGTCGGTGATTTCGCTGTTGCTGGTGTTGCTGGGGGTGGTTTCGTTTATCCGGCTTCCGTTGCGGGAGTATCCGGATATCGATCCGCCGGTGGTGTCGATCGATACGCGGTATCCGGGGGCGGCGGCTTCAGTGGTGGAGACGCGGATTACGCAGGTGATTGAGGACCGGATTGCGGGGGTGGAGGGGATCAATTTTATTTCGTCGTCGAGCAGCGACGGGCGGTCGCGGATTTCGGTGGAGTTTAAGACGGGGCGGGATATTGATGCGGCGGCGAACGACATCCGGGACCGGGTGTCGGGGCTGCGGGATTCGCTGCCGCAGGAGGCGAGTCCGCCGGAGATTGAGAAGGCGGATTCGAGTGATGATGTGATTTTGTGGATGTCGTTGACGAGCGACCGGCTGGACAGTTTGGAGCTGACGGATTATGCGAACCGGTTTTTGGTGGACCGTTTTTCGGTGTTGTCGGGGGTGGCGCGGGTGAGGATCGGGGGGGGGCGGGATTATGCGATGCGGGTGTGGCTGGACCGGACGAAGCTGGCGGCGCGGGAGTTGACGGTGAATGATGTGGAGGCGGCGCTGCGGGCGGAGAATGTGGAGTTGCCGGCGGGAAGCATTGAGTCGCGGACGCGGCAGTTTACGGTGAGGACGGACCGGGGGTTCCGGACGGAGGAGGATTTCCGGCAGTTGGTGATCGGGCGGGGGGAGAATTATCTGGTGCGGTTGGGGGATGTGGCGCGGGTGGAACGGGCGGCGGCGGAGGAGCGGACGCTGTACCGGGGGAATGCGCAGCCGAGGGTGGGGTTGGGGATTATCAAGCAGTCGACGGCGAATACGATCGATGTGGCGACGCTGGCGATCGAGGAGGCGTTGCGGATCAATCCGACGCTTCCGGAGGGGATGGAGATTGTTCCGGCGTACGATACGTCGGTGTTTATCCGGAATGCGATCAATGAGGTGTACAAGACGCTGGCGATTGCGGTGACGCTGGTGGTGCTGGTGATCTGGCTGTTTTTGGGGAATGTTCGGGCGATGCTGATTCCGGCGGTGACGATTCCGGTGGCGATGGTGGCGACGTTCAATGTGCTGCTGCTGATGGGGTTCACGGTGAATATGCTGACGTTGCTGGCGTTGGTGCTGGCGATCGGGTTGGTGGTGGATGATGCGATTGTGGTGTTGGAGAATGTGACGCGGCGGATGGAGGCGGGGGAGACGCCGCTGGTGGCGACGTATCACGGGGCGCGGCAGGTGGGGTTTGCGGTGGTGGCGACATCGGTGGTGTTGATTTCGGTGTTTACGCCGATCGCGTTTTTGGAGGGGGATTTGGGGCGGCTGTTTGCGGAGTTTGCGATAACCATGGCGGCGGCGGTGTTTTTCTCGACGGTGGTGGCGCTTTCGCTGTCGGCGATGCTGGCGTCGCGGGTGTTGAAGACGACGAAGAAGGGGCGTTTGAGTTTGCGGATCGACCGGGATTTTGACCGGTTGCGGCGGGGGTACCGATGGGTTTTGGAGCGGTTGCTTCGGCATCCGGTGGTGGTGGCGGGGGTGTTCGTGGGGGTGCTGGTGGTGGCGGGGTTGTTGTACCGGGCGATTCCTTCGGAGTATGCGCCGAGCGAGGACCGGGGGGCGTTTTTTGTGTTGGTGAACGGGCCGGAGGGGGCGTCGTTCGAGTACATTCAGGAGTACATGGATATTATCGAGGCGCGGCTGATGGAGTTTGTGGATGCGGGGGAGATTCACCAGTTGATCGTGCGGGCGCCACGGGCGTTTGGTCCGGCGGCGAGTTTCAACGACGGGATTTTTATTGCGGTGCTGGCTCCGTGGGAGAGCCGCCGGTCGGCATGGGAGATCATGGGGGAGGTCAGGGGCAAGCTTTCGGATTTGACGGGGGTGCAGGCGTTTCCGGTGATGCGACAGGGGTTTGGGCGGGGGGTGCGTAAGCCGGTGCAGTTGGTGCTGGGGGGTGGAACGTATGAGGAGTTGGCGGCGTGGCGGGATATTCTGCTGGCGAAGATCGAGGAGGAGAATCCGGGATTTGTGGCGTTGGACACGGACTACAAGGAGACGAAGCCGCAAATCGGGATTGTGATCGACCGGGATCGGGCGGCGGTGTTGGGGGTGAGTGTGAGCGAGGTGGGCCGGACGTTGGAGTCGATGCTGGGGGGGAGGCGGGTGACGACGTACATTAAAGAGGGGGAGGAGTATGATGTGATCATCGAAGGGGAACGGGAGGCTCAGCGGACGCCGACGAATCTGGAGAACATTCATGTGCGCTCCTCGACGGGGCGGCTGGTGCCGTTGTCGAATCTGGTGAGTTTGCGGGAGTTTGCGGATTCGAGTTCGCTGAACCGGTACAACCGGTTGCGGGCGATCACGATTGAAAGCAATTTGGAGGACGGTTTCCCGTTGGGGGCGGCGTTGGCGCATTTGGAGGGGTTGGTGCGGGAGCATCTTCCGGAGACGGTGGTGATCGACTACAAGGGGCAGTCGTTGGATTACAAGCGGAGCGGGAGTTCGATGGTGTTTGTGTTTTTGCTGGGGTTGCTGATTGTGTTTCTGGTGCTGGCGGCGCAGTTTGAGAGTTATGTGCATCCGCTGGTGATCATGCTGACGGTGCCGCTGGCGATTACCGGGGCGTTGTTCGGGCTGTTTGTGTTCGGGGGGAGTTTGAATGTGTACACGCAAGTGGGGTTGATCATGTTGGTGGGGCTGGCGGCGAAGAACGGGATTTTGATTGTGGAGTTTATCAATCAGCTACGGGATCAGGGGTTGGAATTCCGGGAGGCGGTGCTGCGGGCGGCGTCGATCCGGCTGCGCCCGATTATTATGACGGGGATTACCACGGCGGCGGGCTCGCTGCCGCTGATTTTGTCGTCGGGAGCGGGTTCGGAGACGCGGATTGCGATCGGGATTGTGATTGGTTCGGGGGTTTTGGCGGCGACATTTTTTACGATTTTTATCGTGCCGGTGGCGTATGCGATGTTGGCGCGGAAGACGGGGTCGCCGGGGGATGTGGCGCGGGCGTTGGATGATCAGGAGAAGGCGTTTCATTTGAAGGAGGCGCATCAGTGAGGGGGGGATGGTGGTGGGGTGTGGTGGCGGGGTTGCCGTTGATGGGGTGTATGTCGGTGGGGCCGAATTATGAGGCTTCGAGGTTCATGGAGGAGGGGGTTTGGGCGGGACCGGTGGGGTCGGGGATGGAGGCGATGGAACCGGAGTTGGCGTGGTGGGAGCAGTTCGGGGATCCGCTGCTGACGAGCTATCTGGAGCGGGCGCGGGAGGAGAACCGGGATTTGCAGGCGGCGGCGGCGCGGGTGGAACGGGCGAGGGCATTGAGGCAGGGAGCAAGGAGTGAGTTGGGCCCGAGGGTGGACGCGGAGGGCGGGGTGTCGCGGCGGCGGTCGGCGGCGGGGCAAGGGGATTCGAGCGGGGGGAGGTATTCGACGTTGTTTGACGCGGGGCTTTCGGCGTCGTGGGAGGTGGATCTTTTTGGAGGGACAAGGCGGGCGAACGAGGCGGCACAAGCACGGCTGGAGGGGGAGATGGAGCGGTACCGGGCGACGGAGCTGGCGTTGCTGGCGGAGGTGGCCCGAAGCTACTATGAGGTGCGGGGGGCGCAGCGGCGAATGGCGAATACGCGGGCAAATATTGAGCTTCAAGGCCGTACGTATGAACTGGTGGAGAATCTTTTTTTGCTGGGGGAGGCGAGCGAATTTGATTTGAGCCGGGCGAAGGGACAGCTTCAGTTGACGCAGTCGCGCTTGCCGGAACTGGGCGCGAATGAACGTGCGGGGATTTACCGGTTGTCGATTCTGGTGGGGTTGCCGCCGGGCGCGCTGGTGGAGGAGATGGAGGTGGAGCGGGGGTTGCCGCCGGTGCCGGATTTGATTCCGCTGGGGCAGCGTTCAGACGTGCTGCGCCGGCGTCCGGATGTGAGAGCGGCGGAACGGAGTTTGGCGGCGGCGACGGCGGACATCGGGTCGGCGACGGCGGATTTATTCCCCCGGTTTAGCTTGCTGGGAACGTTGGGGCGTTCGGCGGATACGGTGGACGGGTTGAGGGATTCGCTGAGCACGCGGGGATTGGCGGCGTCGTTTGTGCGGTGGCCGGTGTTTCAAAGCGGGCAGATCCGGGCGAGGATTGCGGCGGAGAAGGCGGAGGCAAAGGAGGCGGCGGCGGTTTATGAGCAAACGGTGTTGGCGGCGCTGGCGGATGCGGAGGGGGCGTTGATCCGGTATTTGAGCCAGGAGGAAACGAAGGTGCTACTGAGGGAGGTGGTGGCGAGTAATGAGCGTTCGTTTGATCTGGCGAGGCGGTTGTTTAATGCGGGGGAGGAAGGGTTTCTTTCGGTGTTGGATGCGGAGAGGGAGTTGATCCGTGCGCAGGATGATTTGATTTTGAGCGAGACGGAGGCGGTGTTGCGGTTGATTGGATTGTATACGGCGCTGGGGGGAGGATGGGATGTGGATGGGGAATGAGGATTGGTTTGATTGAAAAATTTCCTGTATGACACGCCAC
>DAOLCW010000159.1:0-5784 GCA_035327665.1 Kiritimatiellia bacterium
TCCAGATTCAAGAAGTGACCGATGCCGGAACGGGTTTTTGTGTGGCGATGAGGATGCCCGCTTTAATTGGTAAGCAGCACTTTCGTGGGTGTAGTCCAGTGGCGGTTGGGCATGGCAAGGACATCGCGGATTCCGGATATGAGGGAATTTGATCACACCCTCATCTGAGCATTGTGGCCGATTGACAATCTTGCCGTTGACAATCTTCCCGTAAAACTACAGAGCAATACCAATCCCTACTACTTTATGGTATAAAGAAACGTTTCTTTCCGCAATTTGGAGGGTCGAGCTCCGCGAGACCGAAGTCTCTATCGGCCAAGCTTCATACCGAAAAGTTATAGGTAATGGTATGAGAGGGACGGCAAAACGCGAAGCGTTTTTGCCGCCGGAAAAACACGCCAAAACGTTTGCCTGTCCCCGATAACCTCCCGTACTGTCCCTGTTTACCTTGATGCCATGTCTCATCGCGTCGTCACATACAACCTGCTTTCCAGTCGGCTTGCCCGGCCGGATTACTTCACCTCGTGTCGTCCGGAGGATCTTGACGCCGGGGTGCGGCTTCCGAAGATCCTTGCGGCGCTACAGGGCGAAGTCGAGCGCGAGGCGATTCTGTGTCTGCAAGAGGTGTCCACCGAATGGGTGGGTGAACTCCACAAATTTTTTGCCGGGCACAACTACCACCTCATGACCGCTCTCTACGGTGGACGGAAAAGTGGCTACATGGGAGTCGCCATGGCAATTCCACGTGAGCGCTACATCCTGGACCAGGTAGTCATCGAGCGGCTGAGCGACACCCGAACTTGGTCGCGTTTGTCCCATTGGACAGTGGTTCTCCGCAATGGACTACACGCACTTGTGCGCATGGTACGCGCGGGTTTTCAGGTTGAGCACCCGCAAACGTTTGCCCGTCGCAGGTACAATCAGCATATCTTTGTGCGTCTCCGGGACCGGCAGACGCTGGAATCGTTCTGTGTGGGAAACTATCACATGCCTTGTCTGTTTTTCGTAGCCCAAGTGATGACGATTCATCTCGGCATGTTGATGCAGCGGATGTGCGTCCTCGCCAACGCCGATCCGCTGATCGTGACCGGCGATTTCAACATCCGGCCCCGCACCCCTCACTATGACTTTCTCGTCAGCGGGCATCTTCCCGCCGATGCGCCGGAGTACCCGGCGCTCCTTCCCGGTGATCCGTGGCGACCGGACTTGCCCCACGGATTCGCCAGTGCCTACGCGCAAGCCTTGGGCGAAGAACCCGCATTTACAAACTATTCCATGATCAAGGACCACGATCCTTTTTGCGACACCCTTGATTACATCTGGCTTTCACGCGAATGGTCGACGGTGTCCGTCCGTCCCTTGCCTACACTGGATCAAGTGGGGTCCCCGCTGCCCAATGCCCACTATCCGTCCGACCATCTGCTGCTGGCCGCGGAGGTCGCGATGGCTCCCGGTTCGATATGACAATTCCGGGAAATGGGTTCAGGCCTTGCTTAAGGCTTCATGAGTCATGCGGATGAACCCTTCATCGACCCACGACGAACCTAAAAAGGTAATGCTATGCCCGATGGTCAAATCGGTGCCACCTCGACTTAACCTAGGTTGGAACTGCTGGTATACTTAAGCCTATGAAATCCAACCGGGGCCTTCTCGCCTTCATCGCCGTAACCGTTGCCTGCATCACCAGTTACGCGGAGTTCGTTCCGGAGAACACGGACCGCAGCATTGAAATCGGTGACAACACGATGTCGCTCGACCCCTATCAAGGGATAAGTCAGCGCAAACCCAATACGACGCTGAATTTTCCTCAGGCGATTCCTCTGTTCGAAACCAACAGCTACACGACGGTCAATGCGTTTCCGGGACTGGTGTTCACCAATCCACTGGCCACCGCCATCGCTCCGGGCGAATCCAACCGGCTCTATGTGCTGGAGCGTTCAGGCTACATTCAAGTCATTACCAATCTCGCGCAACCATCCCGCACGCAGTTCCTGGATTTGTCGGCTAACATCAGCGGACTGAACAGTGAGGGAGGACTCCTTGGACTGGCGTTTCATCCCGACTATATCTCCAACCGGTATTTTTTCGTTTTCTATACCCCGAATACCAACAACGGAACCGGAAATGGACTGCACACCAGGGTTTCCCGTTTCCAAACGACCGCCACCAACCAAAACCTGGCCCTGGTTTCCAGTGAAACGATTCTTTATTCCCAGTTCAACAGCGCCGCCAATCATAACGGCGGGGATCTTCATTTCGGACCGGACGGATATTTGTATATTGCCACCGGCGATGAAGGCGGCGGAAATGACACCTACAACAACGCGCAAATCATCGATAAGGATTTCTTCGCGGGATTGCTGCGGGTCGATGTGGATATGAAGCCCGGCAGCTTGGCCCCAAACGACCATCCCGCCCTCGGCGGAGTAACCAACTATGCGATTCCGCCCGACAATCCATTTATCGGGACGACAAACTACTTCGGATCGAATGTTGTGTCTGGGCGGCTGCGCACAGAGTTTTATGCCGTCGGCCTGCGCAACCCGTTTCGGTTTTCCTTCGATACCGTGACCTCCGATCTGTATGTCGGTGATGTCGGACAAAATGCGTGGGAGGAAATAAACCTCGTAACCAAAGGTGGAAATTACGGATGGGCCGCCCGCGAGGGTTTTGTCGACGGACCCAAACCGGGTGTCTTTTCATCAACCAATTATATCAACCCGTTGCTGGCGTATGGCCACGGCATAGCCACCAATCAGGGCAGCTCGGTTACCGGTGGCCGCGTGTACCGGGGCGATCGTTTTCCCGAACTCGTTGGCCGGTACATTTTCTCTGACTACGTCTCCGGTCATATCTGGTCCTTGACCCACAATGGCCGCACCAATACCTCCTTCGCCTGGTTGGCCACGGATCCGAGCATCGTTCATTTTGGTGAAGACCCAACCAACGGAGATCTGTTGTTGTGTGATCTGGCGGCCAATCAGATCAAGCGGCTTGAGCGCGCCGTCGCAGCAACCAATGCCCTTCCGGCGACTCTTGCCGAGGCCGGTATCTTTGCCGACTTGGAAGCGCTGCTGCCCTACGAAGGAATTGTGCCCTACACCGTCAATGTTCCCTTCTGGTCGGACGGGGCATTTAAACGCCGCTGGTTTTCGGTCCCTTCCACCAATTTACTGATTACGTTTAATCCAACCGGTACCTGGATTGCTCCAACCACGACGGTGTGGATCAAGCATTTCGATCTTTTGCTCACCAGTGGTGTACCGTCGTCGGTGCGTCGCCTCGAAACCCGGGTCATGGTGAAGTCGGATGGTCCCGGCGGCGGCTACGGTGTCACCTACCGTTGGGGCAACTCGACCACCAACGCCGTGCTTGTTCCTGCGGTCGGCCTTGACGAACAGATTGTCATCAACGAAAGCGGGATCATACGCACCCAAATCTGGCAATACCCCTCACGCGGCGCATGTTTGAGCTGTCATAACGTCAATGCCGGATTTACCCTCAGCTTCACCACACCGCAGATGAACATCACGCAGGATTTTGGAGACACCGTGACCAACCAGGTCGCCGCCCTCCAGCAAGCGGGCTATTTTTCCGGACCGGTCTCGAACATTCATCTGCTCCGAAAACTCGCACACGCGACCAATACGGAATTCAGTGTAGCCTATCGCGCTCGTTCTTACCTGGACGCAAACTGTTCGCAATGCCATCGGCCCGGCGGTCCGGTGCCTGCCGCGTTTGATGCGAACATTTTTACCCCGCTCTCACAGGCCGGCATCATCGATGGTCCACTGGCCGACGATTTCGGGAATACCGATGACCGGGTGATTCGGCGAGGTGCCCCGCCTCTATCGATGATTCTAACCAGAATCAGCACCCTGGACCTGAGGCGCATGCCGCAGATCGGATCAACCGTACTCGATACGCAGAGCATCGCTCTCATAACCGCATGGATCACCGACGAGGCCAGTGCGTATGAAACGTATGAAGAGTGGCAGGAGTTGCATTTTGGATCCACGGAACATCCCGACGCGCAACCGGATGCAGATCCCGACGGTGACGGAAACAGCAACCTGCTTGAGTACCGGACCGGTACTCAGCCAACCAACTCCCTTGATGTCTGGGTTTTTGATGCCCCGGACACCAGCGGACCGATCCCCACCCTCGCGGTTGAACGCACCCCCAATACCGGGTTCGAGGTTCAAGTCACAACCAACCTGATCAACGGTTCGTGGTATTCTCTCGATGTCCCGGAAAACGCCCCGGTATTCAGCTCCATTTCCTCGACGATTTATGTACCCGATCCAGATGCGACCAACCATACGCACCGGTACTACCGAACGCGTGTGTACGAGCCTTAGACCAAGTTCGACAGTTACGCGGGAAACAGGGAAACAGGGGACAGGTAGTTTGTGGTCGGCTCCCCCCTCCTCAGGTTCTCGAACCCCACCAAATCCACAATACGGACTTCTTCGCCAAGCTTCGGACGGCTATAATCCCGGTGTTCAGCCAGCACCTTGGGAAGCTCGTGAAAACGCTCGAAACCGAATTCCTGACTTCCGAAAGGGACACCCAACCACGCAATACCTTTGTTGCAAATCAAGAACTTACAACCTGTTATACCAACCCCAACCACTTTACGGTATAAAGAAACGTTTCTTTACGAAATTTGGGTCGAGCTCCGCGAGACCGAAGTCTCTATTGGCTCCATACCGAAAAGTTATAGGTAATGGTATTAAATCATCCACTCGGAAGTCCCCCCCCCCCCAAAAAAAAGGGTCGGGGTTCAAAGCTTCCATACCTAAAACATTGCCCCGTTTCCAAACCGGCGGTTTGGAAACAAACTTGCGGGGGGTGAACCCTCATCGCCCGGGAACGCGAGGCTCCGCACTCGCGTAGCTTAACAAACGCGAGTACAAAAACCCGAGTTCCCGGAGTGAACCAATCGGCCCCCGAAAATAATGACGCAAAGCATACCCTTATAGCTTACTTGAACATGTTGGTGCATCTTTCCGGATCTCCGCCGAACAGATTTCGGCGCTACTGTAAGTTGTCGCCATTTCGTAGCGCCCATATCCGATGGGCGCGATTTTGGTCAGGATGTTTTGGGTAATGGTAGTACACATCGCCCCTCTCCCACTTCTACACTCTTTGCGATTCTTTGCCGACCTTCGCGCCTCTGCGTTAAAAATAGCAGCCCCCTCCGATGTCCTTCCAGCGCCTCCCCCACCCAAACCAGCGAGATCGCCATCACCTCCCGCGACATCAAGGACTACCTTCTCTCCCTCAGCCGTCAGTCCCATGATGTTGCGCCACACCTTCGCCGTTCATTTCCTTGAAGACGGGGGAACCATCCGCCAGCTCCAGGAAATCCTCGGACACGAAACCCTCGAGCCCACCATGCGTTACCAAGCCCTCGTCCGCGACCAAAGCAACCATCCAGTCCTCGAACCCCTGATCACGCTTCATCCCGAACCCGAAACCCTGGTTGCCCCTATCTTCCCCTTGGTTGAAGAGGCCTGCCCGCGGTTCGCCGACCGGCTACGCCAACAACTCAAAGGAAGATTTCTCGCCATCGAAAAAGGGGTCGTCGAAAAAGGGGTCGTCGAAAAAGGGGTCGGTCCGCACAGGCGAAAAAGGGGTCGGTCCGCACATAGTTGCAGAATGTGATTAACAAGGCGGGTTGGCCCGTCCATCGTGTGGGAATGCCAAGGAGCATACGCATTGACTACGCGGGGGCCGTTTATCATGTGATGTGTCGTGGGGATCGGCGAGAGGCGGCAT
>DAOLCW010000160.1:0-5782 GCA_035327665.1 Kiritimatiellia bacterium
GGTCGAGCTCCGCGAGACCGGGCTTGGCCGATAGAGACTTCGGTCTCGCGGAGCTTGACCCTTGTGCGGAAAGAAACATTGCTTTAAACCATAACGTTTTAGGGATTGGTATTCGTTGGCAGCGAGTTCGGAGTCGCGGGTGCGGAGCCCGGCGATCCCGGGGGGGTTAAAGGTCTTTTTTGATGGCGGCGACATCGATTTGATGTTTTGCGATGCGATGCCAGAGGCTTCGTTCCTTGATGCCGAGTTTTTTGGCGGCTTGAGCTTGAACACCATGGGTTTGGCGGAGGGCGTCAAGGATGAGGAGTTTTTCGTATTCGGCGATGCGTTCGTCGAGGGACAGGTTGGGGTTGAGGGTGGGAGGGGAGGGGTAAGGGTCCGGGAAGGGGGAGGATTGTTTTGTTCGTAGTTGCAAGTGGTTGGGGAGGATGAGGTTGGTGTCTCCGGCGAGGGTTGCGGCGGCTTCGATGACGTTTCGGAGTTCGCGGATGTTTCCAGGCCAGGTCCAGGCGATGAGGGCGGCGTGGGCTTCGGGGGAGAGGGAGGCTTGGGGTTTGATTTCGTTGAGGAAGTGGTTGGCGATGAGGGGGATATCTTCGCGGCGGTCGCGGAGGGGGGGGAGGGGGAGGGAGAATACGTTGAGGCGGAAGAAGAGGTCGTCGCGGAAGGCGCCTTTCTGGACCATGTCCTCGAGGTTTTTATTGGTGGCAGCGATGACGCGGATGTTTACGGGGATGGGATGGGTGCCGCCGACGCGGTCGATTTCCCGTTCCTGAAGGGCGCGGAGGATTTTGGCCTGGAGGGAGAAGGGCATGTCGGCGATTTCGTCGAGGAAGAGGGAGCCGTGGTTGGCGGCCTCGATTTTGCCGATTTTCCGGGCATGGGCGCCGGTGAAGGCACCTTTTTCGTGTCCGAAGAGTTCGCTTTCGAGGAGGCCTTCGGGGATGCCGGCGCAATTGATGGCGATGAAGGGTTGGGAGGCGCGCGGGCTGTGGTTGTGGATGGCGCGGGCGACGAGTTCTTTTCCGGTGCCGCTTTCGCCGAGGATGAGGACGCTACCCTCGGAGGGGGCGATGCGAATGATGAGGGCGAGGAGGGAACGCATGTGAGGGGTGGAGGCGATGACGTCGGGGAAGAGGGAGCGGGCTTTGTTGATTTCGAGGGCTTCGGCGACGTGGGTGAGGGCGCGGTAGAGGGGGGCGGCGTCGCCATGGCGGGTCTTTTTGGCCTCGCTGCCGGATGCGGGATGGGAGGGGGGGAGGGTAGGCAGGGTGGCGGAAGCTTTTTCGACGAGGTCGTCGACGGGCTGGAAGAGGATGCGGAGGATGAGGGGACCGGTGATGGCGGCGGCAAACATGAGGAGGAGGGTGGTGACGGCGAGGGGGAGGAGGGGGGAGGCTTCACCGGAGCCGCTTTTGAGGGTGACGATTTGGTAGGTGAGGAGGGAGCCAAGGGCAACGAGGCCGGAGAAGATGACGGCGGCGAGGAGATGAATCCTGAGGGGGATGAGTTTAATGGTCAGGCTCCGGGCTTGCTGGCGAGCTTGGCGATGTCCCACATGGGGAGGTAAACGGCGAGGGCGAAGAAGCCAATGATGGCGGCAAGGCAAACGATGAGGGCGGGGCCGATGGCGCCGGTGAGCTTTTTGGTGGAGTATTCGACTTCTGCGTCGTAGTGGTTGGAGATTTCGGCGAGCATTTCGTCGAGGTTTCCGGATTCTTCGCCGATGGAGACCATGTTGATGAACATGGGGGTGAAGTATTTGGCCTGGGAGAGGGGTTTGGCAAGTCCCTGGCCTTGTTCGAGCTGTTCTTTAATGCGGTCGAGTTCCTTGCTTATGGCGCCGTTGTTGATGGTTCCGGAGAGGATACCGAGGCCTTCGAGGATGCTAACGCCGGAGGCCTGGAGGATGGCGAAGATGCTGGCGAGGCGGGAGAGGGAGGCTTTGATGATAAGGTCGCCGATGAGGGGGAGTCCGAGGATGAAGCGGTCGAAGGTGGCTTTTCCGGCGGGGGTTTTGAGGAGGAGGGCGATGGTTACGATGGAGAGGAGGATGCCACCGAAGATCAGGAGGCCGTGGGCGCGCATGGTGTCGCTAAGGGCGATGCAGACGCGGGTGGGCATGGGGAGGTCGATGCCGGCTTTGGTGAAGACGGCGGCGAATTTGGGCATGACGAAGCCGATGAGGGCAATGAAGGCGATGGAGAGGGTGACGAGGACGAGGATGGGGTACTGCATGACGGAGCGGACGTCGGAGCGGACCTTGTATTCGTGGGCGATGACGTAGATGAGACGCTGGAGGATTTTGGGGAGGGAGCCGCTGGTTTCGCCGGCGCGGACCATGTTGGAGTAGAGGGGGGGGAAGACGTCGTCGTGCCGGGCGAGGGCCTGGTGGAGGGTGGAGCCCTGGCGGATGTCCTGGCCCATGGCGGTGCAGACTTCTTTGAGGCGAGGATGTTCGGTTTGGGAGGCGAGGATGTCGAAGGCGCGGAGGACGGGGATGCCGGCGCGGAGCATGGTTTCGATTTGTTTGGTGAAGAGGATGAGTTCGTCGGGGGGGACTTTGTTGAAGCGGCGTTCGAGGCGTTTCCATGCGTTTTCGGAGGATTCGGCCTTGAGGGTGTAGGAGACGGGAATGAGGTTGCGGGTGGCGAGGCGTTCTTTGAGTTGTTCGGGGGAGTCGACATCGAGGGTTCCGGAGGAGGATTTTCCGGAGGTGGAGTCGATGGCGCGGTATTGATAAACGGGCATGGGGGTGTCGGGGTTATTGATTGACGACGGAGAGGGCTTCTTCGACGGAGGTGATGCCGAGGCGGAGTTTTTCGGCGGCGGCGTCTTTGAGGAAGAGCATGTTTGCGGTGGATTTTGCGGCGCGGTTGAGTTCGAGGGTGGTGGCGCTGTGGGAGATCATTTCGCGGAGGTGTTCGTTGAGGGAGAAGACTTCGAAGACGGCGGTGCGTCCGGCGTGGCCGGAGTGTTGGCAGTGCCCGCATCCTTTTCCGCGTTTGAAGGGGATGGGGTTGGCGGGGTCGAAGCCCCAGAATTCGAGGACGTCGGGGGCGGGGATGTAGTCCTCGGCGCAGTGGGGGCAGATTTTGCGGATGAGGCGCTGGGCGAAGGAGACGAGGAGGACGGAGGAGACGAGGAAGGGTTCGATGCCCATGTCGATCATGCGGGTGACGGCGCCGGCGGCGTCGTTGGTGTGGACGGTGCTGAGGACGCGATGGCCGGTGAGGGCGGCCTGTACGGCGATGCGGGCGGTTTCGGCGTCGCGGATTTCGCCGACCATGATGACGTCGGGATCTTGACGGAGGATGGCGCGTAGTCCGGAGGCGAAGGTCATGCCGGCGCGGGGGTTGAGCTGGACCTGTCGGATGCCGGGGATGCGGTATTCGACGGGATCTTCGACGGTGATGATGTTGATGTCGGGGCGGCTGATTTGCTTGAGGATGGCGTAAAGGGAGGTGGATTTTCCGCTTCCGGTGGGACCGGTGGAGAGGATGAGGCCGTAGGAGCTTTGGCTGGCGAGGGTGATGCGTTCGCGGTCTTTGGGGGCCATGCCGAGGTCGTTGAGGGTGAAGTTGAATCCGCTGGTGTCGAGGAGGCGCATGACGACGTTTTCGCCATGGGTGGTGGGGAGGGTGGAGACGCGGATGTTGATTTCGCGGTTGTCGACGCGGGCGGCGAAGCGTCCATCCTGGGGGATGCGGGAGACGGCGATGTCGAGTTTGGCGAGGATTTTGATGCGGGAGACGAGGGGGAGGTGGAGGCTTTTGGGAGGGCCGGGGACTTCGCGGAGTTTGCCGTCGACGCGGAAGCGAAGTTGGATGGCTTGTTCTTCGGGGCTGATGTGGATGTCACTGGCGCCTTCGCGGACGGCCTGGGTGACGATCCAGTTGACCATGCGGACGACGGGTGCGCCTTCGGCCATGGTTTTGAGGGAGCCGACTTCAATTTCCTCGGCGGCGGTTTCGTCGGAGGGTGGGGAGGTGGAGGCTTCGGAGCTGATGACATCGCCGAGTCCGGCGAATTGTCCGTAGATGGCATTGGAGAGTTGGTTCCATTCGCGGTTGGTGCAGACGATGGGGACGACTTCGCAATGGGTGATTTGCTCGATGGTGTCGA
This sequence comes from Kiritimatiellia bacterium, assembly GCA_035327665.1. Classification (GTDB taxonomy): domain Bacteria; phylum Verrucomicrobiota; class Kiritimatiellia; order CAIVKH01; family CAIVKH01; genus DAOLCW01. The sequence goes on from DAOLCW010000160.1 coordinate 4,126, forward strand.
GGGCGCGAAGGTTGGTGGGATCGACCATGCCGAGGAAGATGATCTGGCCCTGTTTGCGGAGGGGAACGATGGTGTAGCGCTGGGCGATGTCGTAGGGGACGAGGGGGGCGAGGTCGATGTTGACGGGGAAGCGCTCGGGGTCGTAGATGCCGAGGTCAAGCTGTTGGGCGAGGAGGGCGGTGATTTGGTCTTCGCGGACGAGGCCGGTGCGGCAGAGGTACTCGCCGAGTTTGAGGTCGAGGTGGTCTTTTCGCCGGATGGCCTGATCGAGTTGGGCCTCGTTGAGGAGGCCGGCGTCGATGAGCATTTGACCGAGTTGGGGGCGCTTCATGGAGGAGGATCAGTGGGGCGTTTCGAGGAGGGTGGGGGTGATGAAGATGAGGGTTTCGTCGAAGCGCCGGGACTGGCCTTTGGATTTGAAGAGGCGTCCGAGTCCGGGGATGTCCATGAGTCCGGGGATGCCGGCTTCGGTGGTGCTTTTGCTTTCGAGGGAGAGGCCGCCAATGACGACGGTTTCGCCGTTGCGGAGGAGGACGGTGGTGCTGGCGTGTTTGGTGTTGACGGGGAATTCGTTGTTGGTCTGGGGTTTGGTTTCGTCGAAGGAGTCTTTGTTGGCGATGATTTCGACGCGGAGGGTTTGGCCGTCGACGACGCTGGGGGTGACTTCGAGTTTGAGGACGGCTTTTTTCCATTCGACGGTGACGTCGGATTCGAGTCCGGTGCCGGTGGATCTTCGGTAGGCGCGTTCTTCGCCGCTTTCGATGACGGCGGCTTCGTTGTCGAGGGTGATGATGGAGGGGGAGGAGAGGATTTGGATTTGTCCGCGTTGTTGAAGGGCGGAGAGTTGCATGTCGAGGAGTTGGCTGGTGCCGATGCGTTCGGCGAGGAGGCCCATGGAGAAGCCGAAGGGGGCGGAGCCACCCTGGAAGAATTGGGCGGGGAAGTCGGAGTTGAAGCCGTTGGGTCCGGCGTTGCCGACGGTGAGTTGGCGTCCGCTCTGGAGGCGCGCGGACTGAACGCCCCATTGTACGCCGAGCTGGCGGGCGGCGTCGCGGGTGGCTTCGATGATTTGGGCTTCGATGCGGACTTGTTGGCGGGGGCGGTCGAGTTGGCGGATGAGGGCGATGAGTTTATCGAGGTCGTCGCGGGTGGCGTGGAGGATGATGGCGTTGTTTTCTTCGTCGATGCTGATGTTGGGGCGGATGGCGCCATCGCGTTCGGCGTCGGTGGTGCCGGGTGTGCTGAGGGTTCCGGAGATGGCATTGGCGATGTTTTTGGCGCGGGAGTATCGGATGGGGACGACTTGGAGCATGCGGGGTTCGACGCGGCGGCGCTCGGCGCGGACCTGGGCCTGTTCCTTGAGGAGGACTTCGAGGGCGAGTTCGTGTTTCATGTCGTCCATGGTGAGGACGCGGAGGACATCGCCTTGCCAATGGTAGGTGAGTCCGGCGGCGGCGACGACGCTGCGGAAGGCCTGGTCCCAGGGGATTTCACGGAAGGTGAAGCTGAGGGTGGCTTTGGCGTTGGGGCTGATGAGGATGTTGATTTCGGCGGCTTTGGCGAGGATGCGGAGGATGGTGGCGACGTCGGCGACGTCGGGGAGGTCGAGGTCGCTGATGATCATGGTGGGGAGGGTGGGCGTGGCGACCGGGGGGGG
>DAOLCW010000161.1:0-5721 GCA_035327665.1 Kiritimatiellia bacterium
GCGTCCGCCACCCCCCCGAGCAAACCGGCAAGCCCCCCGCCGCGATCCCCGAGGCCACCACCACCCCCCCCCCCCCCTTCCCCCCCGCCCCCCGGCCCGCCCCCCCCCAAACCCTCCAGCAGGCCCGCCACCAAACCCGCCGGAACCCGCCCCCCCCTCAAAATCACCATCAAGCGCCCTCCCTCCGGAAGCTAACCCCCCCTCTCCGCCAAAATCACATCACATCCCCCACGAGGAAAAACCCCATGAACAAAGGTCCGCTCACCGCTCTGTTCGACTTGTCCTTCACCGAATTTATCACCACCAAATTCATCAAGGCCCTTTACGTCGTGCTCATGGGCATCTCCGCCATCGTCGCCCTCTTCATGATCGGCAACGGCTTCAGCCGCAGCTTCGGCAGTGGCCTCCTCATGCTGATCCTCGCCCCCCTCCTCTTCCTCCTTTACGTCTTCTTCGCCCGCATCTGGTGCGAACTCATCATCGTCCTCTTCCGCATCGCCGAAAACACCACTCGCCTCGTCGAACAAGGCAAACCCGCCTCCACGCCGGCCCCCACCCCCGCCCCACCCCCCGCAACATAACGCCTCGGCCTGCATACGCATGGGGCCAGGTAGGGCGAACCGTCCCGGTGAACCGGGTCCGGGGTTTCCATCATGACCGATCCCTTCCGGGTCACCAGGAACTGCCGGTCAGCCCCCAACGCAAGCGCACGCGCAACCGCCGTTCCAGAAAGAACCCGTGCCACTCACCGCCCTTCGCACACCCCCCGACACCTTGGGTATTTCGTCATTCGTCCTTCGTCATTTCCCCTCCCACTTCCTCTCCCTTGCCATCCCCCCGCATCCGCGATACAGTCCGCCTCCTTATAGCCCCCACAGGTGACACCATGGACGAACTCCTCAAACTCCTCAAACAAAACGCCCTCGAAACCCCCGAGAACCTCGCCCGCATGCTCGGCCTCACCCCCGACGAAATCCGCGGCCGCATCGCCGAATACGAAAAACGCGGCGTCATCCGCGGCTACCAGGCCGTCGTCAACCACGACCAGCTCGACATCGACCTCGTCACCGCCGTCATCGAAGTCAAAGTCTCCCCCGAGCGTGAAGGCGGCTTCAACCACATTGCCGACCGCATCAGTAAATTCCCCGAAGTCCAATCCCTCTACCTCATGTCCGGCGCCTTCGACCTCCTCCTCTTCGTCTCCGGCAAAGACCTCAAGGATGTCGCCCTCTTCGTCGCCGAAAAACTCGCCACCCTCCCCGGCGTCCTCTCCACCTCCACCCACTTCATGCTCAAGACCTACAAGGACCACGGCGTCCTGATGGAATCCCATGACGAATATGAACGACTTAAAGTCAGCCCGTAATCCCGTCGCCCGCCACGTGCGGGACATGCCCCCCTCCGGCATCCGCGATTTCTTCGAAATCGTCAGCACCATGAAGGATGTCATCAGCCTCGGCATCGGCGAACCCGACTTCGTCACCCCCTGGCACATCCGCGAAGCCGCCATCTACTCCCTCGAGCGGGGCATCACCAGCTACACCTCCAACCTCGGACTCCTCAAACTCCGCCAGGCCCTCGCCGCCTACGTCGACCGCGTCTTCCACGTCCGCTACAAACCCGAAAACGAAATCCTCATCACCGTCGGGGTCAGCGAAGCCCTCGACCTCGCCCTCCGCGCCATCATCGAACCCGGCGACGAAATCCTCTACCACGAACCCTGCTACGTCTCCTACAGCCCCATCATCACCTTCGCTCACGGCATCCCCGTGCGCGTAGAAACCCGCGCCGAGGACGGCTTCCGCCTCACCCCCGCCATGATGGCCGAGCGCATCACCCCCCGCACCCGCGCCCTCCTCCTCAACTTCCCCAACAACCCCACCGGCGCCGGACTCTCCCGCGAAGATCTCCTCGGCATCGCCGACCTCGCCCAACAACACGACCTCATCGTCATCGCCGACGACATCTACGCCGAACTCACCTACGACGGCGTCCACACCTCCATCGCCTCCCTACCCGGCATGAAGCAACGCACCATCTTCCTCCATGGCTTCTCCAAATCCTGGGCCATGACCGGCTTCCGCCTCGGCTACGCCTGCGCACCCCCCGACCTCGTCGGCGCCATGATGAAAATCCATCAATACACCATGCTTTGCGCCCCCATCACCAGCCAGGAAGCCGCCCTCGAAGCCCTCAAACGCGCCGACGAAGACATCGCCGCCATGCGCGAAGAATACCGCCGCCGCCGCAACCTCATCGCCGCCACCTTCCACGATCTCGGCATCCCCTGCGTCACCCCCCAGGGCGCCTTCTACGTCTTCCCCGATATCCGGCAATTCGGACTCTCCTCCCGCGACTTCGCCTACAAACTCCTCGACGAGGAAAAAGTTGCCGTCGTCCCCGGCACCGCCTTCGGACCCTGCGGCGAAGGCTTCGTCCGTTGCTCCTACGCCACCGCCATGGCCGACATCAAAGAAGCCCTCCTCCGCATCGAACGCTTCACCCGCCGCCTTGCCAAAACCTGACCCGTCTTACCGCAACACCCCGCCCCGCACCGGAAACACCTCATACGCCGTCGGCTTGTCATCGTTCACCACCAACCCCAGGTGAAGGCTCAAAAGCCACGCCATCGTCGTCCCTCCCATCCGCGTCGAGGACGTCCAATAATACCCCGTCCGAATCCCTGAAAACGGATGACCCGCCGGTAGCGCAGGAGACGCACGCCCATAATCCACCAGACTTTGCAGCTCCCGCACATTCGGCAAACGCCAATCCGAATACCCCGCAAACTCCAGACCATGACAAAAATCGACCGCCCCATTCCAGCTCTTCGCCGTCGAATTTCCATCCAACCCGTGAGGAGCCTTCACCCACATTAGCCCCGTCAAGGTATCCGTAACCGTACCATTTCCATGATCCGTAAATCGCGGCGACGGCCACATCTCCCCCGCCCGAAAAAAAGCGTCATCCCCTGCCCGGTAACTCGTACCCTGCCCCGTTCGCGGCAACGACAACCCACCCCCGCCCGGCTCCACCTCCCCCACCACCCGGTACAACAACCCCACCGGAACCGTAACCTCCGGCTCCGATGAACGGATATTCTTCAGATCCCCCAATACCCCCAACCATCCCTCTTCCCCCTCCAGATTCGGACGATACTCCACCCGGTAATACAAACTCGTGTCGGTATTCGCAAACGTAAGATACCCTCCCTCAATCGACAAAACATCCTGACCTTGCCCCCAACCCGGCAACCACAAAGCCAGCAACACAAAAAACCGCCATCCCCCACGAACACAACCTCTTGTCATCACATCCTCCTTAAATCTCGAACCTGCAAATACCTAAATGTAAGGCGCATCATAGCCTAAATCCACAATCCGTAAACATTCATCTTCCACGCATTACAAAACCTGACCCATCGTACCCCCCAACGTGGTACACATCCTCATGCGCGCCGCCTGAATAACTACCGCAACCCATCCTTCCCCCAGTGCATGCCAGACCTCCACCCCGAAAAGCAATCCCAGCCCACCCGAAGCCATCCTCTCGGTATGATCTCCACCTACTCGACAACTCACACCCACAAAACCCCGCCGAAATTTTCGCATTCACAGCCACAGTCCTTTTGCCTACGTTGACGGGCAATGACTGACGGCTCCACACCCATGATGCAGCAATTCCGCCGAATCCGCCGCGAATTGTCCGACGACACCCTCCTCTTCTTCCGCATGGGTGACTTCTACGAAATGTTCTTCGACGACGCCAAACGCGCCGCCCAAATCCTCGACATCGCCCTCACCAAACGCCAGGGCATCCCCATGTGCGGCGTCCCCCACCACTCCTCCGAAATGTACCTCGCTCGCCTTGTCCGCGCCGGGGTCAAGGTCGCCATCTGCGAACAAATGGAAGATCCCGCCCAGGCCAAGGGCATCGTCCGCCGCGAAGTCACCCGCGTCGTCACCCCCGGAACCGTCCTTGAAGAAAACGTCCTCGACGCCAAACGCAACAACTACCTCGCCGGAATTCTCCGCCACCGCGACAACTACGGCATCGCCTTCATCGACCTCTCCACCGGCGCCTTCTGGCTCGAAGAAGCCCGCCACGACCACGCCGTCCGCGACCTCCTCGCCCGCTACGAACCCTCCGAATGCGCCGTCCCCGAAGCCCAGCGCGACGACCCCCTCCTCGCCGGCCTCTTCCCCTCCGGTGGCCCCACCCTCGTCACCCCCCATGAGGACTGGACCTTCGAATACGACTCCGCCCTCGACCAACTTCTCCGCCACTTCAACCTTCACTCCCTCGACGGATTCGGCTGCTCCGACATGACCGCCGGCATCCGCGCCGCCGGCGCCGTCCTCCACTACGTCGCCAACCAACTCCGCCGACCCCTCGACCACGTCCGCACCCTCAAAGTCAAACGCGCCGACGACTTCATGCTCCTCGACGAAGCCACCGCCGCCAACCTCGACCTCGTCGAATCCGCCTCCGCCGGACGCAAACTCCCCGGCGTCGCCACCTCCCTCCTCGCCGTCCTCGACACCACCTGCACCTCCATGGGCGGACGCCTCCTCCGCGACTGGGTCCTCCGCCCCCTCAACCGCCTCGACGCCGTCAACGCACGCCTCGACGCCGTCGAAGAACTCACCCGCCACCGATCCCGCCTCCTCGCCGCCCGCGAAGCCCTCGGCGACATCCGCGACCTCGAACGCCTCATCTCCCGCCTCAACGCCGGCACCGGAAACGCCCGCGACCTCCGGGCCGCCGGACGCTCCCTCGCCGGACTCCCCGCCGTCAAAAATGCCCTCGAGGGCACCCTCGCCCCCCTCCTCGCCCAATCCCTCGCCCACATCCATGAACTCCCCGAACTCGTCGACCTCATCGACCGCGCCCTCGTCGACGAACCCCCCATCCCCATCAAAGACGGCGGCATCATCCGCGAAGGCTACCACCCCGAACTCGACGAACTCCGCCAGGCCGCCTCCCTCGGACGCCAATGGCTCGCCGACTACCAGGCCGCCGAACAAGAACGCACCGGGATCAAAACCCTCAAAGTCCGCCACAACAAAGTCTTCGGCTACTACATCGAAATCAGCAAATCCTACCTCGACCACGTCCCCGACACCTACATCCGCAAACAAACCCTCGTCAACGCCGAGCGCTTCATCACCCCCGAACTCAAAGACTACGAAAACAAAATCTTCGGCGCCCAGGAACGCTCCGTCGACCTCGAATACGAACTCTTCCTCGACATCCGCGAAAAAATCGTCGCCCAAACCGAATCCATCCAACAGACCGCCGCCGCCCTCGCCCAGCTCGACGTCCTCGCCGCCCTCGCCGACCGCGCCGTCGCCAACCGCTACGTCCGCCCCGCCGTCCACCAAGGCGACCAGCTCCAGATTGTTGACGGCCGCCACCCCGTCGTCGAAAACCTCCCCCACGCCGAACGCTTCGTCCCCAACGACACCCTCCTCGACGGCTCCCGCAACCAGATCATGATCATCACCGGACCCAACATGGCCGGAAAATCCACCTACATCCGCCAAGTCGCCGTCATCGTCATCATGGCCCAAATCGGCTCCTTCGTCCCCGCCCGCTCCCTCGACCTCGGACTCGTCGACCGCGTCTTCACCCGCGTCGGAGCCAGCGACGACCTCGCCCGCGGACGCAGCACCTTCATGGTCGAAATGCAGGAAACCGCCAACATCCTCAACAACGCCA
>DAOLCW010000162.1:0-5718 GCA_035327665.1 Kiritimatiellia bacterium
AAATTGCGGAAAGAAACGTTTCTTTATACCATAAAGTAGTAGGGATTGGTATGAGTACCCTTCCGATCAGCTCCAACCAATCTCTTTGAGAACTGGCCCTTGAAGCCGGTCGAGTCTAGACGATCCATTTGAAACTGGCACCACAGCGCCATGCCCGGATACAATCGGACGGATCACAAGGCTCTATTCGATTCCTTCAATCCTGTCATTGAACACGGTTATTAATTTGTGATCAGGCAACATCGATTGGATGCATGGCCATACTTCGATCAATTTGTCTGCAAAGGCTCGTAATCGAAGGTTTCCCAGTCGGATGTGAACAATCCAAGGAGGAGGATTTGATTGAAGGATTCTGTACCGGAAGTCAGCGTCCTTGGTCACAATCACCAACTTTTGTTCTTTTGCGGTGAGCCAGACATCCGAATCGGACAGAGAAGAATCAAGGTCTCGAACGCTTACACTGGACAGATTTGTAGGCAGTCGAATTCCTGACGGCAGGTTTTCGTCGAGAAGGATGCCTCTCATGCGACTTCGCGAACAATGAAGTGGTGCCCCAACAATCGGCCGGAAAACCGAAGGGCTTCGAGAAGATCTTCTTCGCTCAAGGCGGGATAGGCGCGCAAGATGTCGGCATGGCTATCGCCCGCGCCTAAAAATTCAAGAATGGTTTGCACGGTTATTCGTGTTCCCTCGAAGGTTGGGCGTCCGTTGCAAATGTCGGAATTGACTACGATCTTTCGCATCTCGTAAAGATATCCAATGAGCCTGCGATGGTCAAATCGATGGTTATGGGATCAGGTACGGTTTAGAGGTGTGGGTGGAGTGGTGGATGCGAATTTTCTTGGCCTTGAGGGGTCTACTTGCGATACATTTGGCCGCTTATGAGTTATCAACTTGCTAAAGGCGGGGCCGCACATTTGCTGGCCGGAGTGGCGCTGCTGGTACCGGGAGCGGGGCTGCTTGCGTATGGATTTCCAATCGCAGGCGGACTGCTTCTGGTGGTCTTCGCGCTTTATATGGCGTTCATGCTGTACTTTTTCCGGGATCCGGACCGGGCGGCTCCAACCGATCCTTCGATCATCGTTTCGGGCGCGGATGGCTGGATCCGCTCGGTGGAGCGGATTGATGATCCGCCGCATTTCGGCCGGCCCTCGGTCCGGGTGAGCACGTATTTGACCCCGTGGGATGTGCATGTGAACCGGATTCCCGTGGGAGGCAAGGTGGTGAAGCTGGCCTATACGCCGGGGAAGCATATTTTGACCCGCAACCCCCAGTCCTCGGAGGTCAATGAACACAGCACGATTCTATTGGAAGGTGGTCCGGTGGCCTGCATGATCCGCCAGATCGTGGGTCCGCTGGTGCGGCGGGTGGTCTACTGGCTGGACGAAGGCCAGGAACTGGCGGCGGGCGACCGGTTTGGCATTATGAAGTTTGGCTCCCGGTTGGACGTTTACCTTCCCGTTGACCGCGTCGAGGTTACGGTGAAGGCAGGAGACCGGGTGTTTGCAGGGATCACGCCGATCGCCCGGATTGTGAGCAAGGAAGGGCATGGGGCTTAAGCTTATACCCAACATGATTACTGCGGCGGCACTGATGGTGTCGTTCGCGGCGATCGTGGCAGCGTCCCATCATGCCTATTTGCTATCGGCGCAGTTGATGATGCTGGTGCTGATCCTGGATGGACTGGATGGGTTTACTGCGCGGATGCTCCGTTGCACGTCGGCGTTCGGGGCGGAGCTGGATACGTTTGTGGACCATACCGCGTTCGGTTTGGTGCCGGCGTATTTGATTTTCCAGATTCTGGTGCCGGAACAGCCCTTTTGGGGCTGGACGCTCGCGCTGGCCACAGTGATGTCGGGGGCGTCGCGGTTGGCCCGGTTCCGGGTGGTGGATCCCTACCGGGGCCAGATGGGTTACCTTGGCTTGCCGATTACCGTGAATGCGGGTTGGGTGGCCATGATGGTGCTGATCACTGAGTCTGGGATACTCGGGAGTTACGATGTTTCTCTGGGCAATGGTATTTGGGCGCTTCTCGCGTGGGGGTGTTCGGCGATTTTTCTGGTTCTTCAAGTGTCGTATGTGCGGTACGGCAAACCGACGAAGACGCCGTATGTGTTTGTGGGCGGAGTGGTTTGTGTGGCCCTTTTGTTTTTCCGGGTGGAAGTTCAGGTAGGCTCGGCGCTGATGCTGATTGCATTCGGTCTTTATTATGCGTTTATCAGTCCGATTGTCGCTCCGCCCAAGCCTCCCCCGCCGTCTTCGGTTGATGAGGATGATGAGGATGAGGACGATCTGGACACGGAGATCGATTCGGATGACGACTTGATCCGGGTTGGGGATTAAAGCGCGAGGGCGGCGGCGACGAAGAGGATGGCGAGGGCGGTGAGGATGGCACCGGTGAGCCGGGTGATGGCTTCGGAGTCGACAAGGGGACGTGCCCAGATGCGGAACCGGAAGGGACAAAGGGTTAACCAGATTCCGAAAATGACGAAGAGATACGCGATGACGATGGGAAGGTAACGGAGGGAACTATCGTGCCAGCGGGAGGCGTCGAGAAGGGCGGTAGGCAACATCATCATGAGCCCACCCAAGGCGCGAGGGCCGAGAAGATCGTCGAGGTAGGTGATGACAAGGTAGATGGCGATGGGGGTAAGGAAGAAGAGGGTGGGTTTGTAGGCGTCGAGGAAGCCAAGCTGCATGGTGTTGAGAAGCCAGGCGGCCCAAAGGAGGGCGAAGGTGGCTAGGACCACCCCAGCGATCCGATGACGCGGGAAGGCGGCGAGCCCGGCTTGAGCGGACCGGGGGCGCAGCAGGAAGTCGAGGCCAAAGGAGCCGAAGAGAAGGGCGATGAGCCAACAGGCTTGGGTGATGGTGAGGTCGTAGGTCATGTAGGTTGGGTGTTGGTACACGTCCGGGTGAAGGGTTGCAAGTCTTGATCGCGGAGAAGGGTGAGGCCGGCCCATTCGCCGTCGCCGTCGCGCCCGGTTTCGAGGAGTCCGAGGTCATGGTAGGCGGCGGCGACGAGGTCGCACTCTTGTTCGCGAATGCCGCTGAGGAGGAGGAGACGGGTGGAGGCGCGGGCGATGGCGGGGGCGGCTTGAATGAGGACGCTGCTGAGGATGTTGGCGCAGACGATGTCGTAGGTTCCGGGAACGGGTTGGTGGAGGATGTCGTGGTGGTGGAGGGTGACGTTGTCGGCGCAGTGATTGAGGTGGAGGTTGGCACGGGTGTGCTGAAGGGCGACGGGGTCGTTGTCGGTGGCGGTGACGGAGGGGATGCCGAGTTTGCGGGCGGCAATGGCGATGATGCCGCTGCCGGTGCCGAGATCGAGGAGGGAGGGGGAGGGGCGATGGGCGAGGGCACGCTGGAGGGCTTCCAGGCAGAAGCGGGTGGTGAAGTGTTCGCCGGTTCCGAAGCTGAGTCCGGGATCGAGGAGGATGGGGATGCGTTCGGGGGAGGAACCGGGCGTGGTTTCGGGGCCGGGATCCCAGACGGGGCGGAGGGTGAGGCGGGGGCCGATGTTGCGGGGGGTGAAGTGGTGTTTCCAGAAGGTGGCCCAGTCGCGGGGTTCGGTGGGGCGGATGTGATGACCGTGGCAGGGGATGTGGGGGGGGAGGGCGTCGCGGGCGAGGCAGGCTTGAAGTTCGGTGGGGAAGGTGGCCTGGACCCAGGCGTGGGTGGAGTCGGGTCGTTCGGTGATGGTGGGGTAGAGGTCGAGGGCGTCGGTGAACCATTGGGCGAGTTCGTCGGCGTGGTGGGAGGGAAGTTGGATTTCGAGGATGTAGAAGGTGGTTTGGTTCATGGTCAGAATTGGAGGAAAAGTTCTTTGGGGAGGTTGGCGGGGCGCCAGGAGGGGTCGGAGGAGGGTCCGGTTAGTTTGAATTCGAGGAGTTTGGTGATGGGGAGGGTGAGGACACGGAGGGTTTCGGCGAGGATGCCGTCGCGGAGGGGTTTGACCTGGACGGTGATGTCGAGGGTGTCGTCGAGGTGGTAGGCGCCGCGTCCGTTGAGGCTGATGATGTTTCCGGAGATGGTGAGGTCGCGGGAGTGGAAGGCGGCGTCGTGGACGTCGAAGGTGGCGCGGAAGGCGTTTTGGTCGCTGAAGCCCATGCCGGGGTAGATGGCGGAGAGGAGGGTGGAGAGTCCGCCGAAGAGGGGGATTTGGAGGAGGCTGCCTTCGGTGATGTGGAGGTGGCCTTGGCCGGTGAGGTGGGGATGCCATTGTTCGCGGTATGAGCCGGCGAGGGTTGCGTGTCCGGAGAGGAGGCCGGCTTCGTTTTCGAGGGCGACGTTGCGGCGGGCTTCGACGAGCCGGCGGAAGTTGATGGCGTCGGCGTGGAGTTTGGCGGTGAAGGGAACGTCGTCCTGATCGAAGTCGGTGGCCCACTGGAGTTCGGCGTGGAGGGTTCCTCCCCAGAGTCGGACGACGAGGTTGGTGGTGGAGACGGATTCGCCGCGAAGTTGCCAGTCGGCAATGAGGTTGTCGGCGCGGAGCCATTGGTAGGTTACGGAGGAGGCGGAGAGGTGGATGTCGAGGGAGGTGTCTTCGGGGGTGAGGGTGTCGATGACGCCGTTGGCGCGAACGAGGGAGGTGCCGGCGATGGTGAAGACGCTGAGTCCGCGGGCAATGGGGGGGCTGGCCATGCGGAGGGTTTCGATGGGAGGGGCGGTGGCTTCAAGATCGACGTGGTAGCGGTCGTTTCGCCAATCGATGTGGAGGGATCCATTGACGAAGCCGGTGTCGCGGGTGAAGTGGAGGGGGTCGAGGTGGACGATTCCGGGTTCGACGCGGAGGTGGGTGGTGAGGGTGCGGATGGGGACGTCGCGGAAGGAGAGGTTTTGGCCGTTGATGGTTCCTTCGACGAGGTAGTGGTCGGTGTCGGAGATGGTTCCGCTGAAGGTGCCGTTGAAGAGGGGGGGGCGTTCCTGAAGTTGGGTCATGTCGAGGACGTGAACGAGTCCGGGGGGAAAGAAGTCGTTGATTTGGCGGAGGTCGATGGAGGAGGAGACGGTGCCTTGGTAGTGGTCGGCGTCGATGTTCCAGGTGAGGGAGGCTTCGACGCGTCCGCGGCCGGGTCCGGCTCCGGCATCGAGGGTGGCGGAGTCGAGTTGGATGATGCCGGCGCGTCGGCGTCCGGCGGCGAATCCACGGTGGATGGGGGTGTCGCCAAGGGAGGCTTGGTCGGTGGAGATCCATCCGTTCCAGTGGGAGAACCATTGGGCGGGAGGGCAGGGACCGATCCAGAATTCGCTGGTGAAGGTACCGTCGAGATCGATGGGTCGGCGGGTGAGGCGAAGGAGGTTGGTCATCCAAAGGTCGGGGATGAGGCTTTGCCAGCGTTGGGGGGGGAGGTCGGTGAAGGCATGGAGGTGGAGGAGGTCGTTGGGGAGGTCATAGGTTCCGGAGAGGGTGAGGCGTTGGTCGTCCATGCGGGCTTGGATGCGGTCGAGGTAAAGGGTGTGGTTGGCGAGGTGGGCTTCGAGATCCCATTGTCCGAGTTGTCGGTTTCGGTAGGCGAGGGGTCCGGTTTGGCCGCGGAGGGTGGCGCGGTTGTGGTGGGGTTGGAGGGGGTCGAGGTGGAGGTTGATGTTGAGGCGGGGAGGTTGGGGGTGGCGAAGCTGGCTGAGAAGGGTTTGGATTTCGGCGGTCCAGGGGGGGATGGCGTGGAGGGCGGCGAGAAGGGTGCGGGCGGGAGGATCGGTGGGGGGATGGTCGGA
>DAOLCW010000163.1:0-5653 GCA_035327665.1 Kiritimatiellia bacterium
GCGAGGCGGAGGGGTGGCCTGTCGCATGGGCTGGGGCTGAGCTTGGGGCGGGGGAGGGAGGGGACGCAAGGGTTGAGGTTGAGCGGGAGGCGGGGTGAAGGTTCGAACCGGCTGGGTTTGGGTGGGAGGGACCACAGGAGTGGTTCGGGGATGAGCGGGCGAGACGTAGTGGGTAGGACGGGAGGGTTGAACGACCGGGGGGTTGGCGCTGGCGAGGGGAACAGCAAAGAGAAGTGCGGCGAGGATTCGGGTGGTTTGTTTCATGAGATGGTTCCACGTAGCTGGTTTAGATGTTGGCGGTGGACGAATCCTTGGCCAGATCGGTTGAATAGGTTTCAGGTTTGATTTGTGAATGTGTCCGAATCATAGGGAGGGAGGCGGGCGGGTCAATGGAATTGGACCCAGACATGGTCGATTTTTTTACCGACCTTTTGGCCCAGTCTAGGGAGCGAGGATGACGTCGAGTTTGTAGAAGATGGCGGGGCTGGCTTGGTGGAGGGTGTCGGTGTAGATGCCGTTGACAAGATCGTTGGCGAGGGATTGGAAGGGGTAGAGGAGATTGGTGGCCCCATAGATTCCGTACAAGCGTCCGGTGGCGGCATTCCAGAAGAGGAGGTTTTCACCGAGATCGGTGATTTCGGTGTCGATACGCAGGAAGTCGGTGGGGTCGGTGGGGTCGGTAAGCATGATGTATTCCTGCCAGGTGGGGACGCCGTCGCCGTCTTGGTCGGCGAAGGCGGCGGCTTCGAAGTCGTTGGTGAATCCGAAGGAGGCGAGCCAGAGGTGGGGGGTGCCTTGGGAGGTGAGGAGGGGGGTGAAGGTCGCTTCGATGGTATGAGGCTGGGTTACGGAAAGCCAGATGGAGGTGAAGGCGGTTTGGCCGGGGGCGTCGAGGTTGGGCTGGCCATCTTCGAGTAGGGTGTCGATCGACCAATAAAGGTCGGAGGTGAGGAGGATGTTGGTGTCGGAGGTGTAGGGGATGACGACGATGCCCTGAGGAGAGGCGGATCCGCCGGGTCCAGCGGTGATGGTGAGGGTGGGGTTTACGAGGAAGGTGTTGGTGAGGGTAGGGGCAGGATTCCAAGTATCGTTTCCGGGCTGGTCGGCGAGGAGGACAACGGGTCCGAAGCCGGTGAAGCTTAAGGTATGGGGAGGGGTAAGAAGGGCGGGACCGGAAGCGAGGGTGTAGGTGACGGGGAGGCCGGAGCTGGCGGTGGCGGTGAGGGTGAGGAGGTTGGTGATGAGTTGACCGGGAATGGGGGGGAAGTCAAGGGTTTGGGCAAGGCGAATGGCGACGGGAACGGGCTCGCCAAGGGTGGAGTCGGCGTTTTGGTTTTTGGCGAAGGGTTGGAGGAGGAGGGGGCCGGGTCCGTAGTCAGTGGTGTCGATGCTAAAGGTGTAGGGAAGGTGGTTGGTGGAGGCGATGATGCGTCCGTCGACGAGGAGGGAGACGGTAGCGATGTCGTGAGCGGGATCTTCGGCATGGATGTGGATGGCGACGGTTTCACCGAGGTTGAGTCCGGAGCCGGGGGAGAGGTTGGTGATGGCGCATTCGAGGGTGTGGTTTTTGATGCGGAGGGAACGGGTGAGGTGGCTCTGGGTTCCGGGTCCGTCGCCGCGATGAGCGACGATGCGGAGGGTGGCGGGGCCGTCGGGGAGAGCGGTGGTGTCGAGATTGTGATGGGTGACGAGTTCGGGTTCCCCGGCGGAGAGGAAGATCATGCCGCGGGCGGTGAGGGTGTTGGTATTTCGATTGAAGAGGCCGCCGCCGGAGAAGGAGTGTCCGGGGTTGGAGGAGGTTAGCTGGATGGACGGGGCATAGCCGGCCCAGCCGGGGGTTCGGGAATGGAAGGCGAGTTCGGCGCGGTTGGCGTTGTAGACGTCGCGGGAGTAGCGTCCGGCCCGGATGCCTTCGGGGATGTCGAGGTCGGGGTCGGCGTTGATGGAGGCGAGGAGGTTGGTGATGACGGTCGGCGCGGACCAACCGGTTTGAGCGATGAATTCGTTGGTGATGACCACGCCGTCGAGTCGGGTGACGACGGCACGGAAGAGGTCGCCGGAGAGGACGGCGGTGGTGGTGAAGAGCTGGCTGGTGGCGATGGCGGGGAAGGGGGATTCGAGGAGGTGGGTATTGGCGGTCCAGGCGATGAGAGCGAGGTTGGTGGCGAGGCCGGGGGCGACGGATACGCTGTAGGCGATGTTGGAACCGGGGGTGGCGAGGGCTTTTTGCCGGAGCATGACGCGGTCGCCGGAGGCGGTGGCGGTGACGGGGAGGGTTGCGGGGGGTGCGTTGATGGCAAGGGCGAGCCCGGCGGCGATGTCGGGGAGGGTGTCGGTGGGAAGAACGGTGTAGCTGCGGTCGGTTCCATCGATGGTGGCGGTGATGATGTTGAGGGGTTCGAGGGGGCGGCGGTCGATGAAGGCATGGAAGCGGTGATTGATGTAGAGGTCGACGCGGTCGATGCCGCCGGTAACACCGGTGACGAGGGAGGTGATGACAAGGGGGAGGTTTCCGCTGACGATGTCGTTTTCGGCGAAGCCATGGAGGGAAAGTTGCGGGGGGTGGGCGAAGGGTTGGGCAAGGGGGTCGCCGACGAAGACACTTTGATAGGGGTTGGCGACGGACATCATGATGCTTTCGCCGAGACTGAAGCCGCGACCGTACCAGAGGTGGAGTTCGGGGAGGGGGAATTTGGCGCTGAAGGCGCAGGGTTCGACGACGGGTCCGATGGTTCCGGCGACGCCGTTGGAGATCCAGGCGGGCAGTTTCATTTGGAAGGGTTCGCGGAACCCTTCGCCTTCAGTGTCATTAAAGAGGAAGCCGGAAAAGGAGGTGAGGTGGTCGGCGATGGCGCCGGGTAGAACGTGGGTAATAGGGAAACGGGGGTAGGCGCGAAGGCCGGTCATGAGGCCAATGGTGTTGGTGCGGGGGGTGGGATCGTAGAGGCCGTCGACGAGGCGGGGGGTGGGGCCGCCGGGGGTGAAGAGCATGGCGAAGGCGGCGTCTTCGTAGGCGGGCCAGCGGATGTTCCGGCGGTCGTCTTCGCCGTGTTCGAAGTAAACGAAGGCTTGGGGGTGGGTGAAGTCGGAGGCGACGGCGCGTTCAACAAGGTCGAGGGCCTGAGCGTGAGTGGAGGCGGCGAGCATGGCGGTGATGCGGTAACGGGGATGGATGGGCGGGTCGGGGCGGCGGAAGGGGGTTTCGGTGGATGCGTAGAGATTCAAACTTCCAGATGCGATGACACAGGTGACGGGTGGCCCAAAGGCATTGGTGTTGGCATAGAAGTTGTCAAAGAGGGTCGAGGTGAGGCTGGCGTGAAATCCATCGTTGAAGGGGCCGTCGACGACTCGGTAAGGGAAGTCGCTGGAGAAGACGATGTAGTCGATTTGGTCGTCGAGGCCGGATTGATCGAGGTAGTGGAAGATGGGGGTGTGGATTTCGTTGGTGAACTGGGTAGAGGAGATGTTGCGTTGGTTGGTGATGGAGAGTCGAAGGATGTTGGGAGGGGGGATGCCGCGGAGGTCGGCGTAGTGGCGGCCGAGGGCGATGGAGTTGCTGCTGGTCTGATTGACGACGAGGAGGACGTTCTGGGGACCACCGCCAGCGAAAAGGTGGCCGGTGGTGAGGAGGAGGAGCCATGCGGATAGGATGTGATTTTTCATGGGCGATGATTCGAGGTAACCATACCCGTGAATAGGTGATGATGAAAGAGGTCTGTTTGGAGTCTCGCAAGGTCCATTTTTAAACCTATAGAGCTTTGTCTGATGATCATTCGAGGCTTCGGGCCGTGTTTACTCTTTCGAAGCTTCGACGCGGGATGCTCGTTAACTGGTTTCGAACACCTTCGTTTCGAGAAGCGAAGGTAAGAGCGGCATCCCTCCTTCGTCCGGAAGATGCCGGACTACGGCGGGCAAGCAAGCTGCTGCACGCCACAAGGCCACCTCACTGATCCAACGGATTTGAGGTCATTATTTTATTCGATGCGGCAGGCATGATGGCATGATCACGGGGACGGTTAAGGATTGACAACGTAGTCGGGTTGGGGGCCAATCGCGGCGGTTTGGCTTGTCGAGTTGACGGGCTTTGGGATGAAGACTATTCCTCTGGATACCGTAGAACGATGAAGATTGATCCTGATACAAATTTGCACGTTAAGACTCCCCCGGTGGTGAGTCTGGTTAGTTTGGGGTGCGCAAAGAATGAAGTGGATTCGGAACGGATCCTGGGCTCGCTGGCCTCGGCGGGGTTCTTGATCGCAGAAGACCCACAGGATGCGGACGTGTGTCTGGTGAATACATGCGGGTTCATTGAAGATTCGCGCAAGGAGTCGGCGGGGTTGCTCAGGGAGCTGCAGGGGTTGAAGACGCGCGGGCGGGTGAAGTCGGTGGTGGCGCTGGGGTGTCTGGTGGAACGGGCGGCAGGGGCAGCGGAGACGGGGCATTTTCTTGATGCGGCGGATGCGACGGTGGGATTTCAGGATTATCCCCGACTGGTGGAGTTGTGCCGGGAGTTTGCGGCGGGTGGAACGGGACCTTCAGCGCAGGCGGGGCAGGTGGTTCAGCTTGGGGACAAACGGTTCAAGGGGTTGGCGAACTCGGCTGCTTCGTTTACGCAGAGCTATACGGATTTTTTGACCGCGCCACGGCTGCGGATCGGGTCACCCCATCTGGCGCACCTGAAGATCTCGGAAGGGTGCTCGAACTTCTGTAAATTCTGCTCGATTCCGTACATTCGCGGGGTGCAGGTGAGCCGTCCGATGGAGGAACTTTTGGTCGAGGCGGGACAGTTGATCGAAGGGGGAGCGCGGGAGATCAGCATCATTGCACAAGACACAACGAGCTACGGACGGGATATCTACGGGAAGCTGCGCTTGGCGGAGTTGCTGCGGGCTTTGCACGGCTTGCCGGGGGAGGCATGGATCCGTTTGATGTATGCCTTTCCGCGCTTTCTCGATGAGGAGATGCTGGAGGTGATGGCTTCGCATGAACGGATTTGCCACTATATCGATATGCCGCTTCAGCACATCAGTGACCGGATGCTGGCGGTGATGGGGCGGGGGATGTTGAGCCGGGAGACGATTGCGCTGCTGGACCGGATCGTGGCGTTCATGCCGGATGTGGCGATTCGAACAACGTTTATTGTGGGGCATCCGGGAGAGACGGATGAGGATTTTGAGGAATTGCTATCGTTTGTGAAGGAGGGGCGGTTTACCCATGTGGGAGCGTTTCTGTATTCGCAGGAGCCCAAAACGCCGTCGGCCAAGCTTGCCGACGGGGTCCCGCTGGCAGAGAAAAAGCGGCGCCGGGATCTTTTGATGGAGGCGCAGCGCGAGGTTTCGCGGAAGCACCTGCAAAGCCGGGTGGGAGGTGTGGAAGAGGTGATGGTGGATGGGGTGATCGGCGCGGGGACCTCTGCGCCACGCGGGGCTACGGCGATGGGACGAACCCGGCGGGAAGCGATGGATGTGGATGGGGTGGTATTTCTGCGAGGGACGAAGGCAGCGAGAATTACTCCGGGAGCGGTCCGGAAGGTGAAGATGGTGAAGGCTCTGGATTATGATTTGATCGCGGATTTGTGATGGTTTGGGAGGTGGGGATTTATACCATTACCTATAACTTTTCGGTATGAAGCTTGGCCGATAGAGACTTCGGT
>DAOLCW010000164.1:0-5530 GCA_035327665.1 Kiritimatiellia bacterium
CCTGCGATTCACCAACAACTCGCCCCTCGCTCACAATCCCCTAACACTCCAAACCCACGGTACAGCCATCCCAAAACCCGTTGGGTAAAACGTCTGACCTGAACCCTAAAAGGAGTCCCACGATCATGAGCATGACTGCCCGCCTCGCCCGGCTTACCGCCGCTGCCGCCACCACCCTCGCCCTCACCGCCACCTCGTGGTCCAGCGAGGTCCTCACCCTCGACCCCGACCTCCCCGAATACACCCCCGTTCCCGGCATCTCCGGCAACCTCAACTCCATCGGCTCCGACACCCTCAATAACCTCATGCTCATGTGGGCCGATGGCTTCCGCGCCATCTACCCCAATGTTAACATCCAGGTCCAGGGCGCTGGCTCCTCCACCGCTCCCGCCGCACTCATCGACGGCACCGCCCAGATCGGCCCCATGAGCCGCCCCATGACCGGCGTGGAAATCGACCGCTTTGAAGCCCGCTATGGCTATCCCCCCACCGAAGTCCGCGTCGGTATCGACGCCCTCGCCGTCTTCGTTCATCGCGACAACCCCATCAAGGGCCTCAACCTCCAGCAAGTCGACGGCATCTTCTCCAGTACCTTCCGCCTCGGCGGCTCCCCCATCCTCACCTGGGGCCAAGCCGGCCTCGAAGGCGACTGGGCCAACCGCCCCATCTCCCTCTACGGGCGCAACAGCGTCAGCGGAACCTACGGCTTCTTCAAAAACATCGCCCTCGGCGGCGGCGACTTCGACGGCAACCGCTACCAGGAACAACCCGGTTCCTCCACCGTCGTCCAATCCGTCACCGCCGACCGCTTCGGCATCGGCTACTCCGGCATCGGCTACCGCACCTCCGGCGTCCGCGCCATTGCCCTTGCCACCAGCGACTCCGAAGAACTCTTCGAGCCCACCCCCGAAAACTGCATTTCCGGCGACTACCCCCTCGCCCGCTTCCTCTTCGTCTACGTCAACAAAAACCCCCGCGAACCCATGGATCCCTTGACCTTTGAGTTCATCCGGTTCATCAATTCCCGCCAAGGACAAGAAGTCGTCATCCGCGACAACTTCTTCCCCCTTCCCGCCGTCGTGGCCGAAGAAACCGTCAACATGCTCAAATAACCCCCATCCCCACCACCTGGAGGGACGCGCTCCCGCGCGTCCTCTCCCCCCTTTTTTGGAGAGCGGCACCTCGGTGCCGCTTTGAACACCCCTAAAAAAACTCACATCACCAACCAAACCCACCCAGCCCTTCCCGACTCTAACCATCCCATAACCTGTGTTTTCTGCGTAATCTGTGGTTTTTCCCACCTCCCCATGACCTCCTCCTCCCCTCCCCCCTCACCCCCTCAAATCCCCGAGCGGTTTATCGTCTCCCCCGCCACCCTCTGGTTCGACCGCTTCATGAACCACTTCATCAAGGTCGGGGGCCTCTCCATCATCGTCGCCGTCTTCCTCATCTTCGTCTTCATCCTCCTTCAGATCATACCCCTCTTCCGCGGCGCCCGCGTCGAGGAAGCCGCAAAATTCACCCTCCCCCCCGCCGACTACATTCTCCTTGGCGCCGACGAATGGTCCGAACTCCCCTTCCTCGCCGACCGCAACGCCACCCTCCACTTCTTCGACATCACCAACCCCTCCTTCCCCACTCCGCCCGTCACCACCCTCCGCCCCGACCTCCCCGAAAACATCGACGTCTCCACCCTCTCCTACAACCCCCAGCAATATCAGCTTAAAGTCGGTCTCGCCGACGGACGCTTCACCATCGTCAACGTCACCTACCGCCTGACCTTCCCCACCCCCACCCAACGCATCGTCACCGCCGCCCTCACCTCCACCCCACTCCTCCCCATCGGCCCCGAAAATACCCCTCTCGAGATTCTCGCCTATGGCGACTCCGGAAACCGGAAAATCGCCGCCGCCATCCAGACCGTCGATGGCCGACCCGAACTCCACGCCGTCACCCTCAGCCAGCGCCGCTCCCTCATGGGCCCCGGCGAACTCCGCGTCGAACGCGCCTACGACCTCACCGAACACCTCGATTCCCAACCCGTCCATCTCCTCATCCCCTCCGACGCCGACGGCATCCTCGTCGCCTGCGACAACGGCGCCGTTCGCTACCTCGCCTTCGACGGCCGCGCCTTCACCCTCCGCCAGACCTTCACCCCCTTCGCCGACCTCCCCGATCCCCGCATCGCCTCCATGAACTTCATCCTCGGCGACGTCTCCGTCGTCTTCACCGCCCCCACCGGTGAAAACCGCGTCTTCAGCATCTTCCGCGACCCCGCCCTCGACGCCCGCATCTGGGGCCACACCAAAACCTTCCCCGCCCTCGACACCGGCGCCACCTTCTTCTCCCAAAGCCTCCGCAACAAAGGCTTCCTCATCGGCCACCAAAACTTCGCTTCCCTCCGCTACAACACCACCGAAACCATCCGCTGGGAAGACACCCTCCCCTTCACCGCCACCCTCGCCCTCCTCGGACCCCGCTACGACCGCCTCTACTTCCTCGACGACCGCCACAACCTCCATCTCTACAACCTCATCGACAAACACCCCCAGGCCGGATGGAAAACCTACTTCGGCCGCATCCAATACGAAGGCCAGGCCGAAAAATCCTTCACCTGGCAATCCACCGGCGGCCGCGACGACTTCGAGCGCAAGCTCTCCCTCGTCCCCCTCATCATTGGCACCCTCAAAGGCACCTTTTACGCCATGATCTTCGCCCTCCCCATCGCCCTCCTCGCCGCCCTCTACACCTCCCAGTTCCTCAAGCCGGAAATCAAACGCATCGTCAAGCCCACCATGGAAATCATGGCCTCCCTTCCCTCCGTCGTCCTCGGTTTCCTCGCCGCCCTCTGGCTTGCCCCCATCATCAGCAACGCCGTCCCCTCCGCCCTCTTCGCCGTCGCCGCCATGATCCTCAGCGCCTTCGGCTTCGGGTACGTCTGGGGCAACCTCCCCGCCCGCATCCGTCTCCGTC
This sequence comes from Kiritimatiellia bacterium, assembly GCA_035327665.1. GTDB lineage: Bacteria > Verrucomicrobiota > Kiritimatiellia > CAIVKH01 > CAIVKH01 > DAOLCW01. The sequence goes on from DAOLCW010000164.1 coordinate 2,974, forward strand.
TCAAGCCCGGCTACGAATTCATCGCCTTCGTCCCCATCCTCTTCCTCGCCGTCACCGCCGGCTGGAACCTCGGCCCCCTCGTCGAACGCCTCTTCTTCGTCGTCACCGATCCCCTCACCGGAAACACCGTCGCCGACTTCCGCCTCTGGTTCCCCACCGTCACCGGCCTCGGCTTCGAACAGCGCAACGCCTTCGTCGTCGGCTTCGTCATGGGCTTCGCCGTCATCCCCATCATCTTCACCATCACCGAAGACGCCCTCTCCAACGTCCCTGACGCCTTTCGCTCCGGCTCCCTCGCCCTCGGGGCCAGCCGCTGGCAAACCGCCATCAACATCGTCCTCCCCACCGCCTCCGCCGGCATCTTCTCCGCCGTCATGATCGGCCTCGGACGCGCCGTCGGTGAAACCATGATCGTCGTCATGGCCACCGGAAACACCCCCGTCACCGACTTCAACCCCTTCACCGGCATGCGCACCCTCTCCGCCAACATCGCCGTCGAACTCCCCGAAGCCCCCTACCTCGGCACCCTCTACCGCACCCTCTTCCTTGGAGCCATGGTTCTCTTCCTCCTCACCTTCATCGTCAACACCGCCGCCGAAATCATGCGCCAGCGCCTCCGCGAAAAATACAAAGCCGTCGAATAATCCCTTTCCCGGACCATGAACACCCCCTCCTCCTCCCTCCCCGAAAACGCGCCCGTCAAACCCGCTGGCGAAACCTTCGTCTGGGTCACCGCCATGGGCCTCGCCATCGGCCTCCTCATGATCCTCTTCCTCCTCGGCCTCATCCTTCGCAACGGCGTCAGCGTCTTCTGGCCGAAACCCGTCTCCCTCGTCGAATTCGACCCCCAGGGCCCCACCCGCTTCCAAAACGGCGCCCGCGCCCTCGGCATCATCACCCTCGAACAAAATCGCGACCCCCGCGACCTCACCCCCGAACAACGCGACAGCCCCAACCCCCTCCACCGCCGCGAAAAACAACTCTTCATGGGCAACCGCGACGCCTTCGGCCAAGCCTTCGCCTTCTTCAACGCTGGCGACATCCTCTCCGTTACCCATCCCCCCGACGTCATCAAAGCCGAACGCATCGAATGGGGCGACGCCCTCTTCTTCCCCCTCCGCATCCAAAAGCCCGACGGCACCCTCCTCCCCGCCGACCACCCCGACTTCGACCCCACCATGAAACGCCTCGTCCGCGAAGGCAACCAGCGCCGCGATCAAATCAACCACATCGAACGCTACCAAATCGGCCGCATCAACCTCCGCATGCGCGACCTCGAACTCGAAGAACGCTTCTACACCCGAAAAGAATCCCTCACCGCCTCCGAAGAACTCGCCCTCGCCTCCCTCCGCGAACGCATCGCCTCCCTCCGCGCCGACTACGAGCCCCTCGCCCGCCAAGCTGGCGACCTCCGCCGCCAGCAAAACGACATCCTCCTCCACTACCAGCTCGTCACCGGCCAGGAACGCTCCCTCCCCCTCGCCAACATCATCCACTACACCTACCCCAACCGCCTCACCCTCGGCGGCAAAACCCGCGAATTCACCCACCACCTCTGGGCCTTCCTCTCCGGCTATCCCCGCGAAGCCAACACCGAAGGCGGCATCTTCCCCGCCATCTTCGGCACCTTCGTCATGACCCTCCTCATGAGCGTCGCCGTCATGCCCTTCGGCGTCATGGCCGCCATCTACCTCCGCGAATACGCCAAACAAGGTCCCTTCGTCCGCTCCGTCCGCATCGCCATCAACAACCTCGCCGGCGTCCCCTCCATCGTCTTCGGCATCTTCGGCCTCGGCTTCTTCGTCTACTTCGTCGGCGGCGGCATCGACCGCATGTTCTACGCCAAAGCCCTCCCCACCCCCACCTTCGGCACCGGTGGCATCCTCTGGGCCTCCCTCACCCTCGCCCTCATGACCGTCCCCGTCGTCATCGTCGCTACCGAGGAAGCCCTCGCCGCCGTCTCCCGCGGCGTCCGCGAAAGCTCCCTCGCCTGCGGCGCCTCCAAATGGCAGACCATCCACCACCTCGTCCTTCCCGCCGCCGCCCCCGGCATCCTCACCGGCCTCGTCCTCGCCATGGCCCGAGGCGCCGGCGAAGTCGCCCCCCTCATGCTCGTCGGCGTCGTCGCCCTCGCCCCCAACCTCCCCATCGACGGCATCTTCCCCTTCATCCACCTCGAACGCAAATTCATGCACCTCGGCTTCCACATCTACGACCTCGGTTTCCAATCCCCCGACTCCGAAGCCGCCAAACCCATGGTCTTCGCCACCACCCTCGTCCTCATCCTTCTCGTCGTCATCCTCAACCTCACCGCCATCCTCGTCCGCAACCACCTCCGCAAAAAATACTCCGCCGCCGCCTTCTAACCCCGCCATGCCCTCATCACCCACCCCCTTTTGGAGTGCGGCACCTCGGTGCCGCTTTGAACCCCGCCCGCAACACCCACTCCTCTAACCCCAACCGGCCCCCATGACCACCACCACACCCTCCTCCACCCTGACTCCCCCCCCCCCCCCCCCCCCCCCCCCCCCCGCCCCCCCCCCCCCCCCCCCCCCCC
>DAOLCW010000165.1:0-3403 GCA_035327665.1 Kiritimatiellia bacterium
GTGCGGGATGCGGGATGCGGGATGCGGGATGCGAGATACGGGGTGCGGGATGCGAGATGCGGGATGCGGGGTGCGAGATACGGGATGCGGGATGCGAGATGCGGGATGCGGGATGCGAGATACGGGATACGGGGTGCGGGATGCGGGTTACGGGAGGGATTGGGAGTTGGATTAGGAGCGGGCGGTGCGGGAGGTGATCCATGCGCGCATTTCTTCGAGGGTGGCGGACCAGGTGGCGGGGGTTGAGCGCTCTTTGCAGAAGGACTGGTAGAGGATAAAGAAGGCTTCACGGAATTGATCGAGGAAGAACATGCGTTCCTGAAATTTGGAGGCGGGATCGAGCTTTTCGCCTTCGGGAAGTTTGAGGCTGCGGAAGGCGAAGGTGTGGTCGATGGTGACGGACCATTGATGTTCGTCGCTGGTGGCGAGGGTGAGTTTGGCCCGGCGTAGTTTTTTGCCGGAGAGGAGGGCGGTTTTGGTTTCGGCGCCGAGCCGGGGTTCACCCTTGCGGAGGACGGCTTCGTGGGCGCCGCTGCCTTCGCGGGCGAGGAGGAAGGGGCCGTCGATCATGAGGGCGATTTTGCCGAGGCCATCGATGGTCATGATGCCGCCACGCGCCTCGGTGAGGAAGAGAAGCCAGGTGAGGAAGTCTTCGCCGGGAAGTTGTCCGGCGTGTTCGTTTTCGAGTTCAGGGGTGAAGCTGGCAGGGGACCAGTCGTGGGTGTTGTACTGGCCGTGGAGGAGGGAAGCGACTTCGGGAGTGACGGGGATGGGTTGAATGCCGAGGGGATGGGAGACGCCGACGACGAAGGCGTCGATCTGTTTGTCGGAGAGGGCGGAGGCGTAAAGGGCGCTGGTGCCGGGAGCGGCGACGAGGCTGATTCCTTTGAGCTGGGGCGGCATGGTGGGGAGGAGACGCTCGACGATGGATTTTTTGATTTCGCTGCGCTCGCGAGCGGAAAGACGTTCTTTGCCTTTGGCCTGTTGAAGAGCGATTTCCTCCATTTTGCATTCGGCGCGGAGGAGAGGTTCGGGGATTTTGCGTTCAGCCTGGAGGAGAGAAAGGCGGAGGAAGCCGGCGTAGAGGGCGGTGTCGTCGGTGATGTTGCGGTCGAGAAGATGGCGCCCGGTGACCCAGCCGTGGATTTGTCCGGCCCCGAGGGTGGAAATGGGAGGGGCGGCGTGTTCGGCGAACCGGGCCACGGCGTCGGAGGGCAAGGGTTGGGGGAGATGGAAAATGCGAAGGCTCAAGGAACCGCTTTCAAAGGACATGGTGACTCCGGGGTTGGAAAATGGACGTGGGAAGGGGTAGAGGATGCCGGAAGGGAGTGGGGAAGATCAAGTGTGGATGAGGGGCGGGAAGACGATGGACGATGGGCGGTTGGGATGGGGGGGATTTTTAAGGCGACGTTGCAGAGGCTCGCAAAGGAGGATGCGAGGTGATGGAGGGGGGGATTTTTCACCACAGAGATCACGGAGAGCACGGAGGAAAAGGTGTGGAGAGAGGAATGTTGCGGGGGGTGAAGGCTGGTGCGGTTTCGGCGGTGATGGGCGGGTTTCCAAGGTTTGGAAACGGAAATGAAGTGGTTTTCCAAGGTTTGGAAACATACTTGCGGGGGGTCAGGGAGGAAGAACGCGGTGGGGGCACCGTGTCTCCAAGGTTGGGGATGGGAATGGGAATTGGGAATAAAAAAGCGCGCCTCCCGAAGGAGGCGCGCGGTCAAACGTCAACGTTTGGTTGAGGATGGATTACTTGCGGTTACGGCGCAGAGCAATCATCGCACCGGCAATGCCCAAGAAGGCAAGGACGGAGGGCTCAGGGACGATCTGCCAAGCTGTGATTGTTCCGCCAGCGTCAAGCTGGTTGGGAGATGCACCCGGTACACTCATATCTGTCAGGTTGCCGAGAACCGTTCCTACTCCCCAGAAATCTCCGATACCCGGGGCACCGGTGTTAAAGGCTCGTGTGTAAACGAACCCTGAAACCAATGCCGGTTGTCCGAGCTGGTTGATAACAGAAGGGGTAACAAGCCCGATGCCTCCACTGGCAAAACCAGTACCAATCACAATTTCGCCAGGGAAGTATGGCGAAAGAGGATCGAGAGCGTTAATTTCAAGGTTGTTAGCAGGCAATACACCTGTTGGCGACCAAATCAATTGAGCAATTGAACCATCGGGCACTGGTGTACCAACACCAGCAGGTCCCCAAATGGGTTGGTTAATAGTTCCCCAATTGATGGCAATGTTCGCGCTCGAAACAATGGCAGTTGCCATCATCGTCGCGCCAATCAGCATGAGTTTTTTCTTCATTATTTTTATTCTCCTGTCCTATTTATGCGGTTTAGGGCCAAGTGTATGGTTTAACTACATTCCAAGTTGAGCCTGCAGATGTGTTTACAAAGAATGCTTGACCAGGCTGGAAAAGTGCCGTGCCTGGAAGCCACCCAGCAAACGTTCGGGTCTCTGAAGAATAAGACTGGGTTCCTTGATTCCAAATGAAAACAGCAGAACCACTTGGCAAACTCGCTGCCAGCGTCGTATTCGTCCAGAATTCCTGCGTGGGATAGGGGAATCCAAGCAGATTTAGTCCAGAAACAACACCTAAAGAGGCTGTAGGCTGAGTAAATCTGTCCGGGACTTCACCCATCATGAACACCGTATAGTTATTTGAAACTGCACTAGCAGGAATGTTGATAAAGAAACCTCTACCGGGATCAAGTGCATTTGTACCGGGGAGCCAACCAGCAAAAGTTCTAGTTTCTGAAAGATAGGACTGACTGGCCGGATCCCAAATGAATAGAGCACTGCCATTCGGGAGCTGGTTTCCAAACAAGTTGGTCACGGTGAGGGTGGGGCTTTGCAGGGGGAGGAAGGGATTATGGACCAAGGCGAGAGTGCCTTTGGCAATATCCAGCTTCACGTAACCCACGGCATTGCGGCTCAGTACTTGCTGAGCATAGGCGCCAGCCGCGATGATCGCGGAACCGGCAATTGCTAATGCGAGTTTCTTCATGTGTTTACTCCGTAACGTCGACGTTTGTTGCATTTAAATGGTCGGGCGTCAACTTTTTTCCCTTCCATCTGATGACTATGTTTACCCGTAGGGTGACTACGTGTCAACACGTAGTTGAGGGTAAGTGGAAAATATTTTTTGGGGCGGGAATGGGGAGTAAAGTCGCTGTAACATGCTGATGGGGATGAGATTGTGATGGATTTGGATGGGCTGGGGCGGGCTTTTCAAGCGTTTTACGGAAAGATTATTTTGGGTTTTGGGGGTTTGTGAGGGGGGGAGGAGTGTTCAGGGTTCGGGGGTTCAGGGGTTCAGATCGGAGGAGGAGGAGGGAGGGAGGGAGGGAGGAGAGGGGAGATTTGAGTGTACGAGTAGGTGTACGAGTATGGGTGA
>DAOLCW010000165.1:3503-5519 GCA_035327665.1 Kiritimatiellia bacterium
GGAGGAGAGGGGAGATTTGAGTGTACGAGTAGGTGTACGAGTATGGGTGAGGGAGGGGGAGGGAATCGATTCGTGTGCTGCGGGGGAAAAGATGATACATAGGAGGGTGCATGGTGATTGGCGTGTACGAGTAAGGAGAGAACTCGCACTCGTAGACTCGAATTTTTTTGATGGGTTGGGGAGAATCGCTGCTTTTGGAGATGGAGAATGGTGAGTGGTTATGAAAGTTAAGGGTTGGGTTGGAAGGCAGGGGGCGTCGTGGTGGGCGGCGGTGTCGCTTCAGGTGGCGGTGCTTGCGGGGGGGGCGGGGGCGGCGTGGTGGGTGTATGAGGGGTTCCGGGGGGCGGAGGAGATGCGGGTGCGGACGGAGTTTGAGGGGGTGGCGGGGAGGCACCTGGCGAGTGTGGAGCGCGAGGTGGCGTTGTTTGTGGATGTATTGGCGTCGCTGGGGCCGCTGTATGAGTTGTCGGACCGGATTAGCGCGGAGGATTTTCAGGAGTTTGCGGAGAAGGGGTTGGTGTTTCCGCGGAAGGTGATCGGGGGGTTCGGATTTGCGCAATGGGTTCCGGAGGAGGTGAGACGGTTGCTGGAGGCGCCGGAGGATGCGTCGGCGGGGTTGGTGTTTTTGGATTTTGATCCGGGGTCGTGGTCGTTTCGTCCGGCGCGGCAGCGGACGGCGTATTTTCCGCTGATGTTTCAGGATCCGCCGGATTCGCTGGGACTTCCTTTAGGTGTGGATCTGAGCGGGCATCCGTGGCTGGCGAGCGGGCTGGCGCGGGCGCTGGCGTCGCGGTCGCCGGCGGTGGTGGGCGAGCCGACGTTGCCGGTGGGGGGGGGCGCGGCGCCAAGGGTGGCGGGGGGGATGTATGTGCTGGTGCCTCGGGTGGAGGTGGCGGGTCCGGTGATGGGGGCGAGCATTACGGTGGGGTTGCTGAGACCGGAGGAGATTTTGCGACGGGCGATTTTGGGAGGGGATGAGGGGTTGCGGTTTGGATTGGACGCGGCGGGGGAGGAGAAGGAGGAGCAAGGGCTGGTTTGGGAGGGAGCAGGGTGGAGGTTTGTGTCGATGGTGGGAGTGGGGGACGGATCTCTGCGGTTCTGGTGCGAGGCGCCGAAGGGGTGGGTGGAGGGGCGAGGGGGGAGGCGTCCGGTGTGGATTTTTGCGGCGGGGCTGATGATGACGGGGTTGGCGACGGTGTTGACGGGGGTGATGTTGCGGCGGGAGCAGGTGGTGAAGGAGTTGGTGGTGGAACGGACGCAGGAGCTGGAGGCGAGTCACCGGCAATTGGAGGAGGCGATGGGGCTGCGGATGCGGTTGGAGCAGGAGATGCTGGATATCAGTTCGCGGGAACAACAACGGGTGGGACGGGATCTGCATGATTCGGTGGGGCAGAAGCTGAGCGGAGCGGTGTACATGAGCCGGGCGTTGCTGCGTTTGCTGCCGGAGGAGGAAGGGGAGGCGGGCGGAACGGCGAAACGAATTCATGAGACGCTGAAGGAAAGCGTGGCGCAGGTGCGGCGGATGGCGCACGGGTTGTCGCCGGTGGCGCTGTCGCCGGAGGGGCTGAGTGACGGGTTGCGACGACTGGGGAAGGAGTCGGCGGAGGCGTTCGGGGTGGTGGTGGATGGATCGGATGTTGAAGCGGTGTCCCCCCGGGATGAGGCGGCGGCGGTACATTTGTTTCAGGTGGCACAGGAGGCGATCCATAATGCGGTGCGGCACGGGGGGGCGAAACGAATTGTTCTGAGTCTGGATGAGGAAGGGGGGTGGGGACGGCTGCGGGTGAAGGACGATGGCCGGGGTCTGCAATCGGGGGCAAGCCAGTCCGGAGGGATGGGGTTGCGGATCATGCGCTACCGGGCGGAGATGCTGGGGGGAGAGTTTGGGGTGAGGTCGGAGTCGGGGAAGGGAACGGAGGTGGAGGTGAGGTTTCCGCTGGCGGGGTGAGGGAAGAGAGGAGGGGAGGGAAGAGAGGAGGGGAGGGATGAGGGATGAAAGCTGAAAGCTGCCGCCTT
>DAOLCW010000166.1:0-5436 GCA_035327665.1 Kiritimatiellia bacterium
CATGGCAAGGACATCGCGGATTCCGGATATGAGGGAATTTGATCACACCCTCATCCGAGCATTGGGCCGGTTGACAATCTTGCCTTTGACAATCTTCCCGTAAAACTACAGAGTAATAACATGAAATCTACATACTCTATCACGGAAGCCCAAGCGCGTTTCCCCGGTTTGGTCCGGGAGGCGAGCGATGGTCCGGTCATCATCACCCGTCACGACAAGACGGTGGCCTATATCCTTTCCAAGCAGAGAATGGATGCGATGGTAGAAACCCTTGAGCTTCTGGCCCGGCCGGAGGCCATGAAAGCGTTGACGGCGTCCCGGGCCGGTACCACTCGCTATACGTCCTTGGCGGACCTTGATGAGGGTTGAGGTTTCCACCCAGGTCTCGGATTTTCTTCGCTCCCTTGCTCCAGAGCCACGAAAACGAATCCGGAAAGCACTTCGCGACCTCGCTGCGGATCGCGGCGATATCCTGGAGTTGGAACATCCGTTGGATGGATTCTACCGGTTGAGGATCGGTCGATATCGGGTGATTTTTTACTACGCGGTCGAGGGGGCTGAGCGGGTCATTCGTTGCGATTATGGGGAGCGGCGCGAGTTGGTGTATGAACTTTTCAACGATTTGATTCGCGGAGAGTAATACCCTGTCCTGAAGGGCCGCGCTTCCCGCTTCGCTTGAGCTAGGCAGGATCGGCCCGCGCGTTCGCAGGCATGATGTTCTAAGCCCGGTCTCGCGGAGCTCGACCCATGCCGGAAAGTTATAGGTCATGGTATTGCCGCACCCACGTTTGCCTTTTGCGGGAAAAGTAGATCTGTGCATCAGGGATGCGCCCTTGTGAAGGTCGCTGAAGACTCGACGCTGGGGTTGGGTTGGATTAGTGTTTTTGTCATGTCGAACCTTCGCATTGGACTTTTTGGCGGGAGCTTCAACCCGGTGCATTTGGGGCATTTGATCATGGCGCAGGATGCGCTGGAGGCCCAAGGGCTGGACCGGGTGGTGTTTGTGCCGGCGTCGTCGCCGCCGCACAAGCTGACTGAACCGATGGCGGAGGCGGGGCATCGCCTGGAAATGCTGCGGATGGCGGTGGGGGATCATCCGCAGTTTGAGGTGGATGATGTGGAGATCCGGCGGGGCGGGGTTTCGTACACGATCGACACGGTGAAGGGGTACCGGACCCGGTATCCGGAGGCGGAGCTGTTTTTTATTATTGGGGGGGATACGCTGCCGGAGTTGGCGACGTGGAAGAACCTTCCGGAGTTGGACCGGCTATGTACGTTTGTCACGGTGTTGCGGCCGGGGTTCGATGAGGCGGGCTTGAAACGGTCCCGGCATGGATTGGCCCCGGCGATGGCGGAGAAGTTGTTCGGGCACGTGGTGCAGGGGCACTCGATCGGGATCTCGTCGTCGGAGATACGGGTTCATCTTGCCCGAGGGAGGCCGGTCCGTTATCTTGTTCCCCCGCTGGTGGAAAGGTATATTGAACACCATCGGTTGTATTCATCGTAGGAGATTGACCTATTAAACCTTTGGAACTTGTGAAGGCGGCCCGCGAGACCCTGGATGGGAAGAAGGCGGGGGAGATTGTGGTGCTGGATGTGAGGAAGTTGTCGACGATTACGGATTACTATGTGATCGCGACAGGAAACAACACGCGGCATTTGAAGGCGCTGGCGGATGAGGTAGGGAAGGCGATGAAGCAGTTGGGGTCGCCAGCCTACCGGCAGTCGGGATCACCGGACAGCGGATGGATTGTCGCGGATTTTCTGGATTTCGTGGTTCACTTGTTCGATCCGGAGGCGCGGGAGCATTATGCGCTGGAAGCGTTGTGGAAGGATGCGCCGGTGATTGAGTAGAGGGGGGAGACGTGTTCAGGGGGTCAGAAGCCTTCGAAGGCGCCGTCTAGTCTGAAAGCGGCGTGGGGAAGGGTGGCGGGTAAGGTGAAGATCAGGGGGGGATTGGTGGTGGCGGAGACGGGGGGACCGACGGGAAGCCAGGCGGTGAGGTTGGTGGTGGTTTCGAGTTGATAGGAGTAGCCGGGGATTGCTTCGGCCTGTAGTTCGGGCAGGAGAGCTGACGAGAAGGTGACCCTTACCGGATCGAGGGTGGTGGGGCCGGAGAGCATGTAGATCCATGAGGGACGGTAGATGGAACGGTTGTTTTCATCGCGGGGGGCATCGATGTCGACAACGATGGCGCCATGGAAGTTGGTGATGGGAGCGCCGAGGCTGGAGGCAAGGATATGGGTTCCTGCGTAGGGGGAGCCGGGAGCGGTTTCGACATCGACGGGCGGGGCAAAGATGTCGAAGCCATAGAGGGCCCAGGCGTTGGTGGCGAGGGCGAAGGGGACGAGTTCGTCGTCGCGATGGATGAGGCCGAAGAAGCGTTCGATGGGGGTCTGGTGGGGAGGGTTTTGCCAGGGAGAGGCTTGATTTCGAATGGAGGTGTTCCAATCGATGCCGGCGATGAGGAGGACGCGCAGCAAGGGATGGTCTTTGGCGAAGAGTCCGGCATAGCCGGCGCCTTGGGAGTGTCCGCCCATGGCCATGGCGGAGAAGTTGAGGTTGGTTCCGGAGGTGAAGAATTGGTTCCAGTTTTCGGAGGGGTAATTGGCGTGGAGGTAGTCGAGGAGTTTGATGAGGCGGTGCTCGATGGATTCGGTGCGGGGGATGTCGATCAGGTTGGAGGTGTCGGCTCCGGTCATAACCTCACGGCGGACATTTTCATGGCAGTCCAGATCGAGCCGCAACCAGCAATAGTACCGGTTGACGGAGAGGGTGTTGGGATACATGAGGGAGATGGCGTGGTAACCGAGTTCGGAGGCGGTGCGAAGGATGTCGGTGTAGGCGAGGGGGATGGCTGGAGAGGTGCCGGGGAAGAAGACGAAGAGTTCGTTTCGAGGGGCGCCTTGAGGAGGGAGGACGGTGTGGCGGTTGTTGGCGTTGGTGATGGCGGGGTCGGTTTCGGTGGGGAGGATGGTGCGAATGGGTTGGGCGTGAAGAGCCGGCGCGCAAAGGGTAGATAGAGCGAGCGCCCCGAGGAGGGTGAGAAGGAGAAAAGGATGCCGGAAGGATGCCACCACATCTTATGAGTACACCGGAGCGGTGGATTTTTCAACGGTTGTGGGGCGATGTCGGGAGGCTTGGGCCTTTGGGTTTGGCCGGGGCGGTGGGTGAAATCTTTGGTTGGCACATGGAATTGTTTGGATTATGTGAGGATAGGAGATTCCCTGATGAAAGGACCGAGATTATGATTTTCTCAAGTGACACGTCGGTGGATTCGAGTTCCGTTGGTTCAGCGGGAATCGTACGTGAGTGGGTGGAGGAGGTTCAGGAGTTGACCTGTCCTGACCGTGTGGTTTGGTGCGACGGTTCGGAGGCGGAGGATCGTTTGATGCGGGATTTGATCGTGGCCTCGGGAGCGGGGGTGAGGTTGAATGAGGCGAAGCGGCCGAACAGCTTGTTGGTGAGGAGCGATCCTTCGGATGTGGCGCGGGTGGAGGAGCGGACGTTTATCTGCACGCCTTCGCCGAAGATGGTAGGTCCGACGAACCTTTGGATGGCTCCGGCGAAGATGCGGAAGCAACTTGCCGAGGATTTTGCGGGGTGCATGCGGGGTCGCACATTGTATGTGATTCCTTTTTGTATGGGGCCGATCGGTTCGGAGATTTCGCAATATGGGGTGGAACTTACGGACAGTCCGTATGTGGTGGCGAATATGCGGATTATGACGCGGGTGAGTCCGGCGGTTTACGCCTACATTGAGGCGTCAGGTTTTTTTGTGAAATGTCTGCATTCGGTGGGGCGGCCTTTGGGGGCGGGGGAGAAGGATGTGGCGTGGCCATGCAATCCGGCCAAGACGTGTATCGCGCATTTTCCGGAAGAGCGATTGGTGATGAGTTTTGGCTCGGGTTATGGGGGGAATGCGCTTCTGGGGAAGAAGTGTTTTGCGTTGCGGATCGCCTCGGTGATGGCGCGGGACGAGGGGTGGATGGCCGAGCATATGTTGATCCTGGCGGTGAAGGACCCCAAGGGGGTCAAGACGTATGTTACGGCGGCGTTTCCGAGCGCGTGCGGGAAGACGAATTTTGCGATGTTGATTCCACCTCCCGCGTTGCGCGATGAGGGGTGGGAGGTGACGACACTGGGGGACGATATCGCGTGGATCAAGCCGGGGAAGGACGGGTGGTTGCGGGGGATCAATCCTGAGGCGGGATTTTTCGGGGTGGCTCCGGGCACGTCGGAGGAGAGCAATCCGATGGCGTTGGCGAGTTGTCGCCGGGATTCGATTTTCACGAATGTTGGGCTTACGGATGAGGGGGATGTTTGGTGGGAGGGGATGACGAGGGATCCGCCGGAGCATTTGATCGATTGGCGGGGCAATGATTGGAGTCCGGGTGAGACGGATGAGCAGGGGAAGCCGGTGTTGTCGAGTCACCCGAACAGCCGGTTTACGGCTCCGGCGAGGAATTGTCCGATCATCGATGAAGATTGGGAGAACCCGGAAGGGGTGCCGATTCATGCGATTATTTTCGGGGGGAGACGGGCGACGACGATGCCGTTGGTCTTTCAAGCGTTTCATTGGAGTCATGGGGTTTTTATCGGGGCGACGATGGGATCGGAGATGACGGCGGCAGCGGCGGGGAAGGTGGGGAATGTGCGTCGCGACCCGATGGCGATGCTGCCGTTTTGCGGGTACAATATGGGGGATTATTTTTCTCACTGGCTGGCGATGCGGCATTTGATCACGTATGCGCCTCGCATTTTCCATGTGAATTGGTTCCGTCGGGATAAGGAGGGGAATTGGCTGTGGCCGGGGTATGGGGAAAATATGCGGGTGCTTCAATGGATTGTGGAGCGGTGCCGCCATGGCAAGCATGCGATCGAGTCGTCGATCGGTTGGGTGCCGGAATATGAGGACATCGATTGGCGGGGTCTGGATGAGATGACGCGGGAGCGCTTTGATGAGGTGATGAAGATCGAGCCTACGGAGTGGCATCATGAATTGGTGTTGCAGGATGAGTTGTTTATCAAGTTGTACAGTCACCTTCCGAAGGAGTTGGTTTTTCAGCGGGAATTGTTGATTTCGCGGCTTTAAGCAGCTTGGGTCTTTGCTCCTGCGGAGCTTCGGCGCAACAAGCTCTTTTTGTGCTGGTGGGGGGATGTTGCGGGGGGTGATGGGGTGTGCTAGAAGGGGGCGATGCTGAATCGGATGTCATGGGTGGTGGTGTTTTTGGCTTGGAGTGGAGGCGCTCTGGGGGAGGAGGTGCGTTGGCTGGGGCTGGAGGAGGCGATCGGGTTGGCGCTGGAGAGGAACCGGGATTTGGCGGTGGGAGGGCGGGGGGTGGACCGGGCGGAGTTGGGGGTGGAGGCGGCGGCTTCGGGGTTTGGGTTGCAGTGGAGTCCGGATGGGAATGCGGGGGTGGCGAAGGGGGGGGA